>JBBIIL010000122.1:0-6457 GCA_037446495.1 Chloroflexota bacterium | reverse complement strand
CGGCCGCGGAGGTCCTCGAGCGAGCGGGGCAGGGCGCGGGCGGTCATGCGGCGGTCGCCTCGGGCTTCGGCTTCACGTCGGACACAGTTGCTCTGCCGGGCGGGACAATCAAGGTCGGCCCCGCGTCGCGGCGCTCGGCCGCCAGGCGCACGGCCTCCCGGACCGCGAACGCCAGGGCGGCGGCGAGCGGGTCGGTCCGGGGCGGGGCGCGTGGCCTCGGTCATCGCGCGGCCCCGTGCCGCACGACGATGGCCACCGCCTGCGCCGTCGTCCGCGCGTCGAGCCGGCGCCGGGCCTCGTCGCGGTGAGCTCGGACCATGGAGCTGGGACGTCGTCCGTCGCCATCGGCAGCGAGTGTCGGGCCTGTGGGAGCACTCGGGCAGGTTGAAACGACCGAGGTGTCGGCCCAGAGGCCTTCGGCGGCTGTGTCATCTGGCTACCGAGCGCGAGCCCCTTCATGCCCTCCGGCGGGGCCGACCGCGTCGAGGCGTGTCAAGCAAGCCGAAACAGGCGAGCGCGCGCCGCGGCGATGTCACACTGGCTCGAGGTGGTCCGCCGCCACGTGCGGGTGCCGCCGCTCGAGCGAGGCGCCCTCGACGTCCACGTTCGGGATCAGCCGGTCCAGCCAGCGCGGGAGCCACCAGGCCCAGTCGCCCGCGAGCGTCATCAGCGCCGGCATGATCAGCAGCCGGACGAGGAACGCGTCGACGAGCACGCCGAACGAGAGCGCGAAGCCGATCGGCCGGATGATCGCGCTGTCCGAGAGGACGAACCCGCCGAACACCGACGCCATGATGATTGCCGCGGCCACGACCACGGCCCGCCCGGCACGGAGCCCGAGGACGACCGCCGTCTTCGCGGGCGCCCCGTGGGCGAACGCCTCGCGCATGCCGGTCGCGAGGAAGAGCATGTAGTCCATCGCCAGGCCGAACAGGATCCCCACGAGGATCGTCGGCAGGAAGTTCAGGATCGGCGCCGGCGTGGAGACCCCGAAGAGCCCGCCGAGCCAGCCCCACTGATAGATCGCCACGACGCCGCCGAGCGCGGCGAAGAACGAGAGGACGAAGCCGCCGGTCGCCACGAGCGGGACGAAGAGCGAGCGGAACACCCCGACCATGATCAGCAGCGAGAGCCCGACCACGACGACCAGGTAGAGCGGCAGGGCGTCGGCAAGCTTGGCGCTGATGTCGATGTTGCCGGTGGTCTGGCCGGCGACGCCGATTGGGATGCCGCCGGCGAGCGGCGAGGCGGCCCGGAGCGCCTTGACGAGCTGCTCGGTCGAGACGCTCGACGGCCCCTCGGCGGGGAGCACCTGGAAGGCGGTGACGGTGCGGTCGGCCGAGGCGCCGATCGGCGCCACCGCCACTACACCGTCGAAGGCGGCCAGCTGCTTGGCCACCGCGACCTGGGCGTCGAGCAGCTGCGCATCGGTGGTGCCCGCCGGCAGGTCGGCGACAACCAGGAGCGGGCCGTTGGCGCCGGCGCCGAACTTCTCGCCGATCAGGTCGTACGCCTTGTGCTGTGTCGTGTCCGGGTTGTCGGCTGAGCCGAGCGGAAGCCCGAGGCGGAGCGAGGCGGATGGGATGGCGATGACCGCGAGGACGGCGATCCCGACGAGCGCGCGGACGATGGCCTGCGACGCGGAGATCGGGCGGGCCGCCGCCACCGGCGCGGGCCCGACCTGGTCCGCGAGGCGCGCCCTCTCGCCGCCCCGCAGGATCCGCATCCCGACGAGGCTGAGCAGCGCGGGCGTCAGGGTGACGGCGATGAGGACGGCGATCGCCACGGACGCGGCGCCGACGGTGCCCATCAGGCCCAGGAACCCGATGCCGGTCACGTTGAGCGCCAGGAGCGCGATGATGACCGTGGAGCCCGCGAAGAGGACGGCGTTGCCCGACGTGCCGTTCGCGAGGGCGATCGACTCGGCCACGGTGTAGCCGTCCCGCAGCTGGCGCCGGTGGCGGTTGAGGATGAACAGCGCGTAGTCGATCCCGACCGCGAGGCCGAGCATGACGCCGAGGATCGGCGTGACCGAGACCATCTCCACGGCGCCGGCCAGCGACAGGGCGCCGAGCGCGCCGATCCCGACCCCGAGGAGCGCGGTGACGATCGGCAGCGCGGCCCCGATCACGGTGCGCAGGATCAGCAGCAGGACGACCGCCGCGACCAGGAGGCCGACCATCTCGCCCGGGCCAATGAGGTTCGGGATCCCCTGGGCGATCGCGGACGAGAAGTTGACCACGACCCCCTCGATGGCTGGCGTCAGGAACGCCGTCTTGACGGCGGTCTTGAGCTCCTGGGGGACGCTGAGGCTGGTCCCGGTGAAGACGACCGTGGCGACGGCGGTCGTGCCGTCGGCCGAGACGAGGCGGATCCCCGAGGCCAGGCTCGTCAGGGTCGCGCCCGCCTCGAGCTGGTGGCTCTGCGCCGCGATCGTGGCGAGGCCGGCGTCGATCGCCGCCTGCTTGGCGGTGATGGTGGCGAGCCCGGCGTCGATCTCCTTCTGCTTTGCGGCGATCGTCGCGGCGCCCGCGTCCGCCCGCTGCTGCTGGGCGGCCAGCTGCGCCTTCGCGCCGTCGAGCTGCGCCTGCTGCGCGGCGAGCTGGGCGAGGGCAGCTGCGCTCAGGCCGGGCTGGGCCTTCGCGGCGTCGAGCTGCTGCTGCTGGGCGGTGAGCTGGGCCTTCCCCGCGTCGAGCTGCTGCTGGCCCGCGGCGAGCTGCGCCTTGGCGGCGTCGAGCTGCTGCTGGCCGTCGGCGAGCTGCGCCTTGGCGGCGTCGAGCTGCTTCTGTCCATCCGCGAGCTGCGCCTTCCCCGCCTCGATCTGGGCTCGGCCGTCCGCGATCTGCTTCGCCTGCGCCTCGGTCTGGGCCTGGGTGACGAACGGGTCGACGACCCGCGAGACGCCGTCGATCTTCGCGGCCCGCGCGACCGCAGCGGCCACGGCCGCCTTCTGGGCGTCCGTGAACGGCGCCCCGTTGCTCGTGGAAAACACGACTGAGCCGTTCGCCCCGGCGACGCCCGGTATCGACGCGGCGAGGTGCTCGGTCACGACCGCGGTCGGGGTTCCCGGAATGGAGATGTCGCTCGAGGGCGCCTTGCCGAAGGCGGCGAACGCCCCGGCGGCGACCGCGAGGATCGCGACCCAGGTGACGATCACGACGAGGCGTCGCGACGCGGCGACCTTCCCGATCCGGTAGAGCAGCTCTGCCATGGGGTTCTCCAAGGGGTGGCGGAGCTGGCGGGCACGTGGGGCGGGCGCGCCAGCGCGAATGGATAAGCTTGCGGAGGTGTGGCCGGTTGGCGTTCAGCCCGGCGGGGCCTGTCCCCGCTGGAGCCCGGACCGGAGGACCGCGAACGCCTCCGCCAGGAGGCGCCCACGGTCGACGGCGGGCCGGTCCGCCGGGGCGAACTGGTACGCGGTGACCATCGCCGAGATCGCGGCGGCGGTGACGAGGTGGGGGTACATGTCGTTCGCCGCGTCGGTCCCCGTCCTTGCCGCGACGACGTCGGTGACCATCCTGACCGCCTCGTCGAGCAGGACCGAGCGGTAGCGGGCCATCGCGGTGCTCGTCCAGAGGAGGTCGGCGTGGACCTCCGCCTCGCCCGGGCGCTCCCCGAGCCGAGACGCGATCTCGCCGAAGACGTGCTCCAGCGCGTCGAGCACGGGCTCCTCGGCGGGCCGGTCGCGCAGTGCCTCGACGTACACCCGGAACTCCGACACCCAGGCGGCGACGAGCGCCTCCTCCTTGGACCCGAAGTAGTTGCGGAAGGTTCGCACGGACACGTTGGCCGACGCGGAGATCTCGTCGACGGTGACGTCGTCGAGGCCGCGCCCGAGCGCGAGGAGGAGCGTCGCCTGCTGGATGGCCACACGGGTCTGCGTCTTCTTGCGCTCGCGGAGGCCGGGGGCTTCGATCATTGCTTCATGTTACGGCAGTTCTGCATCCTGCGGCAATATTACCTTCGGCGGCAGCGGGTCCCACCAGCGCGCCAGGGCTTCGACGGCGTCGTGGCGCGCCTGTCGCCCGGGACGCGCAATGGACCGCGCCATGACGGTCGCGACCGCGACCACGCCCTCGACCACGCGCAGGAGATGGAGGACAAGGACCCGGTCGAGAGCCGCAGGATGAGCGCACGGATCGCAGGATCGATCGGAACCCGCTCCCGTACGGCCTCGGCTGGCTCGAATCTCCCGTCGACGACCGCGACTGGGGCATCGACGCCCTCTACGCCGCGACCGGCACCGAGCCGCCCTCAGCCCTCCCGCCCGCCTACCACGTCCCGGCGCCCCTCTACCCGGTGGTCGACCAGGGCTCAAGCCCGATGTGCGTCGCCCACAGCGCCGCGGGCGAGCAGGGCTGGTACGACCTCCGGGACACCGGGCTCGCGCTGTTCGACGAGCCGCTGTTCTTCCGCCAGATCGGCGGGACGGCGGACGGCGCGGTCATCCGCGGCGCGCTGGCCCGGCGGCTGTCCGCCGGGTACCCACTCTCGGGCCACCCCGAGCTCGCGACGAAGCACCGCATCGCGGCGTACTACAGCGTCCGTGTGGCACAGGCCGGCCTGTGCGCGGCGATCCTCCCGTTCGGGCCCCTCGTCATCGGCACGCCCTGGGCGAGCAGCTGGTTCCATCCCGTCAACGGCGTGCTGCCCGCGTTCGACACGGCCACCGGCGGGCACGCCATCCTCGCTGTCGGCTGGGACGCGACCGGGCTGCGCCTCCGCAACTCGTGGGGCGCCGACTGGGGGCAGCAGGGCGAGGCGACGCTCCCGTGGGGCCAGCTCGCGCGCGTCCGCGAGGCGTGGAAGGCCGTCGACAGGATCGACCCCAGGCCGGCCCCGGCGGCGTCCTGGCGGATCAGCGTCGCCCACGGCGCGACCGTCACCCACTACGCGCTCGACAGCCACGGCCGCCTCACCGACGCGCGGCGGTACCCCTGGACCGGCCACGACAGCGGAGCCCCGTGCGGCCAGCCAGTCGTGAAGCAGGGCGCCGTCCGCGGCCAGGCCACGGGTGAAGCACGAGATCCAGGAGAGCTGGAATGCCGGCAAGGGCGTCGCAGGGATCTACGTAAGAGCAGTCGGGGAAGGGAGAGAACCCATTCGACGGCTTCACCGTCGGCGATGCCAAGGCGACGATGTCGAGCGTGGTGCAGGCCTACAACCCGCCGGGTACCTCGAGCAACACGGTCTACGCGTGGATCAAGGACAATCTCGAGGCGATTCTCGATCAGGCGATCGTGATCAGGAGGGCCGGCTGATCCGGCCGGACCGGGCCGCGTCGCTCCGGCCCCGCGTCGGCTCGCGCTCCCCTGGGTCGCGCGTGAACTCGACGGGCGACACCCCGTCGTGGGCCCGCCTGGCGCACGCTCACCGGTACACCGAGACGTACGCACGCGACCTTGATCTCGAGGTCAGCCACGGGTAGGGTCTGAGGAACGTGCCGGCGTCGCTCGGCAATGGGCGAGGCCAAGTGGAACATGCGTACTGGTCGGGGCGAGAGGAGTCACACCACCTCGACCGACCTGAATGTCCCGTTGTTGCCGCTCGGAATCCAGTTCGCGGGAGCCGAGCGATGGCGCCCAATGGCAACTGCGTGAGGGCGATCGCCTGCTCGGCATCGGGCTCGGTCCGCGCGTGCGCCGCGGCCCGCGCGGCATCCCTGGTGCTCAGGCCTCGGTCCCGGGCGCCGGAACCACGCGCACGACGAGATCATCGATGCCGGCGAAGTCCGAGGGGTTGGTCGTGTAGAGGGGTAGTCCGTTGGCGATCGCCGTGGCGGCGATCATCGCGTCGAACGACCGTGCGGCCGGCTTGCGTCCGGACCGGCGATAGGCCGCGGCCACCAGCGCATAGGCCCGCGCCGCCGGGGCGTCGAATGGGATCGGGTCGAAGTCGGCCTCGGCCTGCTGAACCTGGGCGAGCCGACGCGCCCGCTCCGTGTCGTCTGCCGCCAGCAGGGGGCCGACCGCCAGCTCGGCGAGGGTGACAGCCGAGATCAGGGCGACTTCGGGCAGGCGCGACGGATCCTGGAGGCGCCGGAGGGCCAGGACGGCGCTCGTGTCGAGGAGCCCCTCGGCGTCCCTCACAGCGACTGGTCGATCAGCGCGTCGACATCTCGGCGGAGCTCGTCGACGTCGACGGCGGGGAGCCGACGCCACCGCTCCAGGAGCGTGGCCGACGAGATGCCGCGCGATTGGACCGGTCGGAGCTCCGCGACGGCGCGGCCGTCACGCGTCACGGTCACGCTCTCGCCAGCCTCGACGCGGTCGACGACCTCGCCGCCGTGATTGCGAAGTTCGCGGATCGTCACTGTGTCCATGGGTTGCAGCGTATCACGGGTGAGACGCGTGTCAACGGCAGCCACCGCGTGCCGGCGAACTCCCAACCGAAGTCAGTTATGGTCGGGACGAGAGGGCTTGCCCCGCGACCACCGACCTTCTGGTGATGCGCCTCG
>JBBIIL010000121.1:0-6508 GCA_037446495.1 Chloroflexota bacterium | reverse complement strand
GCCGGTCACGGTGGACGCCTCGCTCGCCACTGCCGGCGCTCTGTGCCTCGGCGTCCTGCTGCCGCTGCTGCCCGCGGCCGCGCTCGCGTGGATCGAGCCCGACGTCCTCGAGGGCGACTGATGCCGCGCGGAACGGACCGCGTCGAGCCGGTCCTCCACAATCGCCTCGCGGTCCTGAGAGCCGAGCGCCGCCTGTCGCGGCAGGCGCTCGCCGACGCGATCGGCGTGAACTACCAGACGATCGGCTACCTCGAGCGCGGCGAGTACAACCCGAGCCTCGACCTCGCCATGCGGGCGGCCGAGTTCTTCGCGCTGCCGGTGGAGGCCGTCTTCAGCCGCCGGCCGTTCGCCCCGATGTCGAGTCAGCTCTATGCGGGTGCGCCGCAGAACGCGCGGGCCGACCGCGAGCCGTGATGGGGATCATCCGGACCCCTAGCCGCTGATCTCCGCGCGCTCCGTGAACAGCGCGGCCACGGCCAGCGCGCAGACGAGCCACACGACGACCAGGACCAGCGCGAGGTTCGGGTCAAGGGCGGCGCCCCTGAACCCGCCGCCGACGTCGGCTCCCGAGGCGGCCCCCGTCGCGACCGATGCTGTCGCCACGCTGAACGGGAGGTACTTCACGATGTCGGGCAGGAAGATGACCGCGAAGTTCGAGGCGAAGTAGAGGCCGATGCCGGCGCCGATGCCGGCCAGCTGGCTGCGGGCGAGCGTGGCGACCGTGAAGCCGATCGCCCCCTCCATCGTGATCGCGAGCCACCCGCGGGCGAACTGCTCGGGCAGGCGGGCGAGCGTGGCGGAATCGGTGAGACCGGCGGTGGAGACCCCCGCGAGGTTCGCCCCGACGACGGCCGCGACCACGCCGATGGCGAACGTGAGGACGAGGCCGATCGCGATGGCCAGGGCGATCGAGGCGAACGAGACCAGGGTGTAGTAGCTCCGGCTCTGGCCCCGGGCGACGGCGTTCTTGAGGGTCCCCCACGTCCACTCCGACCCCGCGATCGCCGCGCCGAAGATGACCGCGAACAGGCCGCCGAGCCCCAGGATGAAGGCCAGGATCTGGTCGTAGGCCCCCGGGAAGGTCACAAGCGACAGGGCGGCGGCGCGCTCGGCCGGCGAGGCGCCGGGCCGGCCGGCGGTTGCCCCGACGGCGACGACGATCAGGACCAGGAGCCCCGCGAGCAGGCCGAAGGTCAGCCACGTCGCCTGGCGACGAGCGAGCTTGCGGAGCCCGGACGTGAACAGCTTCATGCCGCGCCTCCCGTGCCCTTCGAGTTGGCCCCGGGACCCGCCCCCGCCATGCCGAAGAACGTGCCTTCGCCGCCAGGCACGGGGTCGCCGCCGGTCAGGCCCAGGAACAGCATCTCGAGGTCGTTGCCGGATTCCAGGCCGGTGGCCCAGATCCCGGCCTCGCCCAGCACGCGGTTGACGTCGCCGGTCCGGTCAGGCGTCACCCGCACGGACAGCCAGCCGGGCTCGGCGACGGACGTCGTCACGCTGTCCGGCCCGTCGAGGGCCGCGAGTGCGGCGGAGGCGGCCGGGACCTGGTCCGGCGCGACCCGCACCCGCACGATGCCCTCCGCGTTCAGCAGCTCCTGGATGGGACCCTCCCGGACGACTCGGCCGGCCGCGACGATGCCGACGATGTCGGCCATCTGCTGCATCTCCGCGAGCAGGTGGCTGGACACGAAGACGGTCTTGCCGGTCGAGGCCAGGTGGCGGAGCGTCTCGCGCATGGCCACGATCCCTGCCGGGTCGAGGCCGTTCGCCGGCTCGTCGAGCAGGAGCAGCGTCGGGTCGCTGAGGAGCGCGGCGGCGATCCCCAGCCGCTGCTTCATGCCGAGCGAGTAGGTCTGGACCTTGTCGCCGGCTCGGTCCCGGAGGCCGGTCAGCTCGAGGAGCTCCTCGATCCGCCCCGGCGTCACCGGCGCGCCGTTCGCGGCCAGCTCCCGCAGGTTCTGACGGCCCGACAGGAACGGGTAGAAGGCCGGCGACTCGATCAGCGCCCCGACGTCGTACAGGCGGTGGCGGTCGCGGCGGCCGAAGGGCTTGCCCAGCAGCTCGATGGTCCCGGCGTCGGGGTGGATGAGCCCGGTGAGCAGCCGCATCGTCGTCGTCTTGCCGGCGCCGTTGGGCCCGAGGAAGCCGTACACGGTGCCGCGAGGCACCGACAGGTCCAGACCCGCGAGCGCAAGGTGGGAGCCATAGCTCTTACGCAGTCCGCGCGTCGCGAGTGCGAGACCGTCAGTGCCCGTCATCCGTCGTCCTCTCCCGTGCGGGGTGGTCTGCGTGACGGCCAGTGTGCGGCACGGCGCCGATGTACGCCGGTCGCTCGGCTCGTCATCGCTGCCGGGCGTGGTCACCACCCGCCAGCCGCGTCGTGGGCGCGCAGCCCAAGCGCCGCCGGCTGGTCCCGGCCGATCGCCTTGCAGCGCCCGGCCATCGTCAGTGCGTTCTCCGCCAGGCCTGCAGCGCGGGCCAGCCCCAGGGCACTGCGGCGAGCGCGATGACCAGGCCCACCGCGAAGAACGTCGGGTGGAGGAAGCTCATGTCCTTGATGATCGCGAGCTCCACGATGATCCAGATCATCTGGGCACAGCCGAGCGCGAACGCGAGGAAGGGCGCCAGCGGCGAGTGCCGGAGGCCCATCACGACCACCGCGAGGGCGCCGATCCCGAACAGGCCCCCGAGGATCAGGCCGGGCACCAGGAAGTCGGAGAAGGGGCTGCCCGCGAGGATCGCGGGGTCGAACTGCATCACGCTGCCGTCCGGCTTCGCAACGAGGGAGACCCCGCCAGCGAGCGCCCCCACGCCGAGCAGGACCAGGAACGCAATGGCCGTCTTGCCCGCAGCACCGAGCTCGCGTCGCGGAACGTCGGCGCCGGTCCGCCGAGGGTAGGTTGCCGAGGACATCGATCCAAATCTCCACACAGCCGTCTGGACGCCACGACGCATGATGGGCACCCGCGACCCCGGGTGTAGGGCCCGTCGACCCCCGGCGCCGAGCCGAACGTCTCGGAGATGGATCGGTCAACGCCGCGGCAGGCGCGCCGCTCATCCGCTCGCGGCAGTCCTGAGCAGCGTCGCGATCAGGTCCGTGGACGTGTCGAACGGGATGTGGTTGCGCAGCGTGCCCGCGCCGTCCACGAGGAACGTCTCCGCGGTGTGGGTGACCGCATAGTTGCCGTTCGAGTCCGGCGGGTCCGCCTGGTAGCCGACGCTCCACGCCTTGGCCGTCGAGGCGATCTGCGCGTCGGACCCCGTGAGTCCGACGAACCCGGCCTTGTAGGCGTCGAGGTATGCCTTGAGCACGGCGGGCGTGTCGCGGTCGGGGTCCACGGACACGAACACCACCTTCGCCGGCACGCCAGAGGCCGCGATGGCGGTGCGCAGGTCGACGAGCGTGGTCGGGCAGACGTCGGGGCAATGGGTGTAGCCGAAGTACACCAGCGCGATCGACCCGTGGAGGGACGCGAGGTCAAACGGCTGGCCGTCCTGGTTGGTGAGCCGGAGCGCAGGTGCCGGGTTCGCCGGGTCGTAGACGGTGTCCGTCGGCCCCACTGGCGGCAGGGAGTCCGCGGCGCCGGGGTACGCCGTCAGGGCCGGCGCACTGCTGCCGCTGCAGCCGACCAGGACGAGTGGGGCGAGCAGCATCAGGAGCGCCGTGGCGACGATGGAACGGGCGGGACGGCGGGCGGGCATCCGGTCTCCTCGGCCAGCCCCGACGGTCGAGGCCGCGGGGCCGGGTGAGCGTCATTCGTGGCGATGCAATGCTGCGCCTATCTCGCCAAGCCCGCCGACGAGCCCCCGGACAGGCAGTCCCGACGGGCGGCGCCGCGCCACGCATCCCACCCGCAACCGCATCGCGCTCCAGTTCGGCTGCCGAAGGGTGTACCCTGCGCCGTTCCAGAAACCGTCGGCCCGATTCGCTCCCCCGGGCCTCCAGGAGGCATCAATGCGCACCACTTCCACTCGCGCGCTGGCCCTCGTCGGCGCCGTGGCGCTGTTCGCCGGCGCCTGTTCCGGCTCGGCCGCCACCACCGCGCCGTCCACTGCGGCCTCGACCGCACCCTCCGCCGCCGCCTCGGCTTCGGCTGCGGCATCCGTCGCGCCGTCGGCAATGGCGTCCGCCAGCGCGGCCGCCTCGGCGAGCGTCGCCCCGTCGGCCGCCGCCGCGGTCGCCCCCGCCCGCATCGCGTCGGCCGGCAAGCTTGTCTGGTGCTCCGACATCAGCTATGCCCCGGAGGAGTTCTACGCGGCTGACGGCACCACCGCGCAGGGCTCGGACATCGACATCGCCGCGCACATCGCGCAGGTGTGGGGCGTGACGAACCAAGTGGACAACACCTCGTTCGACTCGATCATCCTGTCGCTCAACGCCAAGAAGTGCGACTTGATCATCTCGGGCATGAACGACACGACTGATCGCCAGAAGCAGGTGGACTTCGTCGACTACCTGAGCGTCGGCCAGGGCCTGCTCGTGCCGACCGGCAACCCCAAGGGCATCCACACGCTCGAAGACCTCTCGGGCAAGAGCGTGGCAGTCCAGAAGGGCACCACGAACTACGACGCCCTTGTGGCCGAGAACACGACGCTCAAGGCCGCGGGCAAGGCGGCGATCAACATCCAGGTCTTCACGCAGGACACCAACGCGTTCCAGCAGCTGGAGCTCGGGCGTGTTGACGCGTACTCCACCGACTCGCCGGTCGTGGCGTACTACAACAGCCTCCCGGCGAACGCCGGCAAGTTCGAGATCGGCGGCCAGCCCATCGCCCCGGCGGCCATCGGCATCGCGATGCGTAAGGACGACACCGGGATGAAGGACGCCGTCCAGGCGGTCATCAACCAGATGTACGCCGACGGGTCGCTCGCGCAGATCGTGTCCAAGTGGGGCATGACCAACGCGGTGGTGATGCTCAAGTAGCGTAGCCTCAGGGCGGGCGTCGCTTGGCGCCCGCCCCGCTTCCTCCTTGGTCCTCCCGCTGGAGCCGCGGCATGAAGTTCGACCCGAACGAACTCATCTCGTTCATGACCAACTGGCCGGTGATCGTGCCGGCCGTGACCACCACGATCCTCATGGCGATCCTCGCCCAGGCGCTGGGCATCAGCCTCGGGCTCGTTGCGGCACTGGCGGGACGGTCCCGCAACCCGGTCATCCACGGCATCGCGGCCGTCTACGTCTGGATCTTCCGCGGGACGCCTGTCCTGGTGCAGATCCTGCTGCTGTACTTCGGCCTGCCGGTGCTGCTGGGCATCGACCCGTTCCCAAACACGTACCCGTTCCTGCCTGCCCTCATCAGCGGCCCGTTCGTGGCGGCGATGCTCGCGCTGGGCGTCAACGAGGGCGCGTACATGAGCGAGATCATCCGCGCGGGCATCCTGTCGGTTGACTCGGGCCAGGCGGAGGCCGCGAAATCCCTGGGCATGACGCCGCGCAAGACCATGTCGCGGATCGTGCTGCCGCAGGCGATGCGGGTCATCATCCCGCCGCTGGGCAACGAGTTCAACAACATGCTCAAGACGACGTCGCTCGCGTCGGTGATCACGGTGTCCGAGCTGGTGCTGGTCGCCAGCGTGCGGTATGGCGCCACCTTCAAGCCGTTCGAGCCGCTGGTCGGAATCTCGCTCTACTACCTGGCCATGACCACGATCTGGGGCGTCGTCCAGTCCCGGATCGAGCGCAAGTTCGGCGCCGGCATGACGCGCAACGACGACGATCCACGGTTCTGGTCCCGCATGCTCAGCATGAGTCGCGGGGCTCCCCATGGGGGAGGGTTCCGATGACCACCCCCTCGGGCCACATCCATGGGACGGACGTCAAGGTGTCGCGCGACCTCCTCGCCGCCATCGGCGGTGCCCCCACGTCGTCCACCGAGACCGTGGTCGACGCCCAGCACGTCGAGAAGTGGTTCGGCAAGCTCCACGTCCTCCAGGACGTCAGCCTCCAGGTCAAGCGCCAGGAGGTGGTCGTCATCCTCGGGCCCTCGGGCTCGGGCAAGACCACGTTCATCCGGTGCGTCAACCACCTCGAGAAGATCCAGCAGGGCCGGATCTCCGTGAACGGGCACCTGATCGGCTACCGCGAGGTGAACGGCAAGCTGGTCGAGGACAAGGAGGCGAACATCGCCGTCCAGCGCCAGGAGATCGGCATGGTCTTCCAGCGCTTCAACCTGTTCCCGCACAAGACGGCGCTCGAGAACATCATCGAGGCGCCCACGCAGGTCCGGGGCATGGCCAAGGGCGAGGCGCTCGAGATGGGTCGGGCGCTGCTCACGCGCGTCGGCCTCGGGGCCAAGGAGACGAGCTACCCGGCCCAGCTCTCGGGCGGCCAGCAGCAGCGCGTGGCGATCGCCCGGGCGCTGGCCATGAAGCCCGCGCTGATGCTGTTCGACGAGCCCACCTCGGCGCTCGATCCCGAGATGATCGGCGAGGTCCTCGAGGTCATGAAGGAGCTCGCCCGCGAGGGCATGACGATGATCGTGGTCACGCACGAGATGGGCTTCGCCCG
>JBBIIL010000120.1:0-6727 GCA_037446495.1 Chloroflexota bacterium | reverse complement strand
ACCCCCGCGTGGCCGCGGTCATGCGCCCGCTCCTCGACGCTCCGTTCGCCAACCCGTCGGCGACCCATCCCGGCGGCCGCAGGGCGCGAACCCTGCTGGATCAGGCCCGTGCCCAGGTCGCCGATCTCCTCGGCAGCAGCCCCGACGAGGTCGTGTTCACGAGCGGCGGGAGCGAGGCGAACAACCTCGCGTTGAAGGGCATCTTCTTCGCGATGCGCGAGCGGGGCGAGCACATCATCACGACGACCGTCGAGCACCCGGCGATCGTCGAGGCCGCCCGGTTCCTCGAAGGTCTCGGCGCCCAGGTCACCTACCTCCCCGTGGACCGGACCGGGCTCATCGACCCCGACGACGTGCGTCGGGCGATCACGCCTCGGACGATCCTTGTGACCGTCATGCACGCCAACAACGAGGTCGGCACGATCGAGCCGATCGAGGCTGTCGGCGCGATCACCCGCGAGCGCGGCATCCTGTTCCACACGGACGCCGCCCAGTCGGTCGGCAAGATCCCGACGCGGGTCGACGACCTCGGGGTGGACCTGCTCTCGATCGCCGGGCACAAGCTCTACGCCCCCAAGGGCGTCGGGGCGCTCTATGTCCGCCGGGGTGTGCGCCCGGTCCCACTGATCCACGGCGCCAGCCACGAGTCGGGCCGTCGGGCCGGCACCGAGAGCGTCCTCCTGGCAGCCGCCCTCGGCGCCGCTTGCGAGCTCGCGGCCGATCTCACATCGATGAGCGAGGTGCGCCGTCTGCGCGACCTCTTCTGGGACCTTATGGCGGCTCGGTTCGTCGAGCGGGTCGTCCTCAACGGCCACCCCGAGCACCGCCTACCGAACACCCTCAGCGTCTCGTTCCCGGGTCGGGTGGGGGCGGACATCCTCGCCGCCCTCGATGGCGTCGCCGCATCGGTGGGTTCCGCGTGCCACGCCGGCTCGGTCGAGCCTTCGCCCGTCCTGGCAGCGATGGGCGTCCCGCCCGAGATCGGCATGGGAGCGATCCGGTTCAGCCTTGGCCGGGGCACGGTCGAGGCCGAGATCCATGAGGTCGTCGAACGCCTCGATCGGGCACTCGCGGCGGGCGTCGGCGCACAGGTGAGCGTCGGCTGACGGACCACTGCCTTCGTCGCCGCCGGAGGTTCCCTTTCGGATGCGGCGCGCTGGTGGGGATCCGACCGAGCACCGCCAAACGCCATCTGGCCGACCTGCGTGCGCGTTCGGGGCCTTACCACCAAGCAGCTGTCTTCGCTGGACGAAGCTTCGGGACGGCTCGTCATCCCCAGCTTTGAGCGGGTGTGATCGAAGGGCTATGTGACTGCCAGGACCGCAGATCGCTCGCGCGCCCGCAGTCCTGGCCAAGGCCATCACTCTCTCGACGGGTCCTCCTGCCGCGGAGCGGCTCGCCGGAGCTCTGAGCCAAACGTCTCGAGGACGGTCGAGGCTAGATCCTCACGCTCGGCCGCCCCAAGTCCCTCAGTGAGCCGAGGGACGCAGGCCCCAAGCTTCGCCTGCATGAACGCGATCTTGTCGGCGAGGTCCATTCCGTCGAACATCTGGCCCATCATCTCGGCCATCATCGCTTGACGCTGCTCGGCGCTCATTCCCGCCGCCATGCGAGCCATCATGGCGAACATCGTGCGGTCGATCATCGCGACTCCTTCGTACGCGAACCAATCATCGGCCGCCGCTCTCGCGCTCCAGCTCCTCGCTCAGCGCGGCCAGACGCTCCTCGAGGTCCCGCTTGGCTTCCTCCAGGCCCTCGCGTCGAGTCCGGGGGCCCGACCAGGGGCCCGCCGACCACGGACCGACGTGGCCTTGCCACGGTCCGGCCCAGCCCCACGGCGGCCCATACGGCGCCAGCTGTGGCCCAACGCCGTTCGATCCGCAACAACACGGACACATCTCGCGTACCTCCTGGCCGGTTACGCCGGCTCTACTGCTTCCGCATCGTGACGCGGTACAAGCGGCGCGGCAGCGGACCCTCCTCGAACTCGGTGACTTGGAGGAGCTCGAAGCCGTTGGCCAGCCGCTCGACGAGCGCTCGATCGAAGAAGTGGACGATGAAGCCGCCCATCTCGAACATGTCGTCCCCGCGGTCGATGCCGGCGCCGAAGTGGGCGTCGTCCTTGGTGCGAACCGTGTAGACGAGGATGCCGCCCGCGCGCAGCACTCGGTGGACCTCTCCGGCGAGCTCAACGAGCTCTGGAGTCGTGAGGGCCATGCAGAAGAGCATGTGGGCGTAGGCGGCGTCGAAAGTCTCGGCAGCGAATGGGAGCGGCTCGCGGACGTCGCCGTGAGCGACGTGCACGAGCGCGTCGAGGCCCGCGGCTTCGGCCTGGGCCGTGATCTGGGCCAACCCGGTCTCGGCGTAGTCGAGGGCGGTGACCTCGAGACCTTGGCGGGCAAAGAAGAACGTGTCGCGGCCTTGACCCGGGCCGAGCTCGAGCAGTTGCGCTGCGCTCGTGGCCTGGAACCACTCCATCGCGGCCCCCGCGGGGTCGCTCGCAACGCGCCCGAACATGTCGGCGTGCGACGTGAACGTGCGCGCCCAGTGTGCCTGCTGGCGATCGAGGACGGCGGCATCGACGGCCGCTGGCGATGTATCCATCAGCTCACTCCTGGCTCGGCGTCCGACGCCGACGCAGCGCTTCGCGCCGGCCGGCCGGGGAAGAGGGCCGCGACGGCACGGAGATCGCCGCCCCAAGCCGAGCGCCCGTCGTGGGTCTCGACGACGGGCAGCGACAGGTAGCCGAGGCGGGTCACGCGGTCCGCGGCGGCCGTATCGGCGAGGACGTCGCGGGTAGACCAGGCAACGCGGTGGTCGTCGAACCAGTGGGTCAGCGTTCCGCAGCCCGGACAGGCGGGGCGGCAGTAGACGACGACCGCCTGCGCGCTCATCGGTCGGCCAGCGCCTGGACGGCCCGCACCGCATCCATCACGGCCTCGTCCTCCAAGCAATAGAAGATCCTCGTGCCCTGGCGCGCGCCTCGGACCAGGCCGCGGTCGGCCAGGATCCGCAGGTGGTGCGAGACGGTCGGCTGCGGAAGGCCGGTCGCGGTCACGATCGCGCTGACCGGGACGCAGACCATCTCGAGCGCCGAGAGGATCTGGAGCCGGGTCGGGTCACCCAGCGTCTGGAGGCGACGCGCGAGCCGCTGGGCGACCTCGGCGGCGAGCGGCGCCGTCGCCTCGAAAGAGAGTGCGGGCAGGGCCACGGCCGAGCCCTCAGCGCCCGTCGAGCTGTCGGCGCATGGCGTCGAACTGCTCTGCGCTGAGTTCTCCTGCGGCGAACCGCCGTCGCAGGATCTCCAGCGCGTCGACATCGCGGCGGTCGCGGGGAGCGGGTCCCTGGGCGCAGAAGGGGCCGGCCTCGACGCCACGTCGCCCGACGCCGAAGACGAAGACGAGCATCAGCACCATGAAGACGAGGCCGATGATCGGGAAGATCAGCCACTCGCCACCGCCTGGATAGAACACTCACAGCCTCCAATCGCTTGGACTTTTCGCCAACGGACGCACTCGCGTCACTCAGCCGAGAAGCTGCGGGGCCGAGGCGTGAAGCTCGGCGAGGACTTCCTCGGGATTGACGGCGCCGTTGATCTGCACGCGCCGCCGCCCGGGCTCGTCGAACAGTTCCACTCCGGTGATCCGGGCGACGAAGGTGTCAGCGCAGCCGCATTCGCCGACGTTGCAGGAGGCGACGAAGGCGTCGAGAACGTCCAAGGGAGTTCCAGGCGGAAGCAGCAGGTCGACCCCACCGTCGACGGCAATGGCTCGGGGCACGGTAATGGTTTCGGTCAAGCGGGTCTCGGTCATGATCGCCCTTTCGTGGTAGCGGTTGTCGCTATGGCGCGGCGAGGGTGGATGGCCGGTGGCCCGGCGCGGTCCCGGCCGATAAGTGCCGGACACCTGACAACCTCGATCCCCGCAACGCGACATCGCTCATGTAGGCATCTAACTATAGAGATGTCTCCATGTTCTGTCTAGCGCCCGAATTCCATACGGTCCCTCGCGGCGACGAACCACCAGGGGAGTGTGTTGGCGAGCGGAGCAATAGCCTGTCCAGCGCCGGCAACGTTGGTCTGCCTCCGGCGCGGTTCGCGCGATGGTTGGACCCGCAGGCGTAGCACCGCAGGCGAATAGACGGCAGCGTCCGCCCGGCCCACGCTCATTGAGCGATGGAACGATCTGCGGCAACGGCGCTCAACTTTGGCGCGAGCTGCGTCGTCCACACCTCGACGCTCGGGGATGGCTCTCAGGGCGCCGTCGAAGACGCTGCAATCCAGCGTCACCAGCGTCATGCCCGTCAGGATCTGCACCTTCCCAGAAGCGCGAGCTGAGCCACGAAGCTCTGCACGGTCTGTGGTGTCGTCACGAGCCGGCCCGGAAGCCGTTGCACTGAGCACGCCCGCCAGTCGAACCGCAGCTGGCACCACGCCCTGCACAGCACGCGGGCATGGCAGCGGCTCAGCGCCCGCGTGCTCCGCGTCTGGCGTGGCGAGCACGAGGATTGGAGCCCGGGTTACCAGCGCGACGCCCACCCCGCAAGCGATCTGACCGTCGATCACGTCGTGCCGCTCGCCGCTGGCAGTGCGCCCTTCGACATCGCCACCACCGCGATCCTGTGTCGATCGTGCAACTCGACGAAGGGCGCTTCGGAGGCCCACCGTGGGTCCCCACACGTGGGTTTCGTGCTCCTGGAAGATCGCGCCTTCCCTTTCCACGCGCGCGGCCGAGTTTCGCCAAAAAACATCCGGCCGCTCCGCAGACCTCAGGTGCGTTTATGCACTCATGCCCGCCGCGGCCCAGGTTCGCCCACGGGCGCCACAGGGCGCCGGAGTGGCCCGATGACCACGGCCATGGCCAACCACGCGACCGAACGGAGAAAGGCCCCGGGCTGGCGCCCGGGGCCCCTCGTGCGGCGGTGGGGAGGGTCAGATGAGGCCCCGCGCGAGCATCCAGGACGGATGCCCGTGCGGGCAGGTGCCATCGTCCTCGATGCCCCCGCAGCCGTCCGTCGCCTCCATCTCGCCTTCGCCGCTCCACTCGATGATGGTCTCGATGGATGGCCGGCGCTCGGTCGGCTTCGGCCAGGCCTCCCGGGTGGCTCGGGCCTGCTGGACCCCGCTGGTCTCGTCGCCGGCGTACATCACTCAGGCCCCCTCGCCTTCCGCGATGTCGCCAGCGGCGAGCGCGGCGTCGATCTGATCGATCGTTCGGCTCTGCTCCTCGTCATGGACCGCCTCGGCCATCGGCTTGCGCCCCCGTGCCGCCGCCTTGGCGGCCGCCTCCAGGGTCCGCTGGCCCTCGTCGGACGCGACGCCGACCTCCGCGAGCTTGGCCTCGAGCTTCGCGCGGCGGATGGTCACCGCCAGAGTCTCCCGGGGCACCGAGCCGTCCGCGGCCGGGACCTTGCCGGCCGCCTGGGCCGCCACCCGAGCCGCGCGCTTCGTCGAGACCCTGGCGGCTGCCTCCGACTGCACGGTCGGCGCCGCCTCGGTGGCCGCCCCGCCCTCGGCGACCTTCCGTGCCAGGGCGTCCCGGTGGAGCGCCCGGACGTACTCGGTCCAGTGCGGCTTGCACATCCGACCGAGGCCGTCCTTCTGGCTGGGCTGGGCCGGGAACTCCTCGGGCGGCGCTTCGTGCGCCTCGATCCCGAACGTCGTCGATCCGATGCACTTGCGCATGTCCGCCATCTCGTTGGTCCTCTCGCTCGCCGCCGCCCATCTGACGTTCGGCCGCACATCCATCACTCAGGTGGCCGGACGATGCAAGGCCGAAGATCGGCGGTCGCCCGATGACGGCGAAGACCCCCGTCGCGGCGGTGGCGGCCGCCCCCTGGCGCAACCGGATCGTCGGGCAGGAGGACGTGCCCCCGGACCAGCTGCTCGCCAACCCCGCCAACTGGCGGACTCATGGGAAGGAGCAGCGGGCGGCTCTCCGCGGCGTGCTGGGCAGCGTCGGCTTCGTGGCCCAGGTCATCGTCAACCAGCGCACGGGCCATCTGCTCGACGGCCATCTGCGCGTCGAGGAGGCGCTCGCCCAAGGGCAGCCGACCGTGCCGGTCCTCTACGTGGACCTCGATGCCGACGAGGAGGCACTCGTCCTCGCGACCCTCGACCCGATCGGCGCGATGGCCGGGCGCGACGACGACAAGCTCCGAGCCCTCCTCGCCGAGATCACAGTCGACGATGCCGGGCTCCTCGCCCTGCTCGGCGATCTGGCTGGCAGTGATCCGAAGGCAGGCCTGACCGACCCGGACGAGGTGCCCGAGACACCCGCCGAGCCCTGGGTCAAGCCGGGCGAGATGTACGTGCTCGGTGAGCATCGGCTCCTGTGCGGCGACGCCACGAGCCCCGCCGATGTGGAGCGGCTGCTCGAGGGGGCGGCACCGACCCTCCTCGCGACGGACCCGCCCTACGGGGTACAGCTCGACCAGACTTGGCGCGACGGCGTGTACAACGGCCCACGCAAGCGGGTGCGCGGCTGGGGGGTCGTGGCCGGCGCAGACAAGCCGTACATGATGCGCGAGGCCGAGAACGCCACTCGGGCCAGCCGTGGCGTCCACGGGCGCACCGCGGGCCACCGCCACACCACGATCAGCGGCGACGTCCGCGCCGACTGGTCCGAGGCGTTCGCCCTCGTGCCATCCCTCCAGGTCGGCTACGTCTGGTATGCGAGCGCCCACACCCTCGAGGTCTTGTCGGGCCTCCTTGCGATCGGCTTCGAGC
>JBBIIL010000119.1:0-6751 GCA_037446495.1 Chloroflexota bacterium | reverse complement strand
GCTGGCGCTCCGGATCGGGACCTTCGCGCGCACGGACGTCCCGAGGGTGCCGCGCTGGACGCCGACGTAGTCCTCGCCCGACAGCGCCTGCGACGGATCGGTGGACACGCGCTGGCCGATCATTTGCGGGTTCGGGTGCGAGTACCGGATGCCGTCCTTGTTGGCGACCACCACGAACGACGCGCCCGTGCTCTGCCTGATCGCCTCGGCGATGGGCTGGATGGCGCTGGCCGGGTCGGGTTGGCCGAAGGCCTCGAGGACGTCGGGCATCTCCGCGACGGCGTGCCCGATGGACAGGGAGCGCTGCTCGAACTCGTTGACTGCGCGCGAGTTGATGATCGCGAACGAGATCGCCGTGCCGACCACCACGGCCAATGTCACGAGCACGACCTGAACCAGGAGCACTTGGTTGGCGAGCGACCGGAGCTTGCCCATTCGCCACAAAGTACCACCGCGTCCACGGGTGGCTACGACCACAAAGACGAATACCTCCCAATCGACCGCAAGCGTGACAGGGCCTGTCATGAAGGGTTCCATGAGGGTGCGAGGAGGTCACAAGGGCGTGCATCAACCGGGCATTCAGGCACTGTCAACCGACGCTGCGATCACACTCCACAACGTCAGCAAGCGATTCGTCAGCCCGGCTGGCAAGGCCTTCACGGCGCTGCAGGGCATCAACCTGACCGTGGCCCCGGGCGAGTTCTGCGCAATCGTGGGGCCGACCGGCTGCGGCAAGTCCACCACGCTCGCCCTGATCAGCGGGCTGGAGCCGCCGAGCCGCGGCGAGGTGACCGTCCTCGGCAAGCCTGTCAGCGGCGTCGGGCGGTCTGTCGGCTACATGTTCCAGCGAGACGCGGTCTTCCCCTGGAAGACGGTCCTCGACAACGTCGAGGCCGGCCCGCGGTTCCGCGGCATGCCCGCCTCCGAGGTTGCGGCGCGGGCGCACGACTGGATCGCCCGCGTCGGCCTTGCGGGCTTCGAGCGGTACTACCCGCACCAGCTGTCCGGTGGGATGCGCAAGCGCGTGGCGCTCGCCCAGACGCTGATTACCGAGCCCCGGATCCTGCTCATGGACGAGCCGTTCAGCGCCCTCGACGTCCAGACTCGGGCGCTCATGGAAAACGAGCTGCTCGACCTGTGGGCGGCCACGGGCGCCTCGGTCGTCTTCGTGACCCACGACCTCGAGGAGGCTGTCGCCCTGGCCGACCGCGTCGTCGTGATCACCGCCGGGCCGGGCACCGTCAAGGCCGTCTACCAGGTCAGCCTGCCACGACCCCGGAACATCCAGGAGATCCGCTTCGAGCCGGAGTTCATGCGCATCTACGAGGAGATCTGGAGCGGCCTGCGAGATGAGGTCTTAGTGAGCTATGAACGCGCCAAGCACCTCCTCGCGTCGTGATGCCATGACCACCGTTGGCCCGGAAACAGCGGACCTCGCCGGCGACGCCGACCTCGCCGGCGACCTCGATCGCGCCCGCGCCCGGGCTCGATCCCGCCGCCGCTGGTGGGTCCTCGCCCTGCGGATCGCCGTGGCGGTCGCGATCGTCGGCCTGTGGGAGTGGGGGACGCGAACCGGCTGCTACGGCTCCGACACGGCGACCTGCGCAATCGACAAGTTCTACTACGGCCAGCCGTCCGGCATCGCCGCCCAGTTGGGGACGTGGATCCGCGACGGGACCTCATCGGGGCCCCTCTACGAGCAGATCTATGTGACGCTCCTCGAGACCGTGCTCGGCTTCCTGATCGGGAGCGGTCTGGGGATTATCTTCGGCGTCCTGCTCGGCCGCGTCGCGCTCCTTGCCGACATCGCGGGGCCGTACATCAAGGCCCTCAACGCCATGCCTCGCGTCGTGCTGGGGTCGATCTTCATCATCACCCTGGGCTTCGACATCTGGTCGAAGGTTGCGCTGGCCGTCGTGCTGGTGTTCTTCGTGGTCTTCTTCAACGCCTTCCAAGGGGTCCGGGAGGTCGACCGCGACCTGCTCTCGAACGCCCGGATCCTAGGGGCGAACCCCCGGCAGGAGTTCCGCCACGTGCTCCTGCCTTCCGCCCTGTCGTGGATCATCGCGAGCCTGCACACGAGCCTCGGATTCGCACTCGTCGGCGCGATCGTCGGCGAGTACCTCGGGGCGCGGCGAGGCATCGGCCTCATGATCGCCACGGCCCAGGGCACGTTCAACGCCAATGGCGTCTTCGCGGCGATGCTGATCCTCGCCGTGCTCGCGATCCTCGCCGAGACGCTGGTCACGCGGTTGGAGAACCGCATCATCCGTTGGCGCCCCAACACCGTCACTGACGTGACGTTCTAGACCGGGCTGCGAGTCCCCAGGAGGAGGAAGCATGCATCATCGCGTTGCGGCCGTGGTGGCCGCGTTGGGCCTGATCACCGCGGCGTGCGGTGGGACGGCCTCGACCACCCCGAGCGCCGCGCCCGCCTCGCAGGGCGGTGGGGGCACCGCCAGCCAGGCCGCCGCCGCCCCCAAGGTCACGATCATGGTCGGCGGCATGTCCAAGCAGATCTACCTCGTGAACAAGCTCACCGAGGCGCTGGGCTACTTCAAGGACCAGGGCCTCGACGTCACCCTCGTGGATGAGCCGAGCGGCACGGACACCGAGACCGAGGTCATGGCCGGGCACGCCAACATGGGCTCGGGCTCGTACGACCACACACTCGACCTTCAGGCGCAAGGCAAGGTCATCACGGCGGTCCTGGACATGCTCCAGACGCCGGGCGAGTTCGTCATGGTGTCGAATGCCAAGGCAAGCGCGATCACCGGCCCCAAGGACTTCAAGGGAGCCAGCATCGGCGTGACCTCGATCGGTTCCGGCACCCATACCCTGATGCGCGCCATGGTGGTCGAGGCAGGCCTCAAGGTCGACGCCGCCAACTACGTCAAAGCTGGCGCGGGCGACACGTTCATCGCCGCCATGAAGCAGGGCCAGATCGACGTGGGCATCACCACGCAGCCCACGGTGCTGCAGGTCGAGAAGCAGAACGTTGGCAAGCTGCTGGTCGACCTGTCCAAGCCCGACACCACGCAGGCCGCCCTAGGCGGCCCGTACCCGTTCATCGCGCTCTGGGCGCGTGCCGACTACATCGCGGCCAATAAGGACACCGTCCAGAAGGTCGTCAACGCCTACGTCAAGACGCTCAAGTGGATCCAGGGGCACACCGCCACGGACATCGCCGGCCAGCTGCCGCCGGACTACTACGCGGGCGATCAGGCCGGCTACATCCAGGCCCTCACCGACAGCATGGGGATGTTCAGCCCCGACGGCAAGCTCTCGCAGGCCCAGCTGGACTCCGTCCTCAGGATCAACAAGTTGTTCAAGTCCGGGCTCGACAACATCGACTTGTCGAAGACCTACACCAGCGAGTTCGTGAACAACGCGCAGTAGCAACCATCACATCGAGGCCGGGCGACCGCCTCCGCGTCGCCCGGCCTCACTCCTCCCCGAGGGTGCCATGAAGGCCTTGTCGCATCCGCTCCTCGTTACCGCCGTCGTGGCACTGGTGTCTGCGTGTGGGGCCAGCACCTCATCGCCCACCGCAATGTCGTCCGCGGTGCCGGCCCCGCCGACGGTCCCAGCAGCGAGCGCTGCCGGGCCGTCGGTCACCATTGGGCTTCTGGTCCCGTTCACCGAGTCCGCGGTGAACAGCGACCGCGGGGTTGCCCAGAGGCGTGCCGCCGAGCTGTACGTGCAGCAGCATGGCGGCATGCTCGGCGGCCAGACGGCCGCGTTCGCCTACGAGGACGAGTCGATCAACGGGCCGCTCGACGTGACCAAGGCCCAGGAGCTGGCCCAACAGCACGCGGCCGTGGTGCTCGGTCTCCTCGGCGACGACGGCGCCACGGCCGTGCGCTCCTATGCGGACGCCAACAAGCTGCCGCTGATCATCACCGGAGCGAGCGGCAACGCCGTCACCCGCACTGCCGCCAGCCCGTACGTGTTCCGCGCCTCGTACAGCAACTGGCAGCTGTCTGAGCCGCTGGGCGAGTGGGCGGCTCGCAAGGGCGCCACGAAGTTCTACGTCGTCCACGCCCCCGACACCTTCGGCACCGAGTCGGCGGCCGGCTTCGCCGCGGGCCTGGGCAAGGCCGGAGGGTCCGCCACCGGCAACGTAGCCAGCCAGATGGGCGCCGACTGGGCGAAGCTCGTCGCGGCGATCCGGGCACAGCCCACCAAGGCGGTGTTCGCGGCATTCGAGGGGGCGGATGCCGCCGCGTTCCTCACCGCTTGGAGCCAGGCAAAGATGGACGCCGCAGGGTACACGCTGTACGGCCCGGGCACGCTGACCGACAGCGCTGTGCTCGCAACCGTCAAGGAGGGCGCTGCCGGCGCGATCACCTCGCTGTTCTGGGCGGATTCGCTGGGCGGCGCAGGCCTCCAGTCGCTCCTCGGAGCCTTCCCCAAGGCCTACCAGGACGACGCGGGGAACCCCGCCCCGGTGACCTCGGACGTCGTCGCGATGTGGGACGCGATGCAGGCGGTGGACCAGGCCATGGCATCGGCGGGCAGCTCGGCCGACGCGCTCGTCAAGGCCGTGGCCGCAGGGACCGTGGCCGGGGTCCGGGGCCCGTTCGCGTTCGACCCCGCGACCCACAACGTGGTCCAGGCGATGTACATCCGCAAGGTTGTCGTGAGCGGCGGCAGCGCGTCCAACTCGATCGTGGACACCGTGCCGTCGGTCGCCGACCCCGGCCACTGAGCGGAGGCCGGTGCATGGGGCAGGCGGCGGGACGGGCGACGAGCGTCGCTCACTCGTCGTGCTCCAAGGAGACGTCGCCCATGGTTGAGCAGCCTTCCACTCCACGCTACGTCGTTGGTCTGCTCGTCGGCGACGGCATCGGCCCGGAGATCGTGCCCGTCGCGGCGGCCGCCGCCGAGGCCGCGATGGCGGCCGAGGGCCGCACGATCAAATGGGTGCCCCTGCCCATGGGCGCCTCGGCCATCGAGACGCACGGCAGCCCCATCCCGGAGACCACCCTGCAGGCGCTGGCGGAACTCGACGGCTGGCTGATGGGCCCGCACGACAGCGCGAGTTACCCGGCTCAATACCGGGCTGCCCTCAACCCCAGCGGCACGGTCCGCAAGCGCTTCGACCTGTACGCGAACATTCGGCCGGCGAGGACGCTTCGCGGGACGGCCGCCATCGCCGATGGCGCGGACCTGGTGATCGTGCGCGAGAACACCCAGGGCCTGTACGGGGACCGCAACATGCACGCAGGCGCCGGCGAGTTCATGCCCACGCCGGACGTCGCGATCGTGGCGGGCGTGTTCACCCGGGACGCGTCGGAGCGGATCGCCCGGGTCGCCTGCGAGCTCGCCATGCAGCGCCGCCGGCACCTGACCATCATCCACAAGGCGAACGTGCTGAGGCTGACAACGGGCCTGTTCCGCGACGTCTGCCGGGAGGTGGCGGCGGAGTACCCCGGGCTCGCGGTCGACGAGCACCACGTGGACGCGATGACCGTTCACCTCGTCCGCCACGCCGCGGCGTTCGACGTGATCGTCGCCGAGAACATGATGGGCGACATCCTGTCGGACCTCGCCGCGGAGCTGTGCGGCTCGGTCGGGATCGCCCCCTCGCTGAACGCAGGCGAGGCGCTGGCCATGGCCCAGGCCGCCCACGGGTCGGCGCCCGACATCGCGGGCCGCGGAATCGCGAACCCGGCGGCCATGATCCTGTCGGCGGCGATGCTGCTGGGCTGGATGGGGCGGAGGCGCGGGGACGCCGCCGCCATCGCGGCGGGGCGCCGGGTGGAGGCCGCCGTCGCGTCGGCCATCGCCGATGGAGTCCGCACGCCGGACCTCGGGGGCACCTCCTCGACGTCGGGCTTCGGCGGCGCGGTGGTTGCACGGCTGGCTGCCGCCGAGGCGTAGCGCCGAGCGCTTGTACGCTCAACGTTCGCGGGCGGCGTCGATGGGGCCAGTCTACCCGAGTGCCAGGTGCTGCCAGCGGAGGCCGTGCTCCTCGAATCGGGCGAAATCGGGGTCCCGGCTGACCCACGTCGAACCTTCTGCGATCGCCAGGGCGGCATGCTGCGCGTCGGCCACGAGCTTCCCGGTCGCGCCAACGGCGCGGCACAGGCGGGCCACATCGGCGAGGTGGCCGGCGCCGGGCGTCGTGAGGCGACACCGCGGGTGAGCCGCCAGCTGCTCGACGGCGGCGAGCGCCGCGGGCAGCGGTGTCGGGTCCTCGTAGATGCGTCCGTTGGTGACGATCCTGAGGAATCCGACCGCCACGAGGACGCTCAGCGCGAAGGGCTCCGGGCCGTCGACGACCTGCTTCAGCCACGCTGCATATGGCTCGTGCCACGCCTCGTCCCGCCGGTGGGCGTAGACGAGGACATTGACATCGGGCATGAGCACCCGTCAGGCCAGCCGTTCGCGGTCTTCGTCAACGGACTCCGCGGCGAAGTCCGCCGGCTCGTGTCGCACGCGGCGACCGGCGTCGCCGTAGGTCACCAGCGAGAACGGTGCGGCGGCCCGCGGCGAGCCCCGGAAGGACTCGCGCAGGGCCTCGTTGACGACGTCGCTGACGGTGAGGTCGCGCTCAGCGGCCCGGCGCTTCGCCTGGCGAAGCAGCGCGTCGTCGATCACGATAGTGGTCCGCATACAGGTGAGCATAGATGTGCGACATCAGTGTCAAGGGCACCCCCGCGTCCGTGTCAATCGATCCCCAACCCCACCCGGTCCTGGGCAGAATCGTCGCGAGCCAGTTCCCGGCCGGCAGCCTCGCGAGACG
>JBBIIL010000118.1:0-6831 GCA_037446495.1 Chloroflexota bacterium | reverse complement strand
TTCGTCCGGGGCGGGGCGGCCGAGGCTGGGCGGCCGCCCGACGCGGGGAGGGGCCGCCGGGCGTCGATCTGTCGTGCAACTGGAAGCCCGACAGCGTCACGTGTCGAGACGCTCGCCGTTGCACTACCTGCCAGCCCGGCTAGAATTCGCCGATCGGACCGTCCGCCACAGAGGTACGCCAGTGCCTAGGGAGTACGTCCGCCTCACCACGCCGCTGGTGCGCGACGGCGACCGCAGCTCCCCGCTCCGTCCCGCCACCTGGGACGAAGCGCTGGACCGGGTCGCCCAAGGGTTCAAGGCGGCGGGCGCGGCGCACGGCGCCAAGACCTTCGGGACCTTCAGCTGCAGTCGCTCGACCAACGAGGTCAACTTCGCGGCGCAGAAGCTCTCCCGCGCGGTCCTGGGGTCGAACAACATCGACAGCTGCAACCGCACCTGACACGCTCCCTCTGTCGCCGGTCTGGCGACCGTGTTCGGAGCCGGGGGCTCGACCAGCAGCTATAGAGAAGCCGAGGAGACGGACCTCGTCCTCCTGTGGGGCAGCAACGCCCGCGAGACGCACCCGATCTACTTCCACCACCTGCTCAAGGGCGTGCGCCGCGGGGGCCGGCTGATCGCAATCGATCCCCGGCGTACGTCGTCGGCCGAGTGGGCAGACCTGTGGCTGGGCCTGGACATCGGGTCGGACATCGCGATGGCCAACGCCATGGGCCGCGAGATCATCGCCGCAGGCCTCGCTGACCGCTCGTTCATCGGCCGCGCGACGACCGGCTTCGAGGCCTACCGCGAGCGTGTCGAGCCCTACACGCTCGAGTACGCGGAGCGCGTCACGGGCGTCCCGGCTGCCGCGATCCGCGACGCCGCCCACGCCTACGCCACGGCTGACAAGGCGATGATCTGCTGGACGCTGGGGATCACCGAACACCACAACGCGGTCGACAACGTGCTTGCGCTGATCAACCTCGCGCTCCTGACGGGCCACGTGGGCAAGTGGGGCTCGGGCGTGAACCCGCTCCGCGGCCAGAACAACGTGCAGGGCGGCGGTGATAGCGGCGCGCTGCCGGACCGGCTGCCCGGCTTCCAGTTCATCGAGAACGACGCCCTCCGCGCGCCGTTCGACAAGGCGTGGGGCGTGACGGTCCCGCCCAGGCGGGGCTTGAACCTGACCGGCATGTACGACGCGATGGAGCGCGGCGAGCTGACCGCCGTCTACTGCATCGGGGAGAACCCGGTCCAGTCGGAAGCCGACGCCCACCGCGTCAGGCGCCTGCTGGGCGGACTCGAGTTCATGGTCGTCCAGGACATCGTCCTGACGGCCACCGCCGAATTGGCCGACGTCGTCCTGCCTGCCGCCGCGGCCTGGGCCGAGACCGAGGGCACCATCACCAACTCGGAGCGCCGCGTCCAGCGCGTGCGCAAGGCGATCGATCCTCCGGGCGACGCGCAGGACGACCTGCGGATCATCTTCGAGATCGCCAAGCGCCTCGGACACGACTGGGGCGAGCCTGACCCCGAGAAGGTGTGGGACGAGTTCCGCTCGCTGGCGGCCGCGTTCCGGGGCATGACCTATGCGCGCCTCGAGGCCGAGGGCGGGCTCCAGTGGCCGTGCTGGGACGAGAGCCACCCGGGCGAGCCGTTCCTCCATTCGCGCCTGTGGGCGGACCCCGTGCCCGGCCTCAAGGCGATCTTCAGCCCCGTGGACTACGACCCGCCCGTCGAGGCGCTCTCGGACGAATTCCCGATTCGCCTGACCACCGGCCGGCGGCTGGACTCCTACAACACCGGCGTCCAGTCCGGGCTGCTGCGGTCCCCGAGACGCAAGGGCGCGGCGCTCGACCTGTGCCCGGAGGACATGGCGCGCCTGGAGCTCCGGGAGGGCGAGCTGGTGCGGATCGTGACGCGGCGAGGGTCCGTCGAGGCACCCGTCCGGCGCGAGGTGGCGCTGCGGCCCGGCCTCGCATTCATGGCCTTCCACTTCCCCGACCAGGTGGACGTGAACCTGCTGACCATCGACGCCACAGACCCGAAGGCCGGCACTGCCGAGTTCAAGGCGGCGGCGATCCGGATCGAGAAGCTGGAGCCGCTCCCGGCGAGCTGACGCTCTGGCTTGGGCGCGGGGGCCGGCCCTGTCGCGGACCCGGTGCCGGCGTTGGGGCGCGGGCCCAGGCGCCCTCCGGCCAGCCCGACAGACGCGGGCGGACCCCCCGGACCCGGCGCCGGCCCGGACCCGGCGCGCGGCGCGCGGCAGCGGCGCTTTTCGCCCAGTCCGAACAGGACGGCGGCGCGGGCCCCAGACCCGGCGCGGACCCCGGCGTGCGGGGGTCCGAGACGGGCGTTCTGCAGCAAAGGAGCGGTCAGAGCCTCCTAGCCGCCAGCGTCCTCGCGGGCAGCGCACCCGCGAGCCGGGCGTTGCCCTTGGGGACGGCCGATAAGCCTCCGGTGAGTCCCGGGCTCTTCACTCCTTCCGAAATGTCGCCCCGTCGTCGCTCCGAACCGATGTCGCCGGCAGCTCAGGCTGCCCTCACGCGCATCACCGTGGCCACCGGCCAGCGCCTGCGAGATGAGCGGAGGCGGAAGGGCTGGACCCTGCGGGCAGTCGCCGATCGGGCGGGAGTCGCCCTTGCGGTGGTCCACGATGTGGAGGCCGGCCGCACGGCGAGCCTCGAGTCCTACGCGCGGATCGGGACCGCTCTTGGTCTGCGCCCCTCGATCGCGCTCATCGACGAGCGCAACCGTCCATTCGCGGGGCTGCGCAATGATGCCGAGGACTTCGTCCCTGCCGCGATGGGCGAGGTCGAGGCTCGAGCCCTCGCCAGGCCGGGCCGCGCCATCGCCATCGACGAGCCCTACCAGCACTACCAGTTCGCCGGCCGTGCCGATGTGCTGGCGTGGGAGGGTCGCGACCTGCTCCAGATCGAGAACCGGACGCAGTTCCCGAACATCCAGGACGCCGCCGGCAGCTACAACGCCAAGCGGCAGTACCTCTCCCGGGCGCTGGCGGAGCGCGTGGACATCGGACCCTCCGGCTGGCGCAGCGTGACGCACCTGATCGCCTGCCTGTGGTCGGCCGAGGTGCTCCACGTGCTTCGGCTGCGTCGCGCGACATTCTCTGCACTGTGCCCCGACGGGCCGGACCAGTTCGACTCGTGGCTCAGGGGGGCCGCTCCATCGCCAGGCACGACGAGCTCACTCATTGTGTTGGATCCGGCGGTGGTCGTCGGGTCGCGGCGACGAACCTTCGCCCCCTTCGCGGACGTTCCCCGGCTCGACCCGCGCCACCGCGGCTACGCAGAAGCGGCAGCCGCCCTGCGAAGGTCTTCCTAGCGCGACACAACCGTCGTGCCCCGGCCGATTTCGCTCCTTCCGAACACGGCGGCGCTGTAACGCCGCGATCTGGCGAAACTTCGCCGAGACCGAGGCCCGTCGATGCGAAACCACGCTCCGCTACTGCTGTCCACCGCGCCGTCGATGAGCGGAAGTCGCCCGCCGGCGGCCACGCCTGCTCGGCCGAGGCGCCGCTGGGGGCAACTGCGGCCCCGTGCGTTCGCTCAGTGCGGAATGCGCCGGCGGGCGACGCCTGCCCCGCCGTGATCGCCACACCTGGAGGAACCACAGCACCAGGGCCACCACCGCCTGCCCCGCTGAGGAGCACCGCCACTTCGCACCCCGCGACGAGCGGGTTCGCCACGCCGCGCCTCTCCGCGCGCGAGCAGGAGGTCGTGCGCCTGGTGGTGGACGGCCGGACGAACGACGAGATCGGCGCGGCGCTCGGCATCGGATCCAAGACGGTCGAGACGCACCTCGCCCGCGTCTTCGAGCCCTTCGGCATCGCGTCCCGCAAGGAGCTTGCCGCCCGGGCGATCCGCGAGGGTTGGCTGGACCTGCCGCCGGGCTGAACGGCTACTCGGGTCGCACCACCGGCAGCCCGAGGCTGCGTGCGGCGTCGGCCATGCGGTCGTCGTACGTCACGAACGCGTCGAGTTCCGACGCGAGGCTCATCGCCGATGCGATGTGGATCGCATCGAGCGTGCGGAGCACAGCCGGCGCGAGGGCGGCCGCGACGCGGGCGATCGCCGCGTCAACCTCGATGACGCCGATGTCACGCACGACGACATCCCGGTGGACGGGATCGTGAGCACGTCGGGAGGTGGCCCGAAGGGTTTCGACGACCCCGATCCGGCTGGTGACGACACGAATCGATTCGACGAACCATCGGTTCATCGCGCCCGACTCAGGTTCTTCGACAACGAGCTTCACGATCGCCGATGCATCCGCGTAGGTGAGGCCGCTCATCGGTCGTCCTCGTCGCGCATCTCCTGGAGGATCTCGCTCAGGGGCCGTCCCGGGATGCTCGGCGGATACGGCAACGTTCGATGGTCGCCCGTGGCCGGGGTGATGCGGCCGTCGGCGATCATCTGGTCGACGATCGACAGCCGCTCCGGCGGGTTGGGCGCCAGTCGCGCCACGGGCACGCCGTGCTCGGTCACCTCGAGCGTCTCGCCCGCCTTGACGCGGTCGAGGTAGACCGACAGGTTCTGTCTCAGCTCCCGCACGCCGACCCGTGCGGGCCGGTCCCGCTCGCTCATGTAGCACATGGTAGCACAATGCCCTGTTAAGCCTTCAATCGCCCCGCGCGCCTTACGTCACACGCGCGACGAACACGCCCCATCCCAAATAGCGCCGGCCCCAGCGCAGGTAGGTGCGCCGGTTGTCGTCGCGAAAGTGGACCATCGCGTCGTGGTCGGGGTCCAGCGGGTTGGCGGCCAGCCAGTCGGTCACCGTCATCCACTGCGAGGCCTCGTAGCGGTCCCACGTCTCGGGCGTCGCGAGGACCATCTCCACGAGCTCGAGGCCCGCGATGTCGAGCCGGTCGAAGGTGCCCTCGAGCGACGTGAAATCATCCGAGGCGAGGTGGAGCGCCGCGACGCATTCCGGGGTGGGCGGCTCGTTCCAGAACGGCTCCCCGATGAGCATGAGCCCGCCAGCCCGCAGTGCGGGGCGCAGCAGCTCAACCGTCCCCGCGAGCCCGCCGCCGATCCACGTGGCGCCGATGCAGCCCACGATGTCGAAGCCGCCGGGTTCGGCCTGGTAGACCGCGGCGTCCCCGGTCACGATCTCCACCCGGTGGGCGACGCCCAGCTCGGCGGCGCGTGCCCGAGCGGCCGCCGAGAATACTCCCGACAGGTCCACGCCCACGCCGGCGCTGCCGAACCACTCGGCCCAGCGGCACAGCAGCTCGGCCTTCCCGCAAGCCAGGTCGAGCAGCCGGGTCTCAGGGCCCGCGCCGACGATCTCGCCAAGCAGCCGCAGCTGCGGCTCGACGAGCGGGTTGAGGATCCGGTGGCCGCCCTCGGCGATCTCGTGATGGCGCAGTGACATGCCCCGATGATGCCTCAGGGATGGCCCGGCGCCAGTACCGTTTGGACATGCAGTCGATCGCCCACCTCGGCCGCCGCGCCGTCGCGCTCATCGTGGTCAGCCTCGCCGGCTGCATCCTCACCGTGGGCCTGCGGACCGCGCACGCGAGCGACGTCCTCGTGTTCGTCATGGCGGCCGTCACGCTTGGAGGCCTCGCCGGCCTGGTGGGCGAGGCCACGGACCAGCTGGGCGCGCGCCTCGGGCCGGCCTCCACGGGCATTCTCCAGTCCGCGCTGGGCAACCTGCCGGAGCTGTTCATCTCCCTCTTCGCACTGCAGGCGGGTCTAGTGGTCCTGGTCCAGACCGCGCTGGTCGGCTCGATCCTCGCCAACAGCCTGCTGGTCCTGGGGCTCTCGTTCCTCGCGGGCGGCTGGCGCCACGGGCGGATGACGTTTGAGGCGGGACCGGTCCGGACCATCGCCGTGATGCTGGTCCTCGCGGTGGCGGCCCTGGTCGTCCCCACGATCGCGACCGAGCCGGGCGCCCCCGATGCGGGCCACGCGGGTGAGATCAGCGTCTTCGTCTCGGTGATCCTGCTGGTCATCTTCGCGGCGTCGATCCCCTATTCGCTCCGGGGCGGGCCGGGCGCCTCGCTCCCCGAGACCGCCGTCGAAGCCGGGCGCAGCTGGTCGATGCGCACGTCGCTCGTGGTGCTGGCCATCGCCGGCGTCGGGGCCGCCTTCGTGTCGGACTGGTTCGTCGAGGCGCTTCGACCAGCGATGGCGACGCTCGGGCTGTCCGAGGCATTCGTCGGGCTGGTGATCGTCGCGATCGCCGGCAACGCCGTCGAGAACGTCGCGGGCATCCAGGCGGCGCTGCGGGGCCGCATCGACCTCGGCATCAGCCTCATCCAGAACTCGAGTCTCCAGGTGGCCATCGCGCTGACGCCCGTGCTGGTGATCCTGAGCCTGTTCGTCGGGCCGACGCCGCTCACGCTCGTGCTGGCGCCGACGATGCTCGTGGCGCTCGCGCTCTCGGCCGTCCTCGGCGCGTTCGTCGTGTTCGACGGCGAGGCGACCTGGCTCGAGGGCCTGACGCTGGTGGGCCTGTATCTGATCGTCGCCGCCTCGGTCTGGTACGGGCCGCCGGTGGCGCCGTAGCTCCCGCTCCGCGCTGGCTGCTGCTCCCGCCCCGCGCTGGCTGCTGCGCCAACCCCGCGCTGGCTGCTGCGCCCGCCCCGCGCTGGCTGCTGCGCCAACCCCGCGCTGGCTGCTGCCCCAACCCCGCGCTGGCTGCTGCCCCCGGAGCCGCACTTTCGGCAGAACTTGGTCGCATTGCGGCCCCCGGTGCCGCGTCGCGACACTTCCCGCCCCGCTACGGCGCTCGATTTGGCGATCCGCGGCTCCGCCGGCCGCACCCTGACATGCCGACGTCGAAATTGCGGCTCCCGGGGCCGCGGGGGTACCGGGGCCG
>JBBIIL010000117.1:0-6978 GCA_037446495.1 Chloroflexota bacterium | reverse complement strand
GGACTGGCACCGATTCCCGGACTTGCTCGACGCCCAGGCGATGGAGTGGGACACGGCGGCGGCCGCCGACGCGACGCAGTTCCGCGAGGCGGTGGCCACGGTGGTGGCAGCCGGCCGGCTGACGCGCGCGCAGGCCGCCCAGTTCACGGCCGTCACGACGGTGGACGAGGCGGACGTCGCGGTCGCGGCCCTGAAGCGGGAGCTGTTCTGAGGCGCTCGCAAGCCCGCACGCTCGCGCTCGGACCGTGACCGGACGGCAACCCGTCGGGCATACGCTGGGGATCTGCAGGAGGACCCAATGACCGAGCTGACCCCGCCGCGCAAGATGATCGGGCTGGTGGCCCACGACAACAAGAAGCGCGACCTCATCGAGTGGGCCGCCTACAACTCGCAACTCCTGCTCCGCCACGACCTCGTCGCGACCGGGACGACCGGGACGCTGCTCGAGGAGGAGCTCGGCGTCGGCATTCGCAAGCTGCAGAGCGGGCCGCTCGGCGGCGACCAGCAGCTCGGCGCCCTGATCGCCGACGGCGAGATCGACTTCCTGGTGTTCTTCTGGGACCCGCTCGAGCCGCAGCCGCACGACCCCGACGTGAAGGCGCTGCTGCGCATCGCGATCGTGTGGAACATCCCGGTCGCCTGTGACCGTGCGTCGGCGGACTTCATGATCTCGTCTCCGCTGATGGAGAGCGCCTACGAGCGCGCCGTCCCCGACTACGCGCAGCACGTGGGCCGAACCGTCGACCTGTTGTCCTGATCGGGGCGCAGGCAAGGCGGAGGCGGGATCGGCCACCAAGGCGCGCAGGCCCACCGCGCCGGTCTCATCGCGTTGGTCGCCCACCCCGCGCCGGTCTCATCGCGTTGGTCGCCCACCCCGTGCCGGTCGACCGGAAGGTCCGCGCAACCCGGCACAGGACGAGTGATGCTGCGCACCATCGGGCCGTCGGCCCCGCCGTACGCCCCGCCGTACGCCCCCAGGCTGCGGAGCTGCGGGCGCTCGTCCTCCATGAGTTCGATGCCGACGCCGCGTTCGTCGCAGCCGGGCTGGCGAGCGACTGACGCCTGCGGTCCGCAGACGCGGTGGACGCAGCCACGGACCGTGCCCCGGCCACTGCCCCGCCGCCCGCGCGTCCCCGGCCCCGGCCCGCGCCCGAATCTCAGCCACCGCCCGCGGCGGTGTTGGAGCGCCGTCCCCGGTGCGCGCGAGCGCGGGCGGCCAGGCGAGCACCGCCCCCGCCGGTGCCTGAGGCGCGCGGCCCCGCGAGCACCGCCCCCGCCGGTGGCTGAGCCAGCCCGCGCGGGCGCCGAGGCGAGGACCGCAACGGTCCGGGTCGCGGACACCGCCCGGCCGGGTGCCCGATGCGCCTGACCGCGCGGACACCGCCCGCCCGGTGCCCGAATACTGACTGACGGCACCCCGCCGCCTCGGCACTTGACAGCCGCGGTTTGTCAACCCCTTGACATGGGGGTACCCTGCCTCCCCACGCGGCTTGTCAAGACTTGACAAGCCCGTACGTGTATCCGCCGAGTGCTCGGGCGGAGCCGGACTGGAGCAGCGATTGGCCGTCGGCGTCGTGGCCGAGATCAAGGGCCGGCTCCCCGTCGCGGACGTGGTGGGGGAGACCGTCCAGCTCAAGAGGGCCGGCACCACCCTCAAGGGGCTGTGCCCGTTCCACGGCGAGAAGACCGCATCGTTCGTGGTGACGCCCACGCGCGACACGTGGCACTGCTTCGGCTGCAGCAAGCACGGCGACATCTTCACGTTCGTCATGGAGCGCGACGGCCTCGCCTTCCCGGAGGCGCTCGCCCAGCTGGCGGCCCGGGCAGGCGTGGAGATCGACGAGCGCACCAAGCGCGAGGACGCCCGCAATGCGCGCCTGCGCGAGGTCATGGAGGCGACGATCGCCTTCTATCACGCGGTCCTGACCAACTCCAAGACCGGGGCGCCGGCGCTCGAGTACCTGCGCGGCCGCGGCTTCACCGACGCGATCATCGAGCAGCAGCAGCTGGGCTGGTCGCCGGGCGGCTGGGACACCCTGGCCCGAACCCTCGCGTCGAAGCGCCAGGTGACCCCCCAGGAGCTGCTCGACTGCGGCCTCGCCAGCCTCCGCCAGCGCGGCGGCGGCGTGTACGACCGATTTCGCGAGCGCGTGATCTTCCCCATCCGCGACGCGAACGGCCACGCGGTGGGCCTGGGTGGCCGGATCCTGGGCAAGGAGGGGCCGGGCGAGGACGGCCGCGACCACGGGCCCAAGTACCTCAACTCCCCGGCGACCCCGCTGTTCGACAAGAGCCGCACCCTGTACCTCATCGACCGGGCGAAGTCGGCGATCCGAAAGACCGGCCAGGCCGTGATCGTGGAGGGGTACACGGACGCCCTGATGGCCCACCAGGGCGGCTTCGAGAACGTGGTCGCCAGCCTGGGCACCGCGCTCACGCCCCAGCAGGTGGCGCTGATCACCCGCTACGCAAAGCGGATCGCGCTCGCGTACGACGTGGACGCCGCGGGCCAGAAGGCCGGCACCTTCGGCGCCACCGCGCTCGAGGAGCTGATCCGCCAGCTGGCGCGCGACGACACGGGCGTCGAGCTCGACGACGTGCGCGTGGTCCGACTGCCCGAGGGCAAGGATCCCGACGAGGTGGTCCGCGACGAGCCAGACCGCTGGCGGGAGGAGGTGCGCACCGCCCGCCCGATCGTGGACCACCTGATCGAGGTGCACGCGCGCGCCCACGACCTGCGCACCCCCGGCGGCCAGACGCGGTTCGTGGACGCGGTCCTGCCGATCATCCGCAACCTGCCCAACCCGGTCATGCGCGACGCCTACCTCGCCCGCGTCCGCCAGGTGAGCGGGGTGGAGGAGCGCACGCTGCTCGAGGCCATGCACCGTCGTGCCGAGCCGGTCAAGGGCGGCTCCGACGGCCGCGACCGCTTCAGCGCCGAGGCGGTCACGGGCGCCCCGGACGCGCTGCCCGTCACCGAGATCCTGCGCGGCGTGTCGCGCACCGAGCAGGAGCTGCTGCGCCTGGCCCTGCTGGCCCCCGAGGTCCACGACCAGGTGCTCGACGGCGTGGGCCCCGACCGGCTGCCCTCGCAGGTCGCCCGTGAGCTGTTCCGCGCCGTCGTCGTCGCGCGCGCCCCCGACGCGCACGGCGTCCGGCCGGTGTGGTCCCTCTCGGCCGTGCTCGACGCCACCGACGCGGAGAGCCGGGCGCTCGGCCAGGCGCTGGTCTCCCGCGAGGGACCCAACCCGCGGGACCTCTCGGATCGCGTGAGGGCCTACGAGGTGGAGCGCCTGGTGCTGGAGCTCGATGACGCGGAGTGGCACGAGCGCTCCGCCTACAACCGCGACGCCACAGCCGAGGCCGAGCGCGACGGCGACCGCGAGGCGGTGGACCGCCTCATCCTCGAGCGCCGAAGCCTCAACGAGCAGCGACGGTCGCTCGACCGGCGCCGCAACGACACCCGCCTCCTCGGCCGCGCGGAGGTGCCATCGCGCTGAGCCCGTCCCACGCCGAACCGCCGACCCGTCCCAGAACCCTCCCCGCGCACCGAGCGTCCCAAGCGTCACCACCGGAGGTCTCGCGGCCATGACCGATCCCCTGGACAAGCAGCTCGTCGAGGCGGTCCTCGCGCGCCCGCCGCGGTCGCGGCGTGAGGCGGCAGAGGTCAAGCTGGCCTCGGCGCGGCCGAAGAGGGGCGCCGCCGCGGTGGTGGCCGCCCCGGTCGAGGACGACGCGGCCGAGGACCTTGACGCGGGCATGGACGAGGACCTTGACCCCGACATCGACCCCGACCTGGCCCTGGGCGCCGATCCGGACGAGCCCGGCCCGGCCGAGCTGTCGATCGAACTGATCGGCGTGGAGGCGATCGAGGGCGTGCCCGTGCCGGCGGGCATCGACGCACCGGCGAAGCTCTCCGCGAAGGAAGTGGAGGAGCCGTCGGCCGAGGAGCTCGAGGCGCTCAACGCCGACATGATCGGGATCGACGACCCGGTCAGGATGTACCTCAAGGAGATCGGCAAGGTCGCCCTCCTCACCGCGGAGGAGGAGGTGGTCCTGGCCAAGGCCATCGAGCTCGGCGAGCAGATCATCGTGGAGCCCTGGAAGGCGGTCGTCTCGCTCCACGAGTGGACGCTGCACGAGACCGAGCGCAAGACCCGCACCGCAAAGCCGCAGCACCGCCTGCCGTTCGGGCCCGAGACGCACCAGATGGCAGCCGACGCGATGACCGCGCCCGAGGCGGCGGACCTGCTCGTCGCCTCGCCCGACTTCCACCTGGTGAAGGCCGGCAGGGACGCCCAGACGGACGGGACGCGTGCGCTGATCAAGGAGGCCCGTGCCCTGGTCGCGGCCTACAACGACGCGCCGACCGCAGACACCTTCGTCCGGCTGCTCGACTGGTCCTACCTCTCGGTTCACAACGGGGACCTGGACTCGCGCGACAATCCCGGCCTGCGCGCCATCTACAACTGGTCCCGCGACGAGGTGGCCTTCCCGGCACTCCGGCGGTGGGTGGAGGCCGGCAACGACGCCGACCTGCTCCGGCGGATGGGCTTCGACCCGGAGGTCCCGCCGCAGACCAAGATGCGCGACCGCAAGGGCGACGTGGTCAAGATCGGCCGCGATGCCCGCGAGCAGCTGACGTCGGCCAACCTGCGCCTCGTGGTGTCCATCGCCAAGAAGTACATCGGCCGCGGCATGTCGTTCCTGGACCTGATCCAGGAGGGCAACATCGGGCTGATCCGCGCAGTGGAGAAGTTCGACTTCGAGAAGGGCTTCAAATTCTCCACGTACGCCACGTGGTGGATCCGCCAGGCGATCACCCGGGCCATCGCGGACCAGGCCCGCACCATCCGGATCCCGGTCCACATGGTGGAGACCATCAACCGGCTGATCCGCGTGTCGCGCCAGCTGCTCCAGGACCTCGGCCGCGAGCCCACGGTCGAGGAGATCGCGATGGCGATGACCCTGGGCTCCGAGAACGCGAACAAGATCTTCGCGGCGGTCGGCGGGCGGGACAACATCCTCTCGTTCGAGATCCGGGGGGAGAAGAACCCCGTCCTGCGCCTGGGCCTCGGCGACGCGACCAAGGTGTTCATCGCCGAGCTCGTGGAGGAGGGCTTCAACATCGTCCACCAGGGCCGTGACCTCGACATCGAGCTCCCCCGGAAGAAGGAGAAGGAGTCCGAGCCCGTGGTGGTGGTCACGCCCGAGAAGGTGCGCGAGATCATCAAGGTCAGCCAGGAGCCGGTGTCGCTCGAGACGCCGATCGGCGAGGAGGAGGACTCGCACCTGGGCGACTTCATCGAGGACCGCGGCGCGCTCGCCCCGGCCGAGGCGGCGTCGCACCAGCTGCTTAAGGAGCAGGTGGAGGCGGTGCTCGACTCGCTGACCGGCCGCGAGCGGCGGGTGCTCCAGCTCCGCTTCGGCCTCGAGGACGGGCGGGCCCGGACCCTCGAGGAGGTGGGCAAGGAGTTCAACGTCACCCGCGAGCGGATCCGCCAGATCGAGGCCAAGGCACTGCGCAAGCTCCGCCACCCGTCCCGCAGCCGCAAGCTCAAGGACTACTTGGAGTAGGCCCGCTGCGCCGCCCCCCTCGACGCATCGACGCCCCCGCCAGCCATCCCGGGTAGTCTGCCGCCCATGACGCCCGCGCTCGCGCTGTTTCTCACGCTCTCGTCCATGAACGTGGCGGCCGCGGTCCTCGCGACGCAACTTGTGGCGCGTTTCAGCGGCGGCCCGCGCCGCCTGCTGAGCCACGTGGTTCCCATCCTGACGAGTCTCGGAGGCTCAGGGCTGCTGGGCCACCAGCTCGGCTTGCACCTGGGGCCCAAGGTGACGCTGTACGGGTACGAGGTCTCGCTCCTGGGCGACATCGCCATCGGCTTCGTGTTCGCGCTGATCGGCGCGCTCGCGCAGGCGGTCGTGTGGCGCGCGCTCCGCAAGGGATCGCCGGCGGCCTGACCGGCCTCCTGACGCCCGGAGCGTCAGCCGGGCATCGCCCCCGGCTCGTCGCCCGTCGCCACCGGCAAGCCCGAGCGCGTCCAATCGCTGTACGACCCGGGGTAGAGCAGGGGATCGGGCAGGCCGGCCACGCGCATGGCCAGCGCGTTGTGGCACGCGTTCACCCCGCTGCCGCAGTAGACCACCAGCTCGGCGCCGAGCGGCTCGAACCGGGCGCGCAGCGCGGCCGCGTCGAGGAACCGCCCGTCCGGCCCGACGTTGCCCGAGAGCGGCCGGCTCGCCGCCGTCGGGATGTGGCCGGGGTAGGCGTCCACGGGCTCGACCTCGCCGCGGTACCGCTCGGGAGCGCGGGCGTCGACGAGCGCGGCGGTCCCGAGGCGGCCGACGACGCCCTCGCGGTCAATCACGCGGCTCCAGTGGCCGGCGAGGGCGAGGTGGCCCGGCGACGGCGTCGGAATGTCGGTGGTGACCGGCAGGCCGGCCGCCGACCATGCGACGAAGCCCCCGTCGAGCACGTGGACGGACCGGTGCCCCAGGTCCTCGAGCATCCACCACGCGCGCGCGGCGATCGTCCCGCTCGCGTCGTCGTACACCACCACCTCCGCGTCGTCGTCAACGCCCAGCGCGGCCATGCGGGCTGCGAAGTCCCGCGGGTCCGGCAGGGGATGGCGGCCCGGCCCGGCTGGGGCGGTGAGATCGGTGTCAAGGTCCACCCAGACCGCGCCGGGCAGGTGGCCCCCGAGGTAGTCGCGGCGGCCGCGGCCGGGCTCGGTGAGCCACCAGCGCACATCGAGGAGGCGAAGGCGGGGGTTGTCGAGTCGCCGGACGAGCGCCTCGGGGGTGATCAGCGGCATGCCGGCAGTGTACGCGCGGCCCCTCGCCGACGCCCGGCCGGTCCTGCTATGATCCCGCCTCGGCGCCGCAAGGCTCCAACCGCTCCGGCGTAGCTCAGTTGGTAGAGCGGGTGACTGTTAATCACCATGTCGTAGGTTCGAGTCCTACCGCCGGAGCCAG
>JBBIIL010000116.1:0-7206 GCA_037446495.1 Chloroflexota bacterium | reverse complement strand
GAGTTTCAGTGATCAGGCCTGGGGAATCTCCGGTGATCGTCAACAGCGCGCGGCCGCGACTTTCTCCTTCTTCTGCTCACCGGTCACCTCGACGATGAGGGTGAGTAGCGCACCCTCCGAGTCGCGGATCCGGACCAGCAGGTCGGGCAGGTAGTTGCGGGCCTGGCCCTCGAACGTGTACGGGATCTTGAAGTTGAGTCCCTGGTTCTTCACGTACGCCTCGACCTCCTCCATCTCGTCGAGGACCTCGCCGACCTTGGCCTCCCACTTGCTGTCGAGGACGAGGTAGTTGAGGTGGCTCCGATCCGTCGCGTAGACGCCCTTCGTCGTGTCGAAGCTGACGTTCCGGGTCGAGCCCATTGGGTCGTAGGCGCGCATGATCGGGGCGTGGCGCTTCTCGCCCTCCGTCCCCGTGACGATCGCGCGGTAGATGCGGTCGGCCGCCGCGTGTTCCCACTGCGCGAGGAGGAGCAGCTGGGGGAAGGTCCCGTCCTTGCAGACGACACACTCGCGCAACCACTGCTCCGCGATCGGTACGACTTGGGGGAAGAGCCAGCCCTGGACGTAGCCGCCGGCGTCGCGGAACTTGACGTCGAGGATCCCGCGCGCGATCCGAAACGCCACCTCCTGGAGCCGCCGGCCGCGCAGGTCGTCGAGGTTGTGGACGGCCTTCTCGCCCACGATCGGGTCGAGCTCGACCCAGGAGGGCACCTCGTCGGTGGGGAGCGTCATGACGGACGAGGGGCCGAAGCGCGCGTCGAGGCGCTCCGTCGGCAGGTCGTAGCGGTACCCCGCGACGTGCGGGAACGACATCTCCAGCTCGGCGCGCTCTGGCAGCGCGCGGACCCGGTGGACCGGCCGCTGGACCAGTGCCGCCCAGTCTCCCCGCAAGGCAGAGGCGCTGACGCGGGTCGGCGGGCACCTCGGGACTATGACGCTCTGGGCGCGATACCATCCTGCTGGCGGCAACTGGAGCGCGGAGAGCTACGTGAGCTCGAGCTCGCACGCCTATTCGCCATCGCTCTCGATGCGGGGCGGAGGCGTGGCCTATGCCGCCTGGACGGACCTCAACAACCAGGTGTTTGGCGCCCGCTGGGATCCCGCGACCCGCGTGTGGGGAACGCAGCAGCAACTCACCTCTTCGGGCTCCCACTCGCTGACCTCGGTGGTCCTCAACCCCGCCAATGACGCCGTCGTCCTGAGCACCGACTACGGGACGCAGTACGACGTCCGGGGCTACCCGGTGGCCGTCCCGTGAGAGTCCGGGCTGGCGGGCTTTGCGCCGCGCTACTGCTTCTGGCTGACGCGTGCGTGACGACCGGGCCGCCGACCCAGACGTACGCTGTCGCGGTCGCCGGCGTCGTCACCGCCGCCAGCGACCAAGGCTACGACCTGGAGGGTCACGTGGGCGCGGTCGCAGTTGACCGCTGGGTGCGCAATGGCCCCCCCCGCGGTCGGCGACCTGCTATTGGCGGGCGACGGGACTCCCACGTGGGGCTACGCTGCCCACGCGCTGGAGCCCGGGTGCTGGGTCGTCTTCCTGTCGGCAGCCCGGACGGACGGGGACTGGATCGATGCCGACACCGGGACCACGACGGTGCTCCCGGCCGTCGACGTGCATCTGCGGATCCCGAAGGCGGCCATCTTCGCCAGCCCAGTCGGCGCTGACGGCGAGCTGCTCGGGCGCGCGCTTTGCCTCGACAGCGCGGGGCGGGTCGTCTCGGCACACTGAGCCTCGCGGTGGGGGCTGACCGACCAGGGGCCACTCGTCGACCACGCGCGGCGGAACCACCCCGCCTGCGAAGGCTGCAGGTGTCTCCGAAACCGCTCGTCGGCATGCGAGTACGACACGAAGACGCGAACGCCCTTCACGCAGTCACCTCCACCACTTCCCGGCGCACAGTCCGCGCTGCACACGCGAGGCGGGCAGCTACAACGGAGGCACTCCTCCAGAGATCCTGGGCCCCTGCCGGCCTAGTGCGGCATGGGGTGGAACCCGCGATGCGATCGGAGATCAGGGCGGCGGGGACCGCCGCCCACCATCGGCGCCCATCGCATGCCGACCGATCGAACTCGGGCCAATGCCGGTTCTGGCCTCCTCGCCGCGAAGGCGGCCGCGTTGAGGGTTCCACCCCATTGACCGTGGAGCGGGGCGGGCGCACGGTGGAGAGGTCAGGGTCAGCTCCGCTATCTCGGCGCGAGTAGGCCCGCAGTCCCTGCGGAGCGACCGGCAGATCCGCTGGGAGGGAGGTTTGTGTGGCCAGGTTCCGTTGGTTCGCCTTGGTCGCAGGACTTACAGTCCTCTTGACCGCTCCTGCCTCAGCTCTGGCGAGCAGTCCGCTCTCGGCTGAGTACCAGGCGGCCCAGATATTGGATCGTGTCGCGACTTCGACTAATCCCTCTGCCGCGTTCGAGGCCCTCACCCCGCAGGAGAAGGCTCTCTTCTACGAGGCAACGACTCCTAGTGGACCGGTTCACAGGGAGATGACAAAGGTCGCCTCCGCCCTTCAGCCACTGACTGCCGGTGGCCAGTGGTACATCGTCGCCACCGTCTGGCAGAACAACGCCTTCGGACAGCGGCTCTGGACCTACAACCAGGAACTGGACTGGGGCTCCAACGGCAGCTACCTGACCGACTGGACCGCGACGAAGTGGCCTTCGGGGATGATGGCGGGTTGGACATACACGCAGATCGGCGGTGACACTCCGCAGCGCCAGTCGGGCGGCAATGGATCCTCTTGGGTTCAGGTCTTCGGAAATGGTCAGTTCCAGTTCTGTCTGGTCGGCGTGTGCGTTAACACTGTGACTCCCTGGGTTCAAGAACGCGGAAACGCCAACGGGACCTACACGTGGAACGGGGGCTACTGAACGTAGCCCTTCGGTTCCGGGACGCCATGCGCCCGTGAAGGAGTCGAGATGGACTTCGCATCGGTTGTCCTGCTGCTCGCGCTCGTTGCGATCCCGGTCCTGGCGATCGTCCTGGGCGTGCGCCTCGCGGGCCTTAGGCAGCGGCACGAATAGAAGGAGTGTCCACGCGTCTAGGACGTCTGCGGCCTCCGAATGCTGGCAGCACCACCCAGGCCCTAGGACTGCTGCATTGTTCTGGTGACGCATCCGCCCACGGCGCCGAAGCTACGACCGAGGAGATGGGGCCGTCCCGAGCGGGGCGGCCCCATCTCGCGTGTCCAGCCGCCCGGCGGCCCTCCAGGCGGACTTTGGAACACCTCCGCCTCGTCCGGGCCATCCTCCCTGCGCCGGCACTCTATCGGCGGCCGCCACTCCTGCGCAGTCCCTTGAACGGCCAGGCAGCGGCCAGTGCTGCGTACCCGGCACTGGCGAGGTAGAGTCCAAACCCAGGCGCCGGCGCTTCCTGCGTGGCGCGGTGCAGGACCCTGGGCACGCGAGCCAGCGGGAGCGGTTCATGCCGCGTCGAGCTGGCTCCTTGGCTCGGGTCAGTCCTCGGGCGGCAATCAGACGTCCGAGCTCTTCGCCCGGGAGCGCGCGATGCTCGGCAAGCAGGTCAGCAGCGTAGTCGGCGATCGTCGTTCGTCGCATCGTCAATCCAATGGCAGGCGAGACGGCAGCAGATCGCCACATTGTCGCCCGAACGTCGGGGTGCTGGAGGTCCCCTCGATCAACGGCCCGGTCAGCGAGCTCGATACCTTGGCGCCCGTGCGCGGATCGGTGCGTCATCGTCGCGACCCTCGGCAGCGGCTACCCGTTTCTTGTCGGCCCCGATCTCGTTCGATGGCCCGTGAGCGCCATCTGGACGGCCGTCTGGACCGCGCCCAGGGGCTAGACCAGGGACGCGGCGCAGGGACAAGGAGGCTCCTCCGCGCGGGACCGTGGTGGGCGGGCATCCTGGCGGGGACCCGACGGCCAACGTAGAGCGTAAGGCCCGGCGCCCGGCACGCCGACGATGCTGGGTGCTAGCATCACGCATCATGATGAAGAACCGACGGACGACGGTCAGCGCGTCCATCGCTGCGCTCGGGACGCTCGAGGCCGAGGCGGACCGGCGCGGTGTGCCGGTCTCGGCGCTGCTTCGGGAGGCGGTCGAGGAGAAGGCGCAGGCGCTGCGCGCGAGCCGGCGGCCACGCGTCGGCGTCGGGCGCTCGACCGACGGGGCCAGCGCGGCCGACCTCACGGCCGAGCCGGTCGCGGAAGAGCCGCGCTGAGTGGCGCTCATCCTCGACACGGGCCCCCTCCTCGCGGCCCTTGACGCGGCGGATCCCGACCACGCCCGGTGCGCTGCGCTGCTCACGGACAGCACGGAAGACCTCGTCGTGCCCGCCCTGGTGTTGGCGGAACTCGACTACTGGTGCTCTCGACGGCTCTCGCCGGACGCCTGGCTGATCTTCCTCGACGACGTGCTGGCGGGCGCGTACCGCGTCGAGCCGCCGACCGCGGTCGACCTGGCCCGCTGTCGCGAGCTGCAGGTCCGGTACAGCGACCTGGCCCTGGGAGTGGTCGATGCGAGCGTGCTGGCCCTGACGGAGCGGCTCGACGAGCCGAAGCTCGCCACCCTCGACCAGCGCCACTTCCGGGTCGTGCGCCCCTCGCACGTCGCCTCGCTCGAGCTCCGGCCGTGAGCTCTCGTGACCACCTCGGATCAGTGCAGCGGTCGCGCTCGCGCGTCGACGAGCGACTTCGCGGGGCCGAACGTTGACGGGTCGCCGGCCCTCGCCCTGAACTCCGGCGCGAACTGGTCCAGCGCCGCCAGCGTCTCCCGGATCAAGGCGACGCTCGACGCCGCCGACGTCCGAGCCGTCCCCGACGCCCTGCGGCGCTGGGTGCGCTTACACCGCGATCGGACGACGCGGAAGAGACATCGGACGACGCGGGATGCGACATCGCCCGCGCCATCGAGTCAGCCGGTTGACCATGTGCAGCACATGTGACATGCTCTGCGCATGTCGATGATCCAGGTCCGGAACGTGCCCGAGCGCCTCCACAAGGAGCTGGCGAGGCGGGCCAGGCGGCGGGGCGTGACGCTCACGAAGTACATTCAGGACATCCTCGAGCGCGAGGTGGCGAGGCCACCGGCCGACGAGGTGTTCGATCGCGTCGAGGCGAGCAGCAGCGTCGAGCTGGGCCGCCCGGCCGCCGACCTCGTCCGCGGGGAGCGCGCCGACACGGAGGGCTCCTGAGGACGGTCGTCGCCGACGCCTCGGCGCTGCTCGAGTACCTGCTGCAGACCGACCGATCGGCCCCGATCCGCGACGTCCTGCGGCAGTCCGACGTGGACCTGCGGGTGCCGGCGCTGTGCGACGTCGAGGTGGCGGCCGGCCTCCGGCGGGCACTGCTCGGCGGGCTGCTCCCGCTCGAGCGAGCCGCCCAGGCCCTGGAGCACTACCGGCTGATGCCGATCACCAGGCACGGCCACCTCGAGCTGCTGTCGCGCGTGCTCACCCTCCGCTCGAACTTCAGCGCCTATGACGCCTGCTACGTCGCGCTCGCCGAGGCCCTGGGCGCCGAGCTGCTGACGGCCGACGAGCGGCTGGCCCGCGCGGCTCGGACCCACACCGACGTCAGCGTCCTGCCGTGACGGACGGCTTGCGTATCCGCGCCGGTCGTAGGGCGTAACGCTCCACCCGGTTCGCTCGGGGCCCCACTCGGGCGGCCACAACGCTCACGCGGTCAGGCTCCGGAGGCCGACGCTCGATCCGCTGAGCTACAGGCGCGCGCGTCCCGCATGCTCCGGCCTTCGCCCGATCAGGCTGTCGATGAGCTCATCGAGGATCGCGGCGCTCCACGCCCGACGGCTGAAGTCGCGTGGTCGAGAGCCCGGGTGTCGTGCCCCGACACGCGGCCAGGATCAGCGCCGCCAGGATCAGCGTTGCACCGCCCAGTGGCGGTAGGCGTCGATCCACTCGGCGCCCGCCGGTCGCGGGTTCGGCATGGGCAGCTCCGACAGCGCGAGATGGCCAGGGAGCCGCCATGCCTCCGGGGAGGCAGAGGGTCAGCCGGCCCGGTCGAGCTCGGCCGGTCAGGTCTGTTTCGCCGGCGTTCGCGGCCTCGATGGCGCGCGCCACGCCATCCGACGCGGCGGCCCATGGGTGGGGAGGGGTCTTGGAGGTTCGGCGCACGGCGCGTCGCCCGTGTCCCTCGAAGGCCGTCGCATCCTCGGCCCAGAGGTGCAGGCGGTGGTCGAGCGCCCAGGTGGCGTGAAGCGCCAGCAACGGTCAGCCCAGTGGAAGTGTTGACATCGCCAGCCGATCCTACCGGGAACGACCGGTCCGCCGTACGGACCTCCCTCGAAGGTGCCCACCGGCGGGGCGTCGGTGTGCTACTATGTCGCACATGGAGCGCGTTGGGGTCCGGGAGCTGCGGCGCGAGGCGAGCGCCATCCTCAGGCGAGTGGCCGCCGGCGAGACCGTCGAGGTCACCGATCGCGGGCGACCGGTCGCCGTCCTGCTGCGATCGATGCCCACCGGTCTTGCCCGACTGGAGCGCGAGGGCCTCCTGCGGCGGGCGGAGGGCGACCTCCTCGACCTCGTGCCCGTCCGTCTCCCCCGGGGGGCCGCCGCGCCGTCGCGGCGCGTGTCGGAGGGGCGGGCTGAGTGACGGCGCTGTACCTGGACAGCTCGGCCTTCGTCAAGCTGGTGGTCGAAGAGGCGGAAACGGCGGCCCTTCGGAGGTTCGTGGCCGGTACCACCACTGCTCGCAGAACGTCGTCGGCCCTGCTGCGCACGGAGTCCCTGCGCGCCGTGCGCCACCTTGGCCCGGACGCCCTGGCGACGGTTCGCGAGGGGCTGCGGCGGGTCGACCTGATCGCCATCGACGACCGGATCCTGGACGTGGCGGGCACCCTGGAGCCGCAGGTGCTCCGGACGCTCGACGCCGTCCATCTCGCAACCGCCTTGGCCATCGGCGACGACCTGGAGGCGATCGTGACCTACGACGAGCGGATGTTCGCCGCGGCGAGGCTGTTGGGCCTCCCGACGGCGACGCCGCGCTGACAGGCTCCGAAGGTCGTCGTCGCCTCGGCGAAGGCCGCCTCCATGCGCTCGCGCCGGGAGCGAGTCTGCGCGGCGGTCAGCTACGCCCTGGGCTGCTGAGGGCGAGCACGCGGCCTGTCGAGCGCAGGCGACCGGCGGGCCAGACAGTGCGGACAAGCCGCCCGGCGTGGTGGCCGCCGTCGCAGCCCACGTCTCGCGAGGCTGCCGGCCGGGAACTGGCTCGCGACGATTCTGCCCAGGACCG
>JBBIIL010000115.1:0-7277 GCA_037446495.1 Chloroflexota bacterium | reverse complement strand
CGCTATCCCGGCACGGGCCACTGGTTCGCCGAGCCGTCGCGCGACGCCTATCGCGGCGAGGCGGCCGAGCTCGCGTGGGAGCGGACGCTGGCCTTCCTGGGGAGCGCGCTGCGCGGCTGACACCTTGCGGCAGATCCCGAACGGGAGCCCTACCGCGTCAGCGGCACGTCCGCGATCTGGCCCGTGGCGTAGGTCTCGGGCCACACGAACGTGTAGTGGCGCACCGCCTGCCACTGCCAGATCACCGCAGCTGCCAGGGTGTTCTGCCCCAGCGTCGCGGCATCGGCGGAGAAGCGCAGGCCCGCACCGTTCGGCAGGCTGCCTGCCGGCAGGTCGATGGCTCGCGCCGCCGCAGCCACCGCCTGCGCATCGGTCCCAGCCGAGGTCGGGAGCACGTCGTGGAACAGCGCCCAGGCCGCCGTGAAGCCCGAGAGCCCCTCTTCGGTCGGGCCGTTCCAGGCCATGGTCGAGGCTGGCCCGGAGACCGGCAGCGACGAGGCGCCTGCGGTCGTCGACCCGCCCGTGACACCGTACGGCCAGCCGATCTGGGCACCCGCGGCCCACGCGCCGCCCCAGCCGAGTGCGGCGTTCGCCCCGCTGTTCGACTGCGGGTTGCTGGCCGGGTCCTTCGCCCAGAGCGTGGCGAGCCGGTCATACACGGCGCGCGCACCCGGGTCGAGCGCGTCCGGCCGGAAGCCGCCCACCGGCCGGTCCGAGGCGAAGACGCCCACCACATCCGGCCCGAGCGCCCGCGCGAAGTCCGGGTCGCACTCGGCCATCGTCGTGCCGATGAACGCGCCCACATGGAGCCCGGAGGCGATCATCGCCTGCCGGAACGCCACGCCGTCTGGGATGTGCGAGGCCAGGATCAGGACGTCTGGCCGGGCGGCTGCGAGCGTGGGCATGAGGGCTGGGAACTGCGGGGCCAGCAGCGAGTACCCGATGCGTCTGACGATCTGGCCGCCCGCCGCCGTGACAGCGCGCGCGGCGGCGTCAGCCACGGATGTGGCGTAGTCGTCTTGGGCGGCCACGATGGCGACGCGCAGGGTGGCGGGCGTCCGCCCCAGCCGGGGCGCCAGCTCCTGCACGGCGAATGCCCCGGAGTTGGCTCCCAGGTTCGCGCCCGAAGCGCCCACGCGGAACACCAGCGGCAGTCCCTGACCGGTCAGGCGGTCCGCCACGGCACCCGCCTCCCAGTACACGAGCCCGTCGGCTGACGCCGCCTCGGACGCCGGCACCGAGAGGTCGGACGAGTACGCCCCGATGACGACAGATGCGCCGTCTGCGCGAAGGCGGGCCATGACCGCGGGCGCATCGCCGGCCGCGCTGAGGTCACGCACGTCCAGCGCGATCCGGCGGCCCCCGACACCACCGTCGGCGTTGACCATGTCGGCAGCCAGCTGGACACCCCGCAGGGTCTCGCCCGCGAGCGCGGCGGCGTTGCCGGTGAGCGGGAACGCGGCGCCAACGACGATCGGCGCTGGCGCGGCAACCGCGAAGGTCCCGGCGACCACCGCCGCTCCAGCCACGAGCGCAGCCCAGGCTACAAGGCCTCGGGACCGGACGCGGAGGGACAGCATGGTCGGGCAGTGTAGACGCATCAGGCCCAAGGCCGCAGAGCGGGCCTTCTGAGGGTGGTGCGAGCCATCGCGGGTGCCCGCGGGCGTTCCCTCGTATAGTCCGCGACCATGACCCGTCCTACCCACTCCCGGTGGATCGGCGCGGCGGTCGCGCTGCTCCTCGTCGCCTCCGCATGCGCCCCGGCCACGGGCGGCAGTCCTGCGGCCGCCAGCCCCGCGGGCAGCGCGCCCGATGCCTCCACGGTCGCGTCGCCGTCGGTCGGGCCGCGGCCGTCCTCACCCGCAGTCGTCGCCATTGCGCAGCCGGCCGTGGGCGCCTCACTCGCCGGGCCCTCCGTTCACGTCGTCATCACGCTTGCGGGCGCGCAGATCGTGCAGGCGACCACGACGGACGTTCGCCCCGACCAGGGCCACGTCCACCTCTACGTCAACAGCCAGCTGGTGTCGATGAACTACGGCCTGGAGCAGGACATCCAGCTGGCCCCTGGGACGTACGTGCTCAAGGCCGAGTTCGTGGCGTCGGATCACGTCCCGTTCAACCCGCGGGTCTGGTCGCCCGAGGTCTACTTCACGGTCACAGGATGACGTCCCTCACCCTCGCCCCATCCAGCCCGGCGTCGCGGGTGCACTCCCTCGCCCGGGCCGCGCCTGTCGCTGCGGCGCTCGCCGCGGTGGTCTTCGCGCGCTGGGCGGCATGGCGCTCGGACGCCCTCGACCCGATCGTGGTCGGCGCGCTGTTCGGGGCCGGGCTGCTCACGATCGGTGTCGCCGCGGGATGGCGCCCATCGCGGGTCGGCCCACGACAGGCAGCGCGCTTCGTCGCCCTCGGTCTCGCCGGCGGCCTCGTCCTCGCCGCGACGGCCCTGGTGGGCCCCCACCCGGTGTGGTCCGCAGAACTCGCCGCAGGCTTTCCGATCGGCCCTTGGGCGGCGGCCACCATCCTGGTCGCCTCGGCCGAGGAGATCGTCTTGCGGGGCAGCCTGTTCGATCGTCTCGCCTCAACCCTCGGCATCGGCGCCGTGGTCGTCGCCACCAGCCTCGCCTTCGCGCTCATCCACGTGCCCGTGTACGGCTGGTCTGCCGTCCCGCTCGACCTCGGCGTCGGGCTCGTTCTGGGCGGCCTGCGGCTGGCGTCGGGCGGCATCGTTGCCCCGGCCGTGGCCCACACCGTCGCGGACCTGGCGGTGTTGTGGCTGTGATCTCGCCTCGTCGGGCGGGGATCGCAGCGTTGGCGCTGGGTCTTGCGATGGTCGTCGCGACACGCCTCGTCACGGGGCTCGGCGGCCCGCCGCTGTATGACGGCGTCGTCCCGGTGGGTCCGTACCTGTGGCTCAATCCCGCGCAGGGCCAGCAGGGTGGCGCCAAGGGCGCGGCGGCCACCGTGACCGTCAACGCCGGCCAGAATGACATCGTTGCCCTGGCCACCTCCGAGTCCCTCCCGCAGGCGCAAGTGCTCGCGGTGCCCGGGGCGCTGATCCTGCCGCCGGGCGCGACGTCGCTCAACGTGTCCATCGAGCCTGTGGCCGCCCCGGGGCAGCCCAGCGACGGCGTGCTCAACAGCAACGTTTACCGGTTCGTGGTGAAGGACCAGAGCGGGGCGGATGCAACCGCCCGCGCGTCGGCGAGGGTCAGCATCGTGCTTCGGTCCGCGGATGCCGCGCTGCCGACCGGCACCGTGGAGCGCTGGGACGGGACCGCGTGGGTCCCGCTCAAGACACCCCCGCCCGGCGTCAGCGGCGCGTACCTCACGGTGGTCACGCAGTTCGGGGACTACGCGGTGGTCCGCCCGGGATCGTCGGGTCCGTCGGCCACGCCCGCAGCATCGGCGGGGCAGGGGGCCAGTGCCTCGTCGGGCGCTGCCCCGTCGGGGACGGCCGTCCCCCTCTCCACGCCCACCAGTGGTGGGGATGCCGGGAGCGGCGGCGCGAGCCTGGTGCTGCCACTCGTCGGCGCTGCGGCCGCGGCCCTGCTGGCGCTCGTCGTCATGCTGCTGCTCGGCCGACGGTCCGGGCCACCGCCGGCGCCGCCCGCGAGCGGGGGCGCGGCCGGGGTGCGACGTCAGGCCCGCGACGGGCAGTACCGCGGCGCCCACCGCATCGACCGCGAGTGACGCTCGGCCTACGGGTCCGGCGTTACCGTCAGCGCGAACACGATCGGCGAGCCGTCGGGGCCCGCGCCCGATACCAGGAGGGCTATCGGCGCGCCGCTGGTGACCCCGAGCTTGGCTGCGGCGTGCCCGGGTTCGATCGGCGACATCAGGAGCGAGCTCGGCGTGCCGCCCGCCTGTGCCGCGTCCACCTTGATGCCCTCGACGGCGAGCTCCTTGCCTTTCGGGTCGAAGTACGTGACGTGCAGGGTGGACAGGCCGTCCACGACATCGATGTAGAGCTGCGCCTGGTTCGTGCCCGGCAGGTGGACGGTGTAGATGGTGGGCTGACCGTGGGCGCGGTTCACGTCCACCGGGCCGGAGCCCGGCGCCACGGCCACGACCAGGGGCACCTCGACCGCGGTTGTCGCCTGGGTGATCACGGCGGTCACGGTCCAGAGGCCCGTCAGCGAGAGGTTGCTGCCGCTCCCGGTGAAGACGCCGCCGGGCGCGCCTGAGAGGGCCAGCGAGGACCCCCCAACGTCGGGCCGCGACGGCAGTGCGAACCGCAGCTTGACGCTCGTCGCAGGGACAGGGGCGCCCGTGTCGTAGTCGGTGACCACGGCGCGGAAGTCTCCCGGCCCCGGCGTGCCCGGCGAGATGGTCAATTTGACCCTCACGGTGGTGGCGTAGTCCGCGCCTGCGACCGTGACGCCAGCCTGGACCGGCCCCGGCGAGGGTGAGGGGGAGGATCCCGGTGCCGTGCTGCCGGTCCCGCCGCCCGACACAAGGTCCGCCGGTGGCGGCGTGGTCACCAGCAGGGACGCCACCACGATCGCCGTCGTCCCCAGCAGAAGCTCCAAGGCGCCGATCCGGCGGACCGCGCCAATCCGCCCCTCGCCCGCCGGCGCATTGCGGAAGTGGTTGACCGCGCCGAGGACTGCGAGCCCGGCGAACAGCGCAAGCTTCGCGAGCAGGAGGCGGCCATAGTCCGTGGACACGAGCTCGCCCAGATCGTGGAGCTCGAACGCGGCGCGTGCCACGCCGGTCACGGCCACGACTAGGATGCCTGCCGTCGCCCATCGGCTGAAGCGCAGGACTAGGCGTGGGCGCTCCACGAGGTCGGGATCCCGCAGCTCGAGCAGCAGCCCGGCCAGCCCGCCCAGCCAGACGCCGACGCCAACCGCATGGAGCCACTGCAGGACGATGTTGAGCAGCGGCGCCATGACGGTGGACGCGTGGCTGGCAGCCGCGTCGGCCAGCAGCGTGAGCGCGACCATCGCGGTGGCGACGAGATTTGCGGGGCGTCGCCAGCGGCTGGAGCGGGCGCCCAGGAGCATCGCCATGCCAGCGATGAGCAGCGGGAACAGCCGCCATGCTGCGCCTACGCCCAGCGAGGAGCCCAGCGCGTCGGAGATCGACGCCCCTGCGTCGTTGGCTTGCGTGGCCACGAGCGCAACAATGCCCACGACAGCCGCCAGCCAGGCACCCAGCCGCGCACGCCCGAGCCGCCGCGCGCGGACGCCCAGGAGGAGCTCTCCGCTGAGCAGCGTACCGAGCAGCATGACCAGACCCAGGTAGAGCACCACGCGGGCGAACACGGACCCGGGGGAGACGGTTGATGCACCCGAGGCGTCCGGCGCGGTGGCGCCTGGGGGGGCGGTTGGCGGCGGGGCCCCCGTCCCGACGCTGAACGCGAACGAGCCAGCCGTCGCGTGCCCGTCCGCTGCGGAGACCGTGCGCCAGGCGACGGTGTAGACGCCGTTCGGCAGGGGAGCCAGCGGCGCGGTCAGGGTGCTCGCGCCGCCATTCCCGACCACGGCCGGGCCGGTCGTCTCGGCCGCGCCCGCCACATCCAGCACGCGCACCGAGGAGAGTCGCGGATCCGGCGGCTCGGTGAAGGTCAGCGTGACCGCGGTGGGCGCGCTGGCGAGCACGGCGTTGGCCGCCGGATCCGACGAGAGCAGGAGGGCATGGGCGGCGACGGTCGCGCCGCCTGCCGCCAAGACCGAGAGCGCGAGCAGGACCGCCAGCGCCGCGCGGCGCGCGTGGCTCACGGCCTCAGGCGGCCTTCCTGGCGCGAATGGCGAGAACCACGCCGGCCAGACCGGCGAGGATGCCGATGCCACCCACGACGATGCCGACGATGAGCGCCTGCGAGGCCAGGTTCGCGGCATTCGTGGCCGAAGCCTGGGCCGCTGATGCCGCGTCGGCGGCGGACTGGATCGAGCCCGTTGCGGCACTCGCCGCGTCAGCGGCCGACTGAATTCGCGCGTCGAGCCTGTCGACCTTGGTCCAGAGCTCGGTGGTGGTCGGCACCTTCACCGGGAACTGCACGGACGCCGGGTCCTCGACCGCGTTGAACGTGGTGTCGGACGACGTGGAGGTCTCATCGACGGTCGCGTCATGGACCTTGCCGGACAGGTGGAACGTGTAGTCGCCGGGCTGCGTCGGGATCACGTCGGTGAAGTACAGGCCGGGCGTCCCGAATCCGGTGTCGGGATCGTAGGAGGGATCGAGCGGCAGCGCGGCCGTGGACTGCCCGCCCGCCGACACGGTCACGGTCAGGTCGCCTGCCCTGAGGTCGTTGACGGGGCTGCCCTTGGAATCGGTCACGATCGCGACGACGGCATTCTGCTCGCCCACGAACGTGGGCTCCGTCAGCCAGCCCAGTGCGATGGAGTAGGAGCCGAACTGCCTCACGACGTGGGCGGACGCCATGCCCGAGACGATCATGACGAGGATGGCGGCACCGCTCAGGGCGGCACCGATGGCGCGACGGTTCATAGGGCCTCTCGTTGGGTCGCTGGGAGGCCGCGCCCGGGACGCGGCTAGACGACGAGTGCCCGCGGCGGTGCCCGGCGGCCGAGGTGTCGAGCGAGCAGCGCCGACGGGTGCGTGACGCGGCCGATGGGTCGCGGGACGGGCGCCGGGCGGGGCCGCGCATGCGCAAGCCGGGACGCGGCGATCCGCGCCATCAGCGCCGACACGCTCCAGCGGAAGAGCGTGCCGACGAGGGCCGCGAGCAGCGAGATGGCGGGGATGACCAACAGGGCGCTGCTGAAGCCGTGCTCGAAGAGCGGCTCAAGCAGCGGTACTGCCTGTCCGAGCGCGAGCCGCTCGACGTTCTCCTGGACGAGGAACCAGGCAGCCGTGACAAAGGAGAGGGCGATCCACGTGCGGACTAGCAGCCTGCCGAAGCCGCGCCAGCCGGTGTGGACCAGCCGGCCGGTCTCGCGCTCGAGGCGCCGGGCGGTCCGCCAGACGGCCGCGATCCGCGCAACCGCGGCGACGCCCAGCACGGTTGAGGCGGCGATCACGAGCCATACCGCGTCGAACCACGTGGCGTCGTGACCCGTCGCGCGCAGCACCAGATTGGCCTCGCCGCCATACGCAAGCAGGAAGACGAGGTTGTGCGCGAGCACGAGCGAGGGCGGGCTCAGGGCCGCGACCCCGAGGGTCAGCCCCGACGAGGGACGCTGCATCGCGGCAGTCTACGCGCCGAACCGGGACCTTCGCCCGGAGACGCAGGTCGCAGGCCCCGCCGGCCCTAGGTCCGCAGGAGCAAACTAGCCCCATGAACGCGCCCATGCCCGCCGCACCGCCGCCGC
>JBBIIL010000114.1:0-7373 GCA_037446495.1 Chloroflexota bacterium | reverse complement strand
AGCTGGACCCGGTCATCGGCCGCGAGAAGGAGATCGAGCGGGTCATCCAGATCCTGGGCCGCAAGACCAAGAACAACCCCGCGCTCATCGGCGAGCCGGGCGTCGGCAAGACCGCCATCGCGGAGGGTTTGGCCCACCGGATCGTCTCGGGCGACGTCCCCGACATCCTGCTCAACAAACGCGTCCTGACGCTCGACATCGGCTCGCTCGTCGCCGGCACCAAGTACCGTGGCGAGTTCGAGGAGCGGCTGAAGAAGATCATCGAGGAGCTGCGCAACACCAACGACGCCATCCTGTTCATCGACGAGCTGCACACGCTCGTCGGGGCGGGCGCGGCCGAGGGCGCGATCGACGCGGCGAACATCCTCAAGCCGCCGCTGTCCCGAGGCGAGCTCCAGTGCATCGGCGCCACCACGCTCGATGAGTACCGCAAGTACATCGAGAAGGACGCGGCGCTCGAGCGGCGCTTCCAGCCGGTCATGGTGGAGGAGCCCACGCTCGAGCAGACCATCGAGATCCTCAAGGGGATCCGCGAGCGCTACGAGCAGCACCACAAGGTCACCATTACCGACGATGCGGTCCAGGCCGCGGCCGACCTCTCGATCCGCTACATCACCGACCGTCACCTTCCGGACAAGGCGATCGACCTCATCGACGAGGCTTCGAGCCGCGTCCGCTTGCGGCACTCGAGCCAGCCGCCGGACCTGCGGGCCGCCCAGAAGGACCTGGACCGGATCAGCAAGGAGAAGGACGCGGCGATCAGCGCCCAGGAGTACGAGCAGGCGGCCATGCTGCGCGAGCAGGAGGCGACCAGCCGCGAGGCTGTGGACCGTCTCCGCGCCGCCTGGCAGCAGACCCAGTCAGGCGAGCCGCCGAAGGTGGACGACGAGGAGATTGCCCAGGTCGTCGCGATGTGGACTGGGATCCCCGTCACGCGGATTGCCCAGGAGGAGTCTGAGCGCCTGCTCAAGATGGAGGAGGTCCTCCACAACCGGCTGATCGGCCAGGAGGAGGCGATCGAGACCGTCTCCCGCGCCGTCCGCCGAGCGCGGGCCGGCCTCAAGGATCCCAAGCGTCCCATCGGCTCGTTCGTCTTCCTCGGGCCGACTGGCGTCGGCAAGACGGAGCTCGCCAAGGCCCTCGCCGAGTTCATGTTCGGCTCCGAGGACACGCTCATCAAGATCGACATGAGCGAGTTCATGGAGCGCCACAACGTGAGCCGGCTCGTCGGGGCGCCGCCAGGCTACGTCGGGTTCGACGAGGGCGGTCAGCTGACCGAGGCCGTCCGGCGCAAGAGCTACGCGGTGATCTTGCTCGACGAGATCGAGAAGGCCCATGCCGAGGTGTTCAACATCCTGCTCCAGATCCTGGAGGACGGGCATCTCACCGACGCCAAGGGGCGGCGCGTGGACTTCCGCAACACGATCATCATCATGACCTCGAACCTCGGGGCCGCGAAGATCCAGACGAACTCCTCGCTGGGCTTCCGCCAGCAGGGCGACACTGCCGAGACGCGGGCGGCTGCCAGCTACGAGCTGATGAAGTCGAAGGTGCAGGCGGAGCTCAAGACGAACTTCCGCCCGGAATTCCTCAACCGCATCGACGCGACCGTGGTGTTCCGAAGCCTCACGGTTGAGGAGATCAGCCGGATCGTGGACCTGATGCTCAAGCGAGTCCGGGACCAGCTCAAGGCGCAAGGCATGAACCTCGAGGTCACCCAGCCCGCCAAGGAGCACGTGATCAAGCTGGGCTACGACCAGGCGTATGGCGCCCGGCCGCTCCGCCGGACGATCCAGAACCTGATCGAGGACCCGCTCGCCGAGCACCTGCTGCTCGGCCGGTACGCCCAGGGCGAGACGATCCTCGTGGACCTCGATCCCGACGGCAAGGGCCTCGTGATCAACGCGATCGAGGCGAAGACGCCGGTCGAAGCCTGACGGCGGCGCGGAGCGTCGCCCGTGGCCCGCGTGCAGAGCCGCTACGTCTGCCAGTCGTGCGGGGCCAGCGTCCTCCGCTGGGAGGGCCAGTGCCACGCGTGCGGGGAATGGAACACGCTCGTTGAGACCGTCGTCCGCGAGGCACCGAAGGCCCATCCCCCGGCCTCCGCCGTCCTCGGCTCGGGCCCGCCGCCCGTTCCCCTCTCCCATGCGGACGAGGCCGGTCCAATCCGCTCGCCGGTGGGGATCGGGGAGCTGGACCGGGTGCTCGGGGGCGGACTCGTGGCGGGCTCCGTGGTCCTGCTCGGCGGCGAGCCGGGCATCGGCAAGTCGACGCTCCTCCTGCAGGTCGCCGCAGGTGTCGCCGAGACCGCCGGCGTCCTCTATGCCACCGGCGAGGAGTCGCCGGGCCAGGTGCGTCTGCGCGCCCAGCGACTCGGCCTGACGACCGGGCGGGTGGGCGATGCCGTGCGCGTCGTGGCAGAGACGAGCGTGGGGCGGATCGTGGACCTGGCGCGCGACGGGCGGCCAGGGCTGCTGGTCGTGGACTCTGTGCAAACCGTGGGCTCCGAGGAGCTCGACGGCGCGCCCGGCAGCGTGGGCCAGGTCCGCGAAGTGGCCCTGCGCATGATGGAGCTGGCCAAGGGCGACGGGATCCCGGTGATCCTCGTGGGGCATGTGACCAAGGACGGCACGCTCGCGGGCCCGAAGACCCTCGAGCACCTCGTGGACGTGGTCCTCTCCATCGAGGGAGACCGCGGCGGGGCCCTTCGACTCCTGCGGGCTGCCAAGAACCGCTTCGGCTCCACCGAGGAGGTGGGCGTCTTCGAGATGGGCGAGCGTGGCCTGGCCGAGGTGCCGGACCCGGCGCGCGCGTTCCTGGGCGAGCACGACGGCCCCGCGCCCGGCTCGGTCCCGGCGCCAGTGCTCGAGGGCTCGCGGCCGCTGATGGTCGAGGTCCAGGCGCTCGTGGCGCCCACCGGCGCGCCATCGCCCCGACGGACGGCCTCAGGCGTGGACCCCAATCGTCTGGCGCTCCTCGTGGCCGTCCTGGGACGGCGAGCCGGGGTCGGCCTGTCCGGACATGACGTCTACGCGAACCTCGCTGGCGGGCTGTCGGTGGCGGAGCCCGGGCTCGACCTGCCGCTCGCTCTTGCGCTCGCCTCCTCGTTCCGGGACCGGCCGCTCGTCAGCGGCACTGTCGCGATCGGCGAGGTGGGCCTCCTTGGCGAGCTGCGCTCGGTCAGCGGCCTCGAGCGGCGCCTGCGCGAGGCGGCGCGCCTGGGCTTCACGCGCGCGATCGTGCCCCGCGCTGGCGGCCGCGTGCCCGAGCGTGTGGAGGGGCTCGAGGTGGTCACGACGGGGTCGCTGGCGGACGCGATCCGGGTCTCGCTGGGCGAGGGCGGCAGGTCGGGGAGCCAGGGTCGCTGAGGAGCGGAAGCACGCGGCCCGGCCACGGCGCGGGCGTCGTCCGTTCATCGACGCGGCCCCGGACCCCGGACCGTCGGTGCGTGCGCACGCGCACGCGGGCGTGCTAGGCTCGCCCTCCCGCCGCCCCCGCCGGCGGTGCGAGAATCCGTCTAGGGGTTGGCGTTGATCCGCACGATTCGAGTCCTGGGCGCGGCACTTGGGGCCCTCGTCGGCCTCGTGCTCGTCGCTGGCTTGTCGGAGCTCCAGCGCTCACCGTACGGCGGATTCATCGTCGCGGCCTGGACGATTGCGTGGCTGGTCGTCGGGTTCGGAATCCTGCCCTACCTGACCATTGTGCCGGCCCAATGGATCGTGGTCCACGTGCAGGACCTCTCCACCGCGGAATTCGTCACGGCGGTGCTCGGCCTGTTCGTGGGCCTGCTGCTGGGTTTGCTCCTCAGCCTCCCGCTGGCACAGCTGTCCGGCCCGCTCGGGACCTGGCTGCCGCTGGGGATCAGCCTGTTCATGGGCCTCGGGATGATGGGTCTCACGGTGGCCAAGCGCAACGACCTGATCGCGGCCGCGGAGGGCGCGGGCATCATCCGGCGACCGCGCACCGAGCAGGAACCGACCGAGGGGGAGCCTCGGATCGTGGTGGACACGAGCGTCCTGATCGACGGGCGCATTGCCGAGATCGTGGATTCCGGGTTCATCTACGGAACGCTCGTCGTGCCGCGGTTCGTGCTCGAGGAGCTCCAGCACATTGCCGACAGCTCCGACACGCTGCGTCGCAACCGCGGCCGGAGAGGCCTCGAGATCCTGTCGCGCATGCAGCGTGAGGCGCGGACGCCCGTCGAGATCGTGGCAGAGGACACGCCCGGGGTGACCGAGGTTGACGCGCGCCTCGTCGAGCTGGCGAAGCGACGGAGCCGCGTGGTGCTCACGAACGACTTCAACCTCAACCGCGTGGCCGAGCTCCAGGGCGTCCGGGTCATGAACATCAACTCGCTCGCGAACGCGGTCAAGCCCGCCGTCCTGCCCGGCGAGGAGCTGCGCGTCCGTGTGATCCAGGAGGGCAAGGAGCCCGGCCAGGGCGTCGGCTTCCTGGACGACGGGACGATGGTCGTCGTCGAGGGCGGCGCGAGGCTGATGGACGTCGACGTGGACGTGAGCGTCACCCGCGTCCTGCAGACGGTTGCGGGACGGATGATCTTCGCCCAGCCCCGCCTCTCCTAGCGTGGCGCCGGGACCCGGGCGCCCGGTCGCGGACGCCGTCATCGTGGCGGCCGGCGCCTCGCGCCGCATGGGCGGCGTTGACAAGGTGCTCGCCCCGGTCGGCGGCCGGCCGCTGCTCGCCTGGTCCATCGAGGCGATCGCTGCTTCGCCGCACATCGACCTGGTCGTGGTCGTCATCTCGCCTGAGCGCGTTGCGTGGGTCCGGTCGGCCGACTGGCTGCCTGGCCGCGTGACGTCTGTGGTCGCAGGCGGCGAGACCCGTCCCGCCTCGGTGGCCAACGGCGTGGCCGAGCTGGTCCGCATCGATCCGGGGGGGGTGGATCGCCCGGTCCTCGTCCACGACGGCGCCCGGCCGCTCGTGTCACCCGCTCTGGTGTCGGCCGTGGCGGAGGTCACGGCACGGGCGGGAGCAGCGATCCCGGTCCTCTCGATCACGGAGACGATCAAGCGGGTGGGGGAGGGCCGCGTGCTCGAGACCGTGGACCGCTCCGTGCTGGCCGCTGCCCAGACGCCGCAGGGCGCCCGCCGCAGTCTCCTGCTCGGCGCGTGGGCCAGGTTCCCCGTTGACGGGGAGCGCCAGTTCACCGATGAGGCCGCCCTCCTCGAGGCCTGTACCATTCCTGTTCATGCGATCCCCGGCGAACCGGCGAACCTCAAGGTGACGCTGCCCGACGACCTGCGCCGCGTCCAGGCGGCGCTGGCGCCTGCCCCCGTGCGGGTCGGCTTCGGCCACGACAGCCACCCCTTCGGCCCTGGTGACGGCCTCCGTCTGGGCGGGCTTGAGATCGCGGGCGCCCCAAGGCTTGCCGGCCACTCGGACGGCGACGTGGCGCTCCACGCGGTGGCCGATGCGCTGCTCGGGGCCGCGGGCCTCGGCGACCTGGGACGCATGTTCCCGGCGGATGCCGGCACGCCCCGGGGGATCGCGAGCGAGGCGCTGCTGCGCGAGGTGGTTGCCCGCCTGGCGGGGGCTGGACTCCGTCCTGCCGGGCTGGACCTCGTCATCATCGGCGCGCGTCCGCGGCTCGGCGGCCGCCTCGACACCATGCGTGCCGCCATCGCCGTTCTCCTGGGCCTCCCCGAGGCCGCCGTCAATGTGAAGGCCTCCACGGGGAACCTCGCCGGCGACGAGGGCGCCGGCCGGTCCATCTCCGCCCGGGCCGTCGCGACTGTCGAGGGAGCCGCATGACCATCCGCCTCGGGGACACGCTGAGTGGCGAGGTCCGCGCGCTTGAGCCGCTTGAGCCGGGGCACGTCCGGGTGTACTCCTGCGGTCCGACGGTGTACGGCCCCGCTCACATCGGCAACTTCCGGTCGTTCCTGTTCGCGGACCTGCTCGTCCGCTACCTGCGCTATCGCGGCCTTCGGGTGACCTGGGCGATGAACCTGACCGACATCGACGACAAGATCATCCGGGGCGCCGCGGCCGAGGGCATCACGACCGCCGAGCTGGCCGACCGCTACGCGGCCCGGTTCCTGGCCGACGCTCAGGCTGTGGGCATGACCCGCCCCGACGTGCTGCCGCGCGCCACTGACCACATCCCCCAGATCGCGGACTTGGTCGCCCGCCTGCGGGACGGGGGCCACGCCTACCAGACCGACGACGGGTCGTGGTTCTTCCGCATCGGCTCGTGGCCCGCGTACGGCCGGTTGGCCCGTCTCGACCCCGAGGCGATGCGCGTCGGCGAGCGAGTGGAGGCCGACGAGTACGGCAAGGACGACATCCGCGACTTCGCGCTCTGGAAGGGCCCCAAGCCGGGCGAGCCATCGTGGGACACCCCGATCGGCCCCGGGCGCCCGGGGTGGCACGTCGAGTGCTCTGCGATGAGCATGACCCATCTCGGGCCGTCCTTCGACATTCACACCGGAGGGGTGGACCTCGTGTTCCCGCACCACGAGGATGAGATCGCCCAGTCCGAGGCGGCCACCGGCCAGCCGTTCGTGCGGACGTGGATGCACTGCGCCCACCTGCGGCTCGGCGGCGAGAAGATGGCCAAGTCAAAGGGCAACATCGAGCGGGTCGCGGACCTGCTCGATGCCGGCGTCTCGCCTCGCGCCCTGCGCTATGCGCTCACGTCGGTCCACTACCGTGCACCGCTCAACTACACCGACGAATCGCTGCCCGCGGCGGCCGCGGCCGTGGAACGCCTTGACGCGCTGCTCACAGCCCTGGCGGCATACCGGGAGGACCACGCCGACGACCCGACGCTGCCGCAGCTGTTCGCGACGGTCCGAGCCGGCTTCGGGGCCGGGCTCGACGACGACCTCAACATCTCCGAGGCGCTGGCCGCTCTGTTCGAGGGCGTCCGCGAGCTGAACCGCCGGCTCGCCGAGCGCACGCTGTCCACAGCCGACGCCGCCCGCGCCACGGCCCTCGTCCGCGACCTCGACACCGTGCTCGGTGTTGCCGCACCACCTGCGGACGAGCTCGCGCCTGACCTCGCCGCGATGCTCGAGGCGCGAGCCGCGGCCCGGGTTGCGAAACAGTGGGCCGAATCGGACCGCCTGCGAGACGAGCTGGCGGCCCGGGGCGTCGCGGTCGAGGACACCCGCGATGGGCAGCGCTGGCACCGGCAGGTGACCAGCGGTGGCTGATCGTCCGCGCGATGACGAGGGGCGACCCCGGCAGGATGGACCTCATGACCGGAGCGGTCCCGGCCAGCCCCGCTCCGGCGGCGGTCGCCCTGGGCAGTCCCGGCCCGGCGCCGGATCCTCGCGACCGCGCCAGGGTGACGATCCCCGACCGCCGGGCGGCGCTCGTCCGCAGAGGGGCTCGCGCCCCGCGCCCGG
>JBBIIL010000113.1:3228-7582 GCA_037446495.1 Chloroflexota bacterium | reverse complement strand
TCGTCGGCGACATCGATCCGGCGGCGGTGGAAAAGCAAATCGTCGCCACGTTTGCGCCGCTCACGGCGCACGGCCCCGCCCAGCCCGCGCCCGATCTCGGGCCAACCGGCAACCCGCAGCCCGTCCACACGGCGCTCCTGATCGAGCGGGGCGTCTACATCATGGAGAGCCTGGACCTCGAGGAGCTGGCCCGCCAGAAGGTCTACGAGTTCCTGTTCGTCGCCCTGCCCGTGAAGATCCGCGGCGCCACCGGGTCGATGGTCGACCCCGTCGCCGTCGTCTGAACCCGTCGTCCGCCTGAACCCCGTGCCGGCGTCCCGCCGGCCGCGGCACCGAGAGGATCGGCCCGTGCCCTTCGTCTTCGACTACGACCATCGCCACGACCTGCCGTCCGACCAGCTCAAGCTGCTCGTGGGCGGCAAGGCCGCGGGGCTCAACGCCATGGCCGTGGGCCTCGGGCTGCCGGTCCCGCCCGCCTTCTCGATCACCACCGAGGCGTGCAACCGCTTCCTCGCCGACGGCTGGCCCGATGGCCTCGACGCCGAGATCCGCGAGCACATGGCGCGCCTCGAGGCGATCGTGGGGCGGCGGTTCGGCGACGAGGTGGACCCGCTGCTCGTGTCGGTGCGGTCGGGCGCGCCCGTCTCCATGCCCGGGATGATGGAGACGATCCTGAACCTCGGGCTGAACCGCGAGACCGAGCGTGCGCTGGCGGCGGCGTCCGGCGACCCGGCCTTCGCGCGCAACTGCCACGACCGGTTCCACGCGCTTTACCGCGACGTCGTGGGCGTCGAGATCGTCCCGACCGACCCCTGGGCGCAGCTGCGCGGCGCCATCGAGGCCGTGTTCCGCTCGTGGAACGGCGACAAGGCCAAGACCTACCGCGAGCACGAGGGCATCAGCGGGACGCTGGGCACGGGCGTGACGGTGCAGGCCATGGTGTTCGGCAACCTGGGCGACGGGTCGGGGACCGGCGTCCTGTTCACGCGCAACCCGGCGACGGGCGAGGCGCGCCTGTACGGCGACGTGGTGTTCCGCGGCCAGGGCGAGGACGTGGTGGCGGGCACGCACGACACGCTGCCGGTCTCGTGCCTGGACGAGCGCATGCCCGAGGTGGCGGCCGAGCTGCACCGGTACGCCGAGCGGCTCGAGCACAACTACGCCGACGCGCGGGACATCGAGTTCACGATCGAGCGGCGGCGGCTCTGGATGCTCCAGGACCGGACGGCGAAGCGGACCGACCCAGCGGCCCTCCGGATGGCCGTGGAGATGGCCGAGGACCCGGCCTTCCCGCTGACGCGCGAGGCCGCCGTGCGGCGCGTGGCCGCGATCCTCGCCGACCCGCCGAAGCACGTGGCGCTCGGCGGGGACGCGGGCGAGCCCCTCACGAAAGGCCTCGGCGTGTCGCCCGGCGTGGTCTGCGGCGTGGTGTGCCTCACCGCCGAGGCGGCCGTCGAGGCCGCCGATGCCGGGCGCGACGCCATCCTGGTTCGCGCCGAGACCTCGCCCGACGACGTGCACGGCATGGCGCGGGCGGTGGGCATCCTGACCGCGACGGGCGGCTTCGCCTCGCACGCGGCGGTGGTGGCGCGCGACTGGAACAAGCCCGCGGTCGTCGGCGCATCCGACGTCACGCCGGACCCGGACGCGGGCGTGGTCCGGATCGCCGGGCGATCGATTGCCGCAGGCGAGCTCATCTCGATCGACGGCGCGAGCGGCGAGGTGTTCGCCGGACGCGTGGCGGGAGTCGAGGAACTCGTGCCGGAGGCCAAGGTGCTGCTCGGCTGGGCCCGCGAGTTGGGCATCGCGACTGGCGAGGCAGAGGCCGCGGCCCCGGCGAGCAGCCCGCTGCCGGTCGACGCAGCGCTCGGGACCGACGACGTGCTTCGGGCCCTCATGGCCCGCGACGTGCGCGACGCGGCCAGCCTGGCGATCTCGCTGTGCTGCGGTCCGGACGAGGCGGCTGCCCTGCTGACCGAGGTAACGGCTGTGGGCCTCACCGAGCCGAGCGCGATGGGCGCGCGCCTGACGCCCGCCGGCAGAGCGACCGGCGTCCGACTCCTGGCCGCCGATGCGGAGGCCTGGGGCAGGGAGCGAGCTGACGCCGGGTTCCACGAGTTCGAGGGCCTCAACCAGCGGGTGAAGACCGCCGCGACCGCCTGGCAGCTGCTGCCCGGCGGGTCGCTCAACCCGCACACGGACGCCACCTACGACGCGACGGTGATCGCGCAGTTCGAGGCCATCGACGTTGACGTGCAGCGCTGGATGGCGCCGATCATCGAGGCGCTGCCGAGGTTCGCCCGCTATCGGGCGCGGCTGCGGTCAGCGCTCGACACGGTGGCCGGGGGAAACACCAAGTACCTCGTGGGGGCGCGCGTCGACTCGTACCACACTGTGTGGTTCGAACTGCACGAGGACCTCATCCACCTGACTGGGCGGGTCCGGACCGAGTAGCGGCCGCGGGTTGTCGCGCGCGGGAGTCCGGGGCTGTCGCCAGGCCGATCGGTCGGGCGCGTCAGTGTTCAGCCGCGGTCGGCCGCCGGGAGTGGGACGATCCGCATCGGCCGCCCGTCGCGGAGGACCGGCACCGTCTGGGACGCGTCGGTCTCGGCGCAGTACCCGATGTCGGGCACCGCGCCGATTCGACGAAGCGTGCGGCCCCCGTCTGACTCGTCGAGCGCGGTCCGCGTGTCCGGATAGCTCGCGGCGAGCCTGACCGCCGCCATTGCGGCGTCGGTGAGTTCCACCGGCGCGCCGCTCGCCGCAGCGGCGTCGACGATCCGGCGCACGATCTCGCCGGCCGCCACCGCATCCTCGATGACGAAGCGTCGCGACTGGCCCGCGCACACGACACGGATTGGCAGCCGGCGATCTGTGGCGAGGCGCAGCGCAGCCTCGGCACAGGCGCGGGCGTTGCGCAGACAGCCCACCAGCACCCACTCGCCGCGGCGGAAGCGGCGAAGGATCGCCGTCCCGTTGGTGGTCGAGAGGACCGCGCTCCCGCCCCGCACCCCCGCCTGATTGAGGGCGACCGGCGAGTTGTCGAAGTCGAAGCCCGTCGGCCTGCGGGCGTGGCGCTCGCCGACGAGGACGCTCCCGGTGGCCCGCGCGAGGCGTCGCGCCGCGGCAACGCCACCCTCGACGTACACCGGATCGCAGCCGAGGTCGATCAGCGTCACGAGCGTCGTGCTCGCCCGGATCTCGTCGATGACGATCAGGACGGCCGGCTCGTGCGGCTTCGCCGCCATTGGGACAAGCGCGACGTCAACATCCACCCGGTGCTCCACCCTCTGCTCTGCGACGCCAGATGATGGCGCGGAGATCGGGGAGGGCAACCCGGCCGGGCCGCCCTCCCGAGGCGTGATCTGAGCAGCGATCAGCGCTACCCCGCGACGGCGAGGCCCTTGAACTCGGCCACCTGACCTCGGATCGCCCGCTCGGTGGGCAGCCGCTCGATCGACGAGGCGCCGAAGAAGCCGTGGACGCCGGGCATCCGGCGCAGTGCGTCGCCCACCTGCGACGGCTCGTCGAAGGGGCCGCCGTGGCACAGGACGAGGATGTCCCCGCGCACCTCCCGGGCGGCCGCGGCGATCGCGAGCACCCGGTCGATCGCCTGGTCCAGCGTGAACGCCACGCCCGCGCCGATCGTGCCCGCGGTCGTCAGCCCCACGTGGGCGACGATCTGGTCGGCGCCGGCCTCGGCCATCGCCCGCGCCTGGTCGGGGTCGAACACGTAGGGCGAGGTGAACAGGTCGAGCCGGTGCGCCTCGGCGACCATCGCCACCTCGAGCGCGTACGACATCCCGGTGGCCTCGAGGTTGCGCCGGAAGTCGCCGTCGATCAGCCCGACGGTCGGGAAGTTCTGCACGCCGTCGAAGCCGATGTCCCGCAGCTGCCGCAGGAACACCGGCATCATCCGGAACGGGTCCGTGCCGTTGACCCCGGCGAGGACCGGCATGTCGCGGACCACGGGCAGCACCTCGGACGCCATCTCCACGACGATCGCGTTCGCGTCGCCGTAGGCGAGCAACCCTGCCAGCGAGCCGCGGCCCGCCATGCGGTACCGGCCCGAGTTGTAGATGATCGCCATGTCGGCGCCGCCGGCCTCGGCCATCTTGGCGGAGATGCCCGTGCCGGCGCCGCAGCCCACGATGGGCCGGCCGGCGGCGATCTGGGCGCGGAGCCGGCGCTCGACCTCGGCGCGCGGGATGAACGGCATCGCGGAACTCCTTTCGGCGGGACGCGAGCGTGGGTGGCGGCGCGGTCAGGCGGGCGTCGCGGGTGCGGGCGGCTCGGTGTCTGGCGCGGGTGCGGCCGGCGCCGCGGCGAGCTCGGCCAGGAGCCGGTCCGCCAT
>JBBIIL010000113.1:0-3218 GCA_037446495.1 Chloroflexota bacterium | reverse complement strand
CGTTGATGTTGGCGTCCACCTCGACGAGGTCCGCCTTGGAGCGGTCGAGGCTGGCGCGCAGCGCGTCGAAGAGCGCGGCGTCCGCCTCGGGCGACCAGAACGGACCGCCCTCGGCGTCCACCATGCTCACGCCCCGGAGCGGGATGAACAGGGCGGTGGGCCCGGTGGCGGCGTTGAGCTTGCCCGCGATGATCTCGCCCAGCCGGCGGCACTCCTCGGGCGTCGTCCGCATGAGCGTGACCTGCGGGTTGTGGACGTAGAGATTCCGGCCGCGGAACACCTCGGGGACGGTGTCGGCGGGGCCGAAGTTGACCATGTCGAGCGCGCCGAGCGAGACGATCTGGGGGATGCCCGCCTTGGCCGCGGCGTCGAGGCGCGTGGGGCCGGCGGACAGGACGCCGCCCACCAGCTCATCGCACCACTCGGTGGTGGTGACGTCCGCCACGCCGGCGACGAAGCCGTCGGCGATCAGCGATTCCATCGCGCGCCCGCCGCTGCCCACCGCGTGGAACACCAGGACCTCGTAGCCGGCCGACTCGATGCGCTCGCGGAGCCGGTCCACGCAGGGGGTGGTGACGCCGAACATCGTGGCGGCGACCAGCGGCTTCTGCTCGGCGGCGCCGATCTCCTGCTCGACCATGCCGCAGATGGCGCCCGCGGCGTTGGCGAACACGCGTCGGGTGACGCTGTTGAGGCCCGCCACGTCGACGACGGAGTACATCATCGTGATGTCCTTCACGTCGACGTACGGGGCCACGTTGCCCGACGCCATCGTCGAGACGATCAGCTTGGGCATGCCGACGGGCAGCGCCTGCATCGCCGTCGAGCCGATCGAGGTCCCGCCCGAGCCGCCCATGGCGTAGACGGCGTCGAACTGGCCGGACCCCAGCAGCTCCACCGCCAGCGCCCGCGCCCCGAGGCCCATCACCTCGAGCGCGTGACCGCGGTCGTGGCGCTCGCGGAGCTCGGCCAGCGTGCTGCCGCCCGCCGCCGCGGTCTGGGCCGCCGGGATGTCCGGCTCGAAGGCGGGCTCGCCCAGCACGCCCGCGTCGAGCATCACGACGCGATGTCCGCGCGCCGCGATCAGGTCCCGGACGTAGGCGTACTCCCGCCCCTTGGTGTCGAGCGTCCCGATCAGCAGGACGGTCTTGGTCCCCATGCGACCTCCTCCCCGCCCGGTCCTACGCCGGGCGGCTATTCGAGGGACGCCGGTGCGTGACGACGGGGGACGCGCTGCGCTCAGGGGTTGACGATGATCTTGATCGCGCCGCTGGCGCGGTCGTTGAACGTGTCGATCGCGTGCTGGTACTGCGCCAGCGGGAAGCGGTGGGTGATGAGCTCCGCCACGCGCACGCGGCCCTGCTCCACCAGCGGCAGCACACGGCGCATCTCGCCCGCGGAGGCTCGGGAGCCCACCAGCTCCACCTCGTCGAGCACCACGCGCTGCATGTTGATCTTGACGCCCTCGGTGGGAATCCCCACCGCCGCCACCCGGCCGCCGCGGCGCGCCATGGCCAGGGCCGCATTGATCATCTCGGGCACGCCGGCGCACTCCAGCACCACGTCCGCGCCGAGCCCGCCGTTGCGTCCGCGGACCGCCGCGATCGGGTCGCCGACCGTCGAATCCACGGTGTCGAACCCGAGCGCTGCCGCCTTGGCCAGCCGATACCCGCGCCCGACGACCACGGCGCGGGCGGCGCCCATCGCGAGCGCCGCGTCCGCCGCGAGCAGCCCGATCGTCCCGGCGCCGGTGATCGCCACCGTGTCACCCGGCCGGACCCCGCCGCGCACCGCGACGTGCAGGGCGATCGACGCGGGGTCCACGAGCGCGCCCTCGTCGAACGAGAGCGCGTCGGGGAGGCGGAAGATCGTCTTGACCCCCTGGACCACGTACGTGGCGTCCGCGCCCTGGTGGTTGTGGCCGTACTGGCGGTGGAGGCCCGGCTTGCCGTAGTTCTCGCAGAGGTTGTACCGGCCCTCGACGCACTTCTGGCAGACCCCGCACGCGTCGTGCGAGGTGCCGGCGACGCGATCGCCCAGCTGCCAGCCGTAGCCCGCGGCGTTCTCGCCCAGCGCCACGATCTCGCCGGCCCACTCGTGCCCCGGGATGAACGGGAACGACAGGGGCCAGAAGCCCGGGTAGTCGCCGTGGATCAGGTGGGCGTCGGTGCCGCAGATCGAGACGGCTCGCACGCGGGCGAGGACCTCGTTGCGGCCGGGCTGGGGCACCGGGACCTCGTGGATCTCGAGGACGCTCGGCGCCTGGACCACGAGCGCTTGCATGGTGGCGGGGAGCGGGGTCACCGGGCGATCCTCCAGGGCGGGCGCGGGCGGGGTTCAGACGACGCTGCCGCGCGATGATCGATTATCGACCGGATGGGCACCTGAGCGCCAGCCCGATCAGACCCTCCGGGCCGGCCCCTTGGCCCAGAGCCACCAGTCGTCCACGATCGGCGGCAGCCCGGCGTCGATCCGCGCGATCTCCTCGGGCGTGATCGGGGCGTCCGCGACGGCGCGCGGCTGCACAGCCTCCGAGTCCAGCACCGCGTCGTCGAGGCGGTCGCCGGCCAATCGCGCGAGCGACACCGTCTGGCCGCGCCAGGTGTCCAGGTTGAGCGCTCGGCGTCCGTGGAACAGCGTCGGCGTGGGCACCGGCGTGTGGCCGAACACCACGCGCTCGAGGCGGGCGCGGCGGAACACGGACCACGCCGTGGCCGCGGGGAACGGCTCGTCCGAGGCGAAGAAGTCCTGGCGGATCCACAGCCGCTGCGCGCTGCCCTCCCAGGCCGCGAGGCTCTGCCCGGGCACGGGCCCGCCGTGCACGAAGAGGACATCGCGCCACCGGGCGTAGGGGGCGAAGGTCCAGGCGGTCGGCAGGATGTCGGGCGCCAGCGCGCCGAACCGCGCGGCGATGACCGCGGCGGGGGCGTCGCGCCACTCCGCCTCGGCCATGCCCGCGGACAGCAGCGTGGCCGCACCGCCGAACGCCATGAACGCCCGGAAGATGTCCGGCACGGCCTCGAGGCCGCCGAGCAGCTGGACCTCGTGGTTGCCCTCCAGCAGCACCACCATGCCGCCGCGCGCCGGGGCCTGGTCGCGCAGCGACGCGAGCCGCCGGACGAGGCCGACGCTGTCTGGCCCGCGGTCCACCAGATCGCCCGTGACCACGAGCGCGGTGCTCGGGGCGGCCGTCCACGTGTCCGCGCCGTCGGTCAGGC
>JBBIIL010000112.1:0-7596 GCA_037446495.1 Chloroflexota bacterium | reverse complement strand
GTGCTCTTCCGATCTCGACCGCGGTGGGCGTGGCGGCTACGGCGACCGAGACCGCGGCCCGCGCCGCGATGACCGCGGCCCGCGCCGCGACGACCGCCGAGGACAGGACCGAGCCGAGGGCGCCGCCCGCGGTGGCTCCGAGCTATCCGCCGCCGAGGTTGCGGCAGTGGCCAGCGCGCGCGGCTCGCTGGCCATGGAGCGGGCTGAGCTTGAGGCAGCCGAGGCGTCGCCCGAGGCGCTCGCCGCCGGCAAGGAGATCCTTGAGACCCTGATGGGCCACCTGGGCTTCGGATCCGTGTCCGTCGAGATCCGCGAGGGCGAGACGAGCCGGCTCAACGTCGTGGGTTCCGGCGACGACCGCGAAGCCCTGGGCTCGCTGATCGGCCGCAAGGGCGAGCGCCTCTCCGCGCTTCAGCACCTCGTCAACCTGATGCTGTCGCGCCACACGGGCCAGTGGACCCGCGTGCTGGTCGACGTGGAGGACTACCGCGGCCGTCGTGAGCGCCAACTGGTGGATCTCGCGACCCGCGCGGCCGAGCGCGTGGCGGACACCGGCAAGATGCTCCAGCTCGAGCCCATGCCCGCCCTGGAGCGCCGGTGGATCCACATTGCCCTCAGGGATAACGACGGCGTCTCCACCCAGTCGATCGGCGAGGAGCCGAATCGGCGTGTGGTGATCCTGCCGCGCAACGTCTGACGGGGCTCCAGCGTCCCACACCGGCCGGGTGAGACGGCCGTCCCATGACAGATTCACGCGCACGCGCGAAGATGTCGTGGCTGCCGGGAGAGCGCCCGGACACGGCGCAACCCGCATGAGCCTCCGATGACCGACTTGCCCGATCCCGCAGCCCTGGGGGCCGCAGCCGCCGCCACGCCGGAGCGAGGCGCGCCAGCGCCTGGCGATCCGGAGCTCGCAGCGCTCGTGAAGCCCAGCCCGCCGGCATTCGCAGACGGCGATCCGGAACTGGCCGCGCTGGTCGGCCGCGGCCAGCGCCCAGTAACCGCTGCCGTGCCCACGACGTCGCCCGACGCCGGGCGCGACAGGGTCTCGACGCTCGCGGAGACGGCGGCCGCGGCAGCGCTCGATACGTCCACGCAGACGCCGGGGGAGCCCGCGACCCCCGCCGGTCCCGAAGCCGGTCCCGAAGCCGGTCCCGAAGCCGCCCTTGAGGTTGCGCCCCTGCCCGCCGCCGACTCTGCGGAGCCGCCTGTCGTGGCGATCCCGGAGGGGGCCCCGCGTCGCCGCCGCTCGCTCGCCCTGCCGTTCAGCCTCGCATTCCTCTTCGGCGTCCTGCTCGTGGTGGGTGTCGGTGCCGGGGCGCTCTACGCCTGGGGCCAGCAGTACGACGGCCGCGTCCTGCCGGGCGTCCACGTCGGCTCCACCGATCTCTCCGGGCTGACGCGCGAGGGTGCCCAGGCCGCCATCGCGAAGGCGTACGCCTCGCTGGGGGTCGGCAGCATCACGCTCACCGGTCCGAACGGCCAGGTCACCATTACCTACGCCGACATCTCGCGCGGCCCGGACACCGCTGCCATCCTCGACGCCGCGCTCGCGGCTGGCCGGCAGGGCGAGGCGCTGGCCAGTCTCATCGGCATGCCGCAGGCGGTCATGCGTGGCGTCACCCTGCCCTCGGCCGTGACCTACGACCGCGCCAAGCTTGCCGCCGCCGTGGACTCGCTGGCCGCGACCGTGGACCAGGCGCCGACCGACGCCGGCGTCACCACCGCAGGTGGCGGCACCTTCGCCGTCGTGCCCGCCACAGATGGGCGCGCCGTGGACAAGGCGGCCCTCCTCGGCGCGCTCGACCAGAGACTGACCGCACTCGACGCGCCAGCCGAGATCGCCCTGGACGTGCCGGTCACCACCCTCACCCCGGCCGTCGCGACCACGAGCGCCGAGACGGCGAAGGCCTCCGCCGACCGGATGGGCGCCGACCTCGTGATCGCCCGGGGCACGGACAGCTGGACGATCCCCGGCGCGGCGCTGCGTCCGCTGATCACGTTCAACCAGAGTCCGACGGATGGCACGATCACCCCCGCCCTCGATCAGGGCGGCCTCGACTCGATCCTCACAGGCCTAGCCAAGCAGGTCAACCAGAGTCCTCAGGACGCCGGGCTCAAGCTCGTTGGCGACCACGTTGTCGCCTCGGGAACCAGCCGCGAGGGCCGGTCGCTCAACGTGGCCGCCATGAAGGCCGCGATCGTGAACCAGCTGGCTGCCCGGCAAGCCGGCACTGCCGTCGAGCCGCTCGCGGCCGCGGTCAAGGTCGTGGAGCCCAAGCTGAGCGCGGATGTCGCCCGGCAGTACGCGTCCCAGATGAAGGTCATCGGCCAGCACACGACCTACTTCTACGTCTGGCTCGGCAACGGCTACGGCGCCAATATCTGGGTGCCCACCAAGCTGCTCAACGGAACGGTCGTCGCCCCGGGGCAGACCTTCGACTTCTGGAAGGTGCTCGGCAACCCGACGGCCGCCCAGGGCTACACGCAGGGCAACGCGATCATCAACGGGCGCACCTCGATCACCGGGGCGTTCGCCGGCGGCATCTGCTCGTGCTCGACCACACTGTTCAACGCTGCCCTGCAGGCGGGCCTCAAGCTGGGGGCCCGGCAGAACCACTACTACTTCATCAATCGGTACCCCACCGGCCTCGATGCGACAGTCTGGATCTCGGGCGGTGCCCAGCAGTCGATGAGCTTCACCAACGACACGCCCTACCCGGTGCTCATCCAGGGGATCAACACGAGAAACGGCACCATCGGCTACACGACGTTCAAGATCTGGAGCGTGCCCAACGGCCGCACGGTTGACATCAGCCCCGCGACGATCAAGAACAGCCACACGGCGACCGACACCGTGGTGTACACATCGAGCCTGCCCAAGGGCACCTCGAACCGTGTCCAGGATCCGGAGAACGGCTTCGATGCCTGGCGCACGGTCACGGTCTACCAGAACGGCAAGGTGCTGTGGCAGACGACGTACTACTCGCACTACGCCACCGTGACCGGCGTCCTCGAGGTCGGGACCGGCTAGCCCGCCCCGCGCCTGAATCGCCACCTTGGATCCGCAGCTGTTCGTGCGCGGCCCCGCCATCGGATTCGCATTCGCGTTCGCGCTGGGCCCGGCGGGCCGGGTCGCGGGCGCGTGACCGCGGCACAGCGGCCGCTCGACGCGCCTGGCCACCTCCCCGCCGCCGCGATCTTCGACTGGGACGGCACGATCGTCGACACCCTGCCGCTCATCTACCGCGCCAACGTGACCGTCCTGGGCGAGCTGGGAATCACGATGAGCCGCGCCTGGTTTCGTGAGAGGTACACGCCCGACTGGCGCCGCAGCTACCGCGAGCTGGGTGTGCCGGAGCACCTCTGGGACCGAACCTCGTCGCGCTGGGCCGAGGAGATGGGCCGCATGCGGCCGAAGGCGCTCCCCTGGGCGCGTGGAGGACTCCGCCGGCTGCGCCGCCATGGCGTCCGGCTGGGCCTCGTGACCGCGTCCACGCGCGGCGTCGTCGAGCCCAACCTGGCGCGCCTCGACCTGGCCGGCCTGTTCGAGGTGGCGTGGTATGCCGATGACGTCACGCACGGCAAGCCGCATCCCGAGGCGCTGCTCCGAGCCCTGGACGAGCTGGGCCTGGACGCCGGCCGGACGATCTACGTCGGCGACACCACCGCAGACCTCGAGATGGCGCGGGCGGCTGGAGCCGACTTCGCGGCGGTGGGCGCCACGACGAGCGAGGCGGCCTTTCGCGAGGCTGGGGTGAGCAGGGTCTGGACGGGCGTCGGCGCGTGGGCCGACGAACTCCTGGGTGGGTCGCGCACGGGCGCCCGTCGGGGTTAGATTCAGGAGATGAGCCGGTTCTTGGCCGCGCTCGGCGCGCTGGCCGAGCGGGTCCTCCTCCCCCTGAGCGTCACCGGCCTCGTGCTGGGCATCGGGCTGTGGGTCGCCGGCCGCGAGGACCTCGCAGCCATCGTGTGGATCGTCCCGTCCGTCGTGGTCGCGGTGTGGCTGGCCGCCTCGATCATCGCCGACCTGCTCGCCGGCGAGGCGGGCGTGGACGTGATCGCGATCCTCGCCATTGCCGGAGCGCTGCTGTTCAACGAGCCGCTGACTGCGGTGGTCATCGCGGTGATGCTCGCCACGGGTGATGCCCTGGAGCGCTACGCGGAGGGCCGCGCCAACCGCGAGCTGACGGCGCTGGTCTCGCGAGCGCCGCGCCTGGTCCACCGCCACGAGACCGGGGGGATCGTGGACCGCCGCGTCGGCGAGGTCGCCGTCGGCGACCGCCTGCTCGTCAAGTCGGGCGAGGTGATCCCGGTCGACGGCACCGTGTTCGGGGAGCCGGCGGTCCTTGATGAATCGGCGCTGACCGGCGAAGCGCGGCTGGCCACACGCGGCCCGGGCGACCCGGTGTCGTCGGGAACCGTCAACGCGGGCGCCCCCTTCGACCTCGTGGCCACCGCCACGGCCGAGCGCAGCACCTACGCCGGCATCGTGCGCCTGGTCGAGGAGGCGCAGTCCTCCAAAGCGCCGTTCGTCCGCCTCGCGGACCGCTACGCGCTGCTCTTCGTCCCGCTCACACTGGTGCTCGCTGGAGCGGCCTGGGTGATCTCGGGGCAGCCCGAGCGCGCCCTGGCCGTGCTGGTCGTCGCCACGCCGTGCCCGCTCCTGCTTGCAGCTCCCATCGCGATCGTGGCGGGCATCAGCCGGGCGGCCAAGCGTGGGATCATCGTCAAGGGCGGCGGCGCGCTCGAGGCCTTGGCCCGTGCCCGCGTCATGCTGTTCGACAAGACGGGCACGCTCACGGCCGGTCGCCCGAAGCTGGCCGACGTGATCACGGCGCCCGAGCACTCCGCCGATGAGGTCCTGCGCTTCGCGGCCTCGCTCGAACAGGTGTCGCCGCACGTCCTCGCGAGCTCCATCGTGCAGGGCGCCCGTGCCCGCGGCGTGGCGGTCGTGCTCCCAGGCTCGGCCGAGGAGGCGGCCGGCGCCGGCATCAGTGGGCTTGTGGACGGCCATCAGGTGAAGGTCGGCACCGCGGAGTTCGCCTCCGGCGGCGGCGAGCTGCCGGCCTGGGCGCGCGAGGCCCGTCGGCGCGTCAACCTCGAGGGTGCGACCGGCGTGTACATCGCGGCTGACGGGGAGGTCATCGGGGCGCTGCTGCTCGATGACCCCATCCGACCCGAGACGCCGCGCGTGATCCGCTCGCTGCGCCGCTCTGGCGTCAGACGCACGGTCATGGTCACCGGTGACCACTACGGCGTGGCTGACATGGTTGGTGCCGCGATTGGCGTGGACGCGGTGCTCGCCGAGCGCACCCCCACCGACAAGGTGGACGCGGTCACCGATGAGAAGGCCGAGGCGGGCGGGATCCTGGTGATGGTCGGCGACGGCCTCAACGACGCCCCCGCCCTGGCCGCGTCCGACGTGGGCGTGGCCATGGGCGCCCGCGGCGCGACGGCCAGCTCCGAGGCGGCTGACGTCGTGATCACCGTCGACCGGCTCGACCGGCTGCCCGAGGCGCTGCAGATCTCCCGACGAGCCCGCTCGATCGCGCTCCAGAGCGTCGTGCTGGGCATGAGCCTCTCGATCGCGGCGATGCTCGTGGCCACCACGGGAGCCCTGCCGCCAGTCTTCGGCGCGCTGCTCCAGGAGGCGATCGACGTGATCGTCATCCTCAACGCGCTCCGGGCGCTCACCGGTGGCGTGGAGAAGGCACCCAGGGTCCCGGGCTGGTCGCAGCTGGGCGGGCGCCTGCGCCACGAGCACCGCGACCTCGGCCCGACGATCGGCGGGATCCGCCCCCTGGCCGACGGCCTCGGCGACATGTCGCCGGCCAAAGCCATGACCGCGCTCGAGGCGATGCGAGCCTTCCTGGTGGACGAGCTCGCGCCGCACGAGCGCGCCGAGGACCGCGAGATCTTCCCGATGGTCGCTGAGGCGCTCGGCAACGATGACGTGACGGCCGGCCTCCACCGGACCCACACGGAGATCTTCCACCTCATCCGGTTCATCGATCGGCTCGTGCGCGAGCTGCCCGAGACCGGACCCGGACCCGAGGACTTCACCGACCTGCGGCGGCTGCTCTACGGCCTCGACGCGATCCTGCGGCTCCACATGGCGCAGGAGGAGGAGCTCTACCTCTCGCTGGGCGACGAGGTGGCCGAGGGAGAGCATGACCACGAGGAGCAGGCCCGCCAGGCCGCTGCCTGAGCCGGGACTCCAGGCCCGACCCGCCCCTCGGGCCGAAGGCGGCCCCGGGGTGCCCTCCAGACAGGCTCGCCTAGGCTGCCGGGCCCTCGCCCTCGAGCACGCTCCGCACGTCCGCGGCGATCTGGACATCCTCGCGGGACTCGATGACAAGCGCCCTCACCTGCGCGCCGGGCTCCCCGACCTCGCGGTCGCCGGCATCGTCTGCCGCGTTACGCCTCGGGTCGATGCGGATGCCCAAGTACCCGAGACCGTCGGCAGCCATGGCTCGGATCGCCGCTGACCGCTGGCCGACGCCGCCGGTGAAGACGATGGCGTCGAGGCCGCCCAGCGAGGCGGTCATCGCAGCGATCTCGCGTCGCAGCCGGTGGAGGTACACGTCAAGGGCGAGGCTCGCACGCTCCTCGCGCGCCGCCGCCCCGGCGAGGATCTCGCGCATGTCGGCGGTGCCGGCCAGCCCGAGCAGGCCCGAGCGGTACTCAAGCGTGGCGGCGAGTTCCTCGGGCGGCATCCCCGCGTGGTCCGCCAGCCAGAGCACCAGGCCGGGATCCACAGAGCCGGACCGCGTGGCCATGACCAGGCCCTCGAGCGGCGTGAAGCCCATCGTGGTGTCCACGGACCGCCCGCCGCGCACCGCGGCCAGCGAGGCGCCCGCGCCGAGGTGGCACGTCACCAGCCGCAGGTCCGCCACCGGCACGCCGAGCAGCTCGCCTGCCCGCCGTGTCGCGTAGGCGTGCGAGAGCCCGTGGAACCCGTAGCGGCGCAGGTCCCATCGCTGGCGCCACGGCGCGGGCAGCGCGTAGGTTGAAGCAGCCGGAGGCATCTGTGCGTGGAAGGCCGTGTCGAAGCTGGCCACTGCCGGCACGCCGGGGATCGCGGTCGTGACCGCGTCGAGCGCCGCCAGCGCCTTGGGCTGGTGGAGCGGGGCGAGGCTGGTCAGCGACGCGATCCGCGCGATGACCCGTGCGTCCAGCCGCACCGGCCCGAGGAAGGCCGTCCCGCCATGGACGATCCGGTGACCCACCGCATCCACAGCCCCGAGCCCGGCCACGGCCTCGGCGACGGCAGGGCGATCCTCCGTTCCCCGCGGCGGCGGCAGGTCCACGCCTGCCGCCACGCGGTCCGAAGCATCGAGGACCCGCAGCTTGAGGCTGGACGAGCCGGCGTTGACGACGAGGATCCGGCTCGGGCTCACCCCCACGTGGCGGGCCAGGACCAGCTGGCGATCTCGGGAGCGTCCTCGCCCTCGAGCCGCGTATAGGCCCGGGCCCTCAGGCGGGCGTCCTGCATCAGCTGGCGCACGTGTGCGGCCTTGGGTCCCAGGCCCGGCACCCGGTCGATCACGTCGATCACGAGGTGGAACCGGTCGAGGTCGTTGAGCATGACCA
>JBBIIL010000111.1:0-7815 GCA_037446495.1 Chloroflexota bacterium | reverse complement strand
CCGCATCCCCGCCCAACACCGTGGCGGCGCGGCCGGCGTCGTCCTGGCCCCTCATCACGGCGCCCCTTCCGGCGCCTGGGCTGGTTGGGTTCGTCGGGCCTGCGGCGGTCGCGTCCGCTGATCGCGGGGCACCACTGCCGGTCACGGGGCTGGCGACGCCGTCTGCCGCGACCGCCTCCCCCTCGGCGCCGCTCGTGGCCCGGTCCTCCGCGGCCGACGCGGGAGGGGCTGGCGGATCCCCGACCACCGCCCGCGGCTCGCTCGGCGGCGCGTCGGCGTCGCTCGACGCGGGAGCGTTCCTGCCGGGGGGCCGGCCGGTGCGCCGCATCCGGCTGGGCGCACCGCTGACGACGACCATCGCGCGCCTGGCGCTCCCGGGGGAGCCGTCGCCGTCTGCCCCGGCCGCCATCCCCGCCATCCCCGCCGGCGACGCCACCGCACCTGCCCCGGGCACGACCTCGGAGATCTCGGCGGAGTTGGTTGCCACGGTTGCCCCGAGCCTCCCGGCGCCAGCGCCCAACACGCCCGCGCTCGCCACATCCCCGGCGGTCAGCATCCAGCGCACGATGGGCAGGGCGCCCGCCCAGGGCCCGCTCGTGGGCGGCCTGCGCCCGATGCTGGCGCCCGAGAGCCTGACCGTTGCCGTGTCGCGGTCCGTGGCATCCACGGCACCGGAGCCGGCGACGCCTGCCGCAGCAGACGGTCCATCGGCGGCGCTCGCGGCCCTGGCCCGCGTGGATCCCGGCGGGGCGGAGTGGTCCGGCGGGACGTCGCCGTCCACGGCAGCCACCGGCTTCGCCGCGTCCGGCCAGTCGTTCGGCGTTGAGCGCGGCGTCCCCGGCGGCATCGCCCCGGCGCGGCTCGCCTGGTCGAACCCCATGGTGGCCGAGCCGTCTGCGCCCGTGATGCCACCCGGCATCACCGCATCGCCCGGGCACACGAGTGCCGCTGAGGAGTCACCGACGGTCGCGCGCTCGGTCGGGCGCACCGGGCGCACCGAAGGCCTGCGCGTTGGCCCCGCCCTGGGCCAGGGGACCGGCCGGCAGTCGGGCACCTCCGCGCCGCGGTTCACGGACCTCGCCTCCCGCCCGTCGGTCTCCGCCCAGCCGCGGTCAGCACCTTCCGCCTTGGCGTCGTCGGCCCCGTCGGACTCGTCGGGTTCGTCCGCCTCCTCGGCGCCCGCGGCATCGTCCGCCTCGCCCACGGTGTCGCGCGCCGTCGTCGTCGACGAAATCGAGACCACGGTGGACCCGTCGGTCGCGAGCTCGGAGGCTGGCGCCGGCGCGGCAGCGTCGAGCGTCCCGGGCGGCACCGGGGCTGAGCACGCGGCGGCGGGCGTGGGCGGGTCCGTCGGCATGTCGGGCCCGGGCGCCAGCGAGGCCGCCCGCGACCAGGAGACCCAGGTCTGGGCCGACCGCCTCTACGACCGCATCGCCCTGCGCCTCCGCCGCGACCTGCTCGTCGAGCGCGAGCGGGCCGGCGCGCTCGTGGACCGGGGGTTCTAGCCATGGCGTCCGCGCCTGACCGGAGGGCGGCCCGATGACCGACATCGCGCTCAGCCTGCGCTTCCACGTGGTCATCGACGGCCAGACCAGCCTGGGTGACTGGACCAAGTGCGAGGGCCTGACCGTCGAGTACGACATCTACGAGTTCAAGGAGGGCGGGGTCAACACGTTCATCCACCGCCTGCCCGGCCGGGCGAAGTACCAGAACATCAAGCTCAGCCGGCCGGTCACCCGCGACACCTCCGCCGTCGCCGTGTGGCTTGCGAACGTGACGCCCAGCATGCCCCGGACCACGATGAAGATCTCGGTCCTGGACGAGGCCGCAGCCGAGATCGCCGCATGGTCGCTGGACTCGGTGATCCCGGTGCGCTGGACCGGGCCCACCCTCGACGTGGCGCAGAACGGCGTCGCGACCGAGTCGCTCGAGCTGGCGCACGCCGGCTTCCTCAAGGGCGGCCTCTGATGCCGATCCTGGGCGGAGGCTCCGCGAAGGGCACGCTGCGCGTGGTGGAGGGAACGGTCTCGGGCCCGTCCGAGCTCCGGTTCCACTTCAACCCGGGCGAGTACGCCGTCGCGAAGAGCGCGTCGTGGAGCCGGCCGCAGGTCCGCGGCGGACGCGACACGGGCCGTCCCGAGTTCCAGGGCGCCAACCCTCAGACCCTGCAGTTCGAGACGCTGTTCGATGACTCGACCGCGTCGGGCAGGAGCGTGGCCGGGGACGTCAACACGCTCCTCGACTGGGTGAAGCCCACCGACGACTCCATCCAGCGCCAGCGCCCCCAGCCGCCGATCGTCCAGTTCGAGTGGGGCGACAACCCGGCGATCACCTCGTTCCGCGGGTACCTCAAGCAGGTTCAGGCGCGCTACCTGCTGTTCGACACCACCGGCAAGCCGCTCCGGGCCACGGCGAACATCCAGCTCGAGGAGGTGCCCGTCGAGCAGGCGCGCCAGAACCCGACATCGGGCGCGATCCACGGCCGCCGGACCCACACCGTGGCCGAGGGGGAGACCCTGGCATCGGTGGCCTGGCACGAGTACGAGAACGCCGCCCTGTGGCGCGGCCTCGCCGAGTTCAACGACATCGACGATCCGCTCAGGGTGCCGCCCGGCTCGGTCCTCCTTGTGCCCACGTACGCCGAAGCCAAGCGGCGGTCCTGACGCATGCCTGAGGACCACAGCCTCAATGTCGGGCTCGAGGTGGACGGCTCGCCCATCGACGACGCGCTGCGCCCGCTCATCGAGCAGGTTGTGGTGGACGACTACCTCCACCAGCCGGACATGGTGACCGTCACGTTCCTCGACATCGACCGGAGCGCCGTGTCCACGGCCCGGATCAAGATCGGGTCCAAGCTCAAGGTGACTGCCACGCCGCTCGGCGGGCAGTCGCCCAAGCCGCTCATCGAGGCCGAGGTGACGTCCATCGAGGCGGACTACACGCCGTCCGGGTCGCTCGCCGTGGTGCGCGGGTACGACCTGCTCCACCGCTTCCAGCGAGGCCGGCAGACGCAGACGTACCTCCAGATGAAGCACTCGGACATCGCCCGGAAGATCGCTCAGCGCCTGGGCGTGGAGGTGGGCGAGGTCACCGAGGGCGAACACGTGGAGGACTACGTCGCGCAGACCAACGAGACCGACTGGGCGTTCCTCCAGCGGCGGGCCCGCGAGACCGGCTATCAGATGACGGTGGAGGACGGGAAGTTCTCGTACACGAAGGCGCCGCAGGCCGCCGACGCCCCCGCCGAGGGCGACCTCCAGTCCACGGACCCGCTCCAGCTGGTGGTGGGCCAGGACCTGCTCGAGTTCCATCCCCGGCTGTCATCGGCCGAGCAGGTTGGCGACGTCCAGGTCCGCGGCTGGGACATGGCGAGCAAGCAGGCCGTCGTGGGCCGGGCGCAGGCGGCGGCCGGATCCGCATCGCTGCAGGACAGCCCGTCCAGCCTCGCCCAGATCTTCGGCAACCCGACGTTCACCAGCGTGGACCGACCGCTATCCGACCAGTCGAGCGTGGACGCAACGGCCAAGGCCATCGCCGATCGAATCGGTTCGGCCTTCGCCGAGGCGGTGGGCGTGGCCCGCGGCAACCCGGCGCTGGCTGCGGGGGTCGCCGTGAGCGTTGGCGGCGTGGCGCCCGAGTTCGCCGGCCGCTACGTCATCACCTCGTCGCGCCACGTCTTCGGCCGGGACGGGTACAGGACCAGGTTCACCGTGTCGGGCCACCTCGACCGGTCCATGCTCGGGCTCACCACGTCCGGCTTGTCGCTTCGCCCAGACGAGGCCCCGGTCCACGGCGTCGCCGTCGGCCTCGTCACCGCCAATGACGATCCCCAGAAGCTGGGGCGCGTCAAGGTGGAGCTGCCGTGGCTGGCCGACCAGCATGAATCCGACTGGGTCCGCATCGTGTCCCTGGGCGCAGGACCCGAGTCCGGGGCCATCTGGCTGCCCGAGGTCCACGACGAGGTGCTGGTGGCCTTCGACCACGGCGACATGCGCCGCCCATTCGTGCTGGGCGGACTCTGGAACGGCCAGGACAAGCCGCTGCTCGGCGACGGGCTGTTCAACAACGGAGCCGTCACGCGCCGCGGGTTCATGTCGCGGAAGGGCCACAAGGTGGTGTTCTTCGACACCAAAGAGGAATCGGGCATCGCGCTGATCAGCGCCGGCGGCGGCTACAAGCTGTCGCTCAACGAGACGGACACCAAGATCCACATCAAGTCGGACGGGACCATCGAGATCGAGTCCACGCAGGACCTCACGATCAAGTCGTCGGCCGGCATCTCCATCGAGGCGACCGGCCAGCTCAAGCTCAAGGGCTCGGGCGGCGTGAAGATCGACGGGAGCTCGAGCGTGGACATCGACGGCGCCCAGATCACGCTCAACTGATGGGAGGCCGACGGTGAGCCAGGCATTCATCGGGCGGGGCTGGGCGTTCCCCGTCGAGACCGACGCGACGGGAGCGATCCGCCTGGTCGGCGACGAGGCGGAGATCGAGCAGAGCATCCGGCTGATCCTCTCGACCGCGCCCGGCGAGCGGCCCATGCGCCCCGAGTTCGGCTGCGCCATCCACGACTACGTGTTCGACCCCGCAGACGCGCGGACGGGCCTGCGGCTCGCGGGCGCAGTCCGCGACAGCCTCCGGCGCTGGGAGCCGCGCGTGGGCGTGCTCGACGTGACCGTGGATCGCCACCCGACCGAGCCCGACGCCCTGCTCCTCGACATCCGCTACACGACATCGGACCGCAACAGCCCGCGCAATCTCGTCTTCCCCTTCTACGTCATCCCCGGCGAGGGCTGACCTCCCGCCCCGCCACGCAGGAGTGACACCACCATGGCGCTGCCTCTTCCCAACCTCGACGACCGCCGGTTCCAGGACTTGGTGGACGACGCCAAGCGCCAGGTCCAGCGCCGGTCGCCGTCGTGGACCGACCACAACGTGTCGGACCCCGGCGTCACGCTCATCGAGCTGTTCGCGTTCATGACCGACCAGGTCGTGTACCGGCTCAACCGCGTGCCCGACCGCCAGTACGTGGCGTTCCTCGAGCTCCTCGGCGTCAAGCTCTACCCGCCCACGGCAGGGCGCGCTGCCGTCACGTTCTGGCTGACGGCACCGCAGCCGGACACGGTGCGGATCCCCGTGTCCACGGAGGTCGCGACTGTCCGCACCGAGAGCGAGCCCGCGACGGTCTTCGAGACCACGGCCGACTTGGCGATCGTGGCCTGCAGCCTGTCCCGGGTCCGATCACAGATCGACGGCCGCGCGTTTCGCGACCATGACGAGACGCTTGCCAAGGAGCAGCGGTTCGCGTGCTTCGACGAGGTCCCCGCTGCGGGCAACGCGCTGTACGTCGGGCTGTCGGACGCGGTGCCGTCCTGCGCGATCACGCTGCGCATGGAGTGCACGATCGAGGGCGTGGGCGTGGACCCGCTCCGGCCGCCACTCGCGTGGGAGGCGTGGGACGGCGACGGGTGGGTCGCCTGCGAGGTGGAGCGCGACGACACCGGCGGCCTCAACCGCAACGGCGACGTGGTGCTGCACGTCCCGGCGGCTCACGCGGCCTCGATCATCGACCGGCAGCGCGCCGGCTGGCTGCGTGCCCGGGTCACCGAGCCGCAGGACGGCGTGCCGCGCTACAGCAGCTCTCCGATGATCAGCGGCCTGGTCGCGTTCACCTGCGGCGGCACGGTGGAGGCGGTCAACGCCGAGCGCGTGGACACGGACGATCTCGGCGCCTCCGAGGGAGTCCCCGGCCAGCGCCTGGCGCTCCGGCGTCGGGCCGTGGTCCCGGGCACCGCGCCCATGGTCCTCGAGGTCGCGCCCGACGGCGAGGACTGGGTCGAGTGGCAGGCGGTGGACGACTTCGCGGGCTCGGGTCCGGAGGACCTGCACTTCGTCCTCGACGCGGTTGCGGGCGCGGTGGACCTGGGTCCGGCTGTCCGCCTGGCCAACGGCTCCCTCGAGCGGCACGGCGCGGTCCCGCCCAAGGGCGCGCGGCTCCGGATCCGCGGGTACCACACCGGCGGCGGCGAGCGCGGCAACGTGGCGCCGCGAGCCATCACGGTGCTGCGCTCGTCCATCCCCTACGTCGGCCGGGTCGAGAACCGGCGGGCGGCGGTGGGCGGCGTGGACGGCGAGACCCTCGAGAACGCCAAGGTCCGCGGGCCCCTCCTCCTGCGCACGCGGGGTCGGGCGGTCACCATTGAGGACTTCGAGCACCTCTCGCGGAGCGCGGCGCCCGAGATCGCGCGCGTGCGGGCCGTGGCCGCGGGCGACGGCCCCGACGCGGGCTCGGTGCGGGTGCTCGTCGTGCCCACGGTCGCGCGAGCGGCCGACGCCAGGCTGCGCTTCGAGCAGCTCGTCCCGCCCGAGGCGGCGCTCCAGCGCATCACCGATCGGCTGGAGGAGACGCGCGTGATCGGGACGCGAGTGGTGGTCGAGCCCCCGGTGTACCGCGGCGTCACCGTGGTGGCGAGGCTGCGGGCGCGGGCGCGGACCAACCCGACACGGCTCCAGACCACGGCCCTCGACGCGCTGTACGACTACCTCGACCCGATCACGGGCGGCCCGGACCACGACGGTTGGCCATTCGGGCGTCCGGTGACCGCCGGGGAGCTGACGGCGGTCCTCCAGGGGCTCCGCGGCACCGAGCTGGTTGAGGACCTGCGCATCTTCGGTGCCGACCCGGTCACCGGGCAGCGAGGCGGCCAGACAGCCCGCCTTGAGCTCGAGCCCACGGCGCTCGTCTTCAGCTACGAGCACCAAGTGCTCGTCGAGGCCGGCTGATGCGGGGCGCCATCGACGGGCTCCGCAGCCCGCACCCGCTGGGCGTCGGCCTGCCCGCCGTCTACCAGGAGGAGGATCCGTTCACGATCCGGCTCACCGAGGCGTTCGACGAGGTCCTCGCGCCCATCTTCGCCACGCTCGACAACCTTCCGGCGTACTTCAACCCGGCACTCACGCCGCCCGACTTCCTCGGCTGGCTGGCGAGCTGGGTCGCCCTCGACCTGGACGAGACGTGGGACCTGGCGCGGCGCCGCCAAGCAGTGGCGACGGGTGTGGACCTGCTGCGGCGGCGGGGGACGGCTGTGGGGCTCGCCGACGAGCTTCGGCTCGCCACTGGCGCCGAGGTCGAGGTGCTCGAGAACGGCGGCGCGGCGTGGTCGCTGGACGCGGGCAGCCCGATGGCGGGCAACCCCAAGCCGGCCCTGCTCGTCCGCATCGTCGCAGGCGGCGAGGTGGACCTCGACCGCGTCGAGCAGATCGTTCGCGGGGCCAAGCCCGCCCACGTGCCGCACAAGGTTGAGGTGGTCGCGAACAGCCCGGCCAAGAAGTCGCGGGCGAAGGCCTCCGATGCGCCGACGCCCGAGAGCGGCACCGAGGAGGCGTCCTGACGTCGGGCACATCGTGAATTGCCGCGGCACCGGCCGATGCCCGTGCCGCGGACGGGGTCGCGCGGCTATGCTCCGCGACAACAGCGGAGGCGGAGGGAGCGGCACCGGTGATCGTCTGCGGGAACTGCGGCACCAAGAACACCGAGGGCGACGCGTTCTGCGGGAACTGCGGCCAGTTCCTTGAGTGGGTGGGCCAGAAGCTTGACGCTGGCGCCACCGCCGGCGCCCCTGCCCAAGGCGACGCCGCGAGGGAGGCCGCGGAGGACTCGGCGCGGCAGGCGGAGGAGCAGCGCCGGGCCGCCGAGCAGGCCGCCCAGGAGCAAGCAGCCCGTCAGGCCGCGGAGCAAGCAGCCCGTCAGGCCGCGGAGGACTCGGCACGGCAGGCCGCCGAGCAGCGCCGGGCCGCCGAGCAGGCCGCCCAGGA
>JBBIIL010000110.1:0-7865 GCA_037446495.1 Chloroflexota bacterium | reverse complement strand
GGGCCGTCTTCATCATGTCGACGACCAGCTCGATGTCGAGGTTGGCCTTGACCTTCCCGTCGCCGTACTTCCGGATGTCCTTGCTGACGACCTTGTACTGGTGTCGCGCGAGGAACTGGTGGAAGTTGCGCTGGTTCTCGTTCTCGGGGTCCAAGCCCGTGTAGGCGTACGCGCGGACGAAATCTCGTCCAGCGGTGGCCGACTTCAACAGCGTGACGTAGTCGATGTCCACGCCGGCCGCCTTGGCCGCGTAGAAGATGTTCGCCACGTCCACGAAGACGGCGACGTTCTTGCCCAACGTTGACTCCTATGTAGGGACGACCCGGCGCCTCCGGGCGTCCGAGCGCTATGGGCGGCTGGCCTTGTCGGCCGCCGCGAGCGGCCGCCGGAGCGAGGGCCCGGCGGTGGCAAACCCGGCCCGCACGAGGCGGGCGAGGTCCGCAGGATCGGAGGGCTGCGCCATCTCCACCGTCGAGCAACCCTTGTTGCCCGCGGAGCGGAGGAGCTCCCCCAAGAGGACATCCGTCACGTGATCCGTGTCGTGGCCGGGCCCGACGACCAGGAAGTCGACCGTCCCGACGTACCCGCCGGCCATGACCGACGGGCGCAGGACGAGCAGGGCCCCGCCGACGAGGACCCGTCGCGACTCCGCGACGAGCAGGCTCGCGTTCGGCAGGTAGACGAGCTGGCGAAGCAGGTCTGCGGCGTCGAGCGACCCGTGGTCAGCCTCCCGGAGCGACGTCCGGCCAAGGGCGGCCAAGCGGTCGATGTCCGTGATGCGGGCCTGACGGACCTGGTACTCCACGCTGAGCATCTACCTCGTTCAGCGAGCGGTCTGTGCGCCGGGTACCCGATGCCGATCTGGGTGATCGGTCGGGGCGGCCCCGCGCTGGCCGCCAAATTGGCTCGGGAGGCGAGCGACACCAGGCTCGAACAGCCATCCCGATGCGAATCCGCGTGGGGGTCTTACGCAAATGGCAACCTTGCGTCCCCAGCGCTAGCCCCTATCATACGGCATCGCTCCGGAGCATCCCGCCCCGGGCGCAAGGGTCCCTCGAAACGCCGAGCCATCACCGCCGTGCCGGATCGTCCAACCGGCCACCTGGGATGACCCGACGGGCCCACGGCCACCGAGGCCGTGGACATCCTCGAGGGGAATTGGAGGAGAGCGCATGAAATACGCGCGCGTGGGCGCAGGCCTGGCGGTGCTCGCCGTCGTGGCCGCCGCCTGTGGTAGCTCGACGTCGAGCCCCGCTGCCAGCACAGCGGCCAGCGGCGGCACCGGCGCCGCCATCGACATCAAGGTGGGCATCGAGCTGCCGATGACCGGTGGCGAGGCCCCCAACGGCGTCCCGACCGCCAATGGCGTGGCGCTGGCCCTGGCCCAGATCAAGGTTCCTGGGTTCAACATCACCATCAACCAGCAGGACGACGCTGTCGCCGGCGTGCACAACGCCGACCAGGGCGCCAAGAACATGACTGCGCTCGTCAACGACGCGCAGGTCCTGTTCGCCGTCGGCCCGTACAACTCGTCCGTGGCCCAGGCCGAGATCCCGGTCTCCAACGCCGCCGGCCTCATGCAGTGCTCGCCGGCCAACACCGCCGTCACGCTGACCAAGGGCGACGCGGCCGTTGCGCTGCGCAAGACCAACCCCACCAAGATCGCCTACGTCCGCGTCGCGACGACCGACGACAACCAGGGCGCCGGCACGGCCGACATCGCGTACAACATCGCGAAGGCCAAGACCGCGTATGTCCTCGACGACACGCAGACCTACGGCAAGGGCCTTGCTGACGGCTTCGAGAACGCCTACAAGATCTTCGGCGGCAAGGAGCTCAAGCGCGACGGCGTGCCGGGCACCACCACCGACTTCACCTCCTACGTGACGACCGCCCAGGGCCTCAACCCGGGCATCATCATGTACGGCGGCGTGACCACGTCGGGCATCGGCCTGTTCCGCAAGCAGATGGCCCAGGCCGGCCTGGCCAACATCCCGCTCGTCGGCGGCGACGGCATCAGCGACGGCTCCGCCGCCACTGCCTCCACGTTCCTCAACATCGCGGGCGCGGCCGGCGACGTCAACACGTACAGCACGGTTGCCGCCATCCACGACATCCCGAACCCGACCCAGTTCGCGACCGACTACAAGGCCATGTTCCAGGGTGCCGAGCCGGGCGCCTACAGCGCCCCCGGCTACGCCTGCACGCAGATCTTCCTGCAGGCCCTCACGGCCGTCAGCAAGGGCGTGACGGACCTCGGCCAGCTCCGCGAGGCGGTCCGCGCGTATGTTGCGGACCCGTCCCACACGTTCAACACCGTCCTCGGCACGGTGGGCTTCGACGCCAACGGCGACACCACCCAGCACACGATCTCGTACTACCAGTTCGACGCCACGTCGAAGGACTGGAAGTTCCTGCAGCAGCGCGACTTCACCGCGAACCCGGTCAAGTAGAGCTGAAGCGAGGGGTGGGGGCCGGGACGAAACGCGTCCCGGCCCCATTCCTTCCCCGGATCGTCGCTCCCGCCCACGCCCCACACCGGTGATCAGCCGATGACGACTGCCGTCCAAGGAACCCCTGCCGCGCGAGTGAGACTCGACCGGCGGTTCGTGATGCCGGTTGCGCTGCTCCTTGCGCTGGCCGTCGCCTACGCCCTGATGGTCCTGGGCAGCTGCGCCACCGTCGGCGTCGGCACGTGCGACAAGTGGGCGCAGGGCCAGGACCAGTTCATCAACGCCCTCACGATCGGCGGCGTCTACGCGCTGATCGCACTGGGGTACACGCTGGTCTACGGCATCATTGAGCTCATCAACTTCGCGCACGGCGAAGTCTTCATGTGCGGCTCGTTCGTCGCCTGGTTCACCCTCACACGCCTGGGCTTCTCAGGCCCTATCGCCGACAACCTGCCGCTGCTCGTGCTCGTGGTCGCCTTCACGTTCCTGGTCTCGATGGCCGTGATGGGCGTCGTCGGCGTGGTCATCGAGCGCTTCGCCTACCGCCCCCTGCGGAACGCCCCGCGCCTGGCGCCGCTGATCACCGCAATCGGGGTCTCGTTCATTCTGCAGAACCTAATCTTCGTGACGATCTCCAACTCGATCGTCACGGTGCCGCAGGTGATCCCCAACCCGGTCCTCAACATCGGGCCGGTGCACATTCGCGGCATCAACCTGTTCGTCATCGTGTTGACCGTGGCGCTGATGGCGGCCCTCCACGGGTTCATCACGCGGACGACCCTCGGCCGAGCGATGCGGTCCACCGCCATCGATCGGGACGCCGCCCAGATCCTGGGCGTGAACATCAACTCCACGATCGCGCTGACCTTCTTCATCGGGTCGGCGCTCGCCGGTGCCGCGGGCGTCGTGCAGGGCCTCTACTTCGGGGTCACGGTGTTCAACATCGGCTTCCAGGCCGGCCTCAAAGCGTTCACGGCGGCCGTTCTGGGCGGCATCGGCAACACCACCGGCGCTGCGCTCGGCGGCTTCGTGATCGGCTTCATCGAGGTGCTTGCGTCGGTCTACGGCGTCGGCCGGTGGTCCGAGGCGGCCGTGTTCGGCGCCCTGGTCCTCGTCCTCGTCTTCCGACCGACGGGCATCCTCGGCCAGCAGCTGGCGGACCGGGCATGAGCGCGGCGGTGAAGCCCGTCAAGGGCTCGGGCGCCGGCGGCGCCAGGGACCTCTTCGGCCTCCGGACCTGGTTCGGACACCACCAGTCGCTGTCCATCCTGGTCATCGTGTGCATCATCGCGATGGTCCTGCCGGTCGTCTCGGTCCTGCCGCCGTTCAATGGCTTCGGCACCCAGAAGGACTGGGTGGCGGGCTTCGCGCAGGCAGGTGTGTTCGTCCTCCTCGCGCTCGGCCTCAACGTCGTAGTCGGCTTCGCCGGCCTGCTGGACCTGGGCTATGCCGCGTTCTTCGCCATCGGCGCCTATACGTTCGCGTACGCGGCGTCCGGCTTCACGGGCCTCGACATCCCGTTCTGGCCGATGCTGCTGGTGGGCGCGATCACCGCCGCGATCTTCGGCGTCCTGCTGGGCGCCCCCACCCTGCGGCTCCGCGGCGACTACCTCGCCATCGTGACCCTCGGCTTCGGCGAGATCGTGCCGGTCGTGTTCCTCAACGCTGACAAGTACACCAACGGCACCAACGGCATCACCGGCATCAGCCAGCCGAGCCTGCACGGGCTGTTCGGGATCTACGGCTTCGGGTTCACGAACCCGTGGCCGTACTACGTCACGATCCTCGCCATCATCACGGTCGTCGTGATGCTGCTCTATCGCCTGCAGGACTCGCGTCTCGGCCGGGCCTGGGTGGCGCTCCGCGAGGACGAGCTCGCCGCCGCATCGATGGGCATCAACACCGTCACCACCAAGTTGCTGGCATTCTCGATCGGCGCCTCAACCGCTGGCCTTGCGGGCGTCTTCTACGCCTCGAAGCTGGGGTCCGTGACCCCAGACCAGTTCCAGTTCCAGGTGTCGTTCACCGCCCTCGCCATGGTGGTCCTCGGCGGCATGGGCAACATCTGGGGCGTGGCCGCCGGCGCCCTGATCATCTACGAGCTCCAGAGTCAGGGGCTCAAGCAGTTGGACGCCTTCGTCAAGGCGCTCCACCTGCCCGCACTCGCGCTGGGTCCCATCAACATCGACATCGGCGCGATCAACTTCCTCAATCTGCAGTACCTGCTCTACGGACTCGCCCTGGTGCTGATGATGCTGCTGCGGCCGGAGGGCCTGTTCCCCAGCCGGAGGCGGCGACGCGAGCTGCACGAAGAGCCAGCCGTGGACGAACTCACCTCGCCCGACCCGACGGGAGAGCGGGAATGACTGAGGCCACGACCATGACCACGGCATCCGCCGCCACGGCGACGGCCGCCGCGACGGCGCCGCTGCTCGATGCCCGCGCCGTGACGAAGCGCTTCGGCGGCCTCGTCGCGGTGCGGTCCATCGACTTCGACATCCCGCTGGGCTCCATCGTGAGCCTCATCGGGCCCAACGGCGCGGGCAAGACGACGTTCTTCAACGTCATCGCGGGCGTGTACGAGCTGTCCGACGGTGAGATCTCGTTCAACGGCGAGGTCGTCGTGGCCCGGCCCCGCCGGACCTGGGCCGAGCCGATCTTCTGGTTCCTCATCCCCACCATCCTGCTGGTGCTCGCCATCGGCGCCCTCCTGGTCGGCATCGTTCCCATCGGAGAGGGCCTGATCCTGGCCACGCTGGCCGCGGTCATCCCGGCCCTGCTCGTCGCGCTGACACGGCCGCGCTGGTACGTGGCCATGCTCGCCAGGTTCGGGATCTTCCGGAGCTCGCGGCCCAACGAGATGGTCTCACTGGGCATCGGCCGGACGTTCCAGAACATCCGCCTGTTCGCCAACATGTCCGCCCTCGAGAACGTGATGGTGGGCATGCACAGCCGCATGCACGCCACCCCGGCCGACGCCGCCCTCCGCCTCGGACGCCACAGGCGCGAGGAGGAGGCCGCGGTCAAGGACGCGCGCAAGTGGATCAGGTACGTCGGCATGGCGGGCTACGAGAACGAGGCCGCCCGGAACCTGCCCTACGGCCACCAGCGCCGCCTCGAGGTCGCGCGGGCGCTCGCCAGTCAGCCCAAGCTGCTGCTGCTCGACGAGCCCACGGCCGGCATGAATCCGGTTGAGACGCGCGAGATGACCGAGCTCATCGCCCGCGTCCGCAAGGACCTGGGCGTCACGATCCTCCTCATCGAGCACGACATGAAGGTCGTGATGGGCGTCAGCGACCGCGTCACCGTCCTCGACCACGGCGAGAAGATCGCCGAGGGCAGCCCAGACGAGGTCCGAGCCAACCCGCGCGTCATCGAGGCCTACCTGGGCCGGGGAGCTGCGTCGGCATGACCTCCGAGACTGCTGCGCCCGCCCGCGTGCGGCCCTCCACCGCGGGGCAGCCGATGCTGCGCCTCACCGACGTCCATAGCTACTACGGCAACATCCACGCGCTCCAGGGGATCTCGCTCGACGTCTTCCCGGGCGAGATCGTCACGCTGCTCGGCGCCAACGGTGCGGGCAAGACGACCACGCTCCGCACCATCCATGGCCTCCTCCACTCGAAGAGCGGCAAGATCGAGCTCGAGGGCAGGGACATCACGGACATGCCGGCGCACGACCACGTGCGGGTGGGCATGGGCCAGTCCCCCGAGGGTCGCCGCATCTTCAGCCGCATGACGGTGATGGAGAACCTGCAGATGGGGGCGTACAGCCGCAAGGACAAGCAGCACCTCAGCGAGGACTACGAGCGGGTGTTCCAGCTGTTCCCGCGGCTCCGCGAGCGGCGCGGACAGGCGGGCGGCACGCTGTCCGGCGGCGAGCAGCAGATGCTCGCCATGGGCCGGGCGCTCATGACCCGCCCCAAGCTGCTCCTGCTCGACGAGCCCTCGATGGGCCTGTCCCCCAAGCTCGTCGAGGAGATCTTCGAGATCATGCAGGACATCAACCGCCAGGGGACCACGATCCTGGCGGTGGAGCAGAACGCGCTCATGGCACTTGGTGTCGCGGACCGGGGCTACGTGCTCCAGACCGGCCACATCGTGCGGGCGGGCGACGCCAAGGACCTGCTCAACGATCCCGAGGTGCAGAAGGCGTACCTCGGCGGCTGACGCCCCAGGGCGCACAAGCGGCGCGAATCGCGAGCGCTTCAGCGGCGGTCGGGCGAGAGGTAGATCTCGAAGGCGGCCCGGCCGAGCAGAATCGCCCCGACAACGGTGATCCAGAACCCGTAGGAACGCATGGGCAGAAGGCCCGACACGTCGGCCAGCACGTTCGGGATCCACAACACAACGCCCAGGATGGCCACCACGGCCAGGACGGCGAAGGAGACGCCACGGTCGATGGAGGTCGGGCGGTCGCCCATGGCGTACGGCAGGGCGATCAACGCGAGTGTCGCCAGGCCGGCGAGGAAGCTCATGAAGCCGCTGCCGTCGAACGCACGGTAGACGATGACCGGTAGTCCGCTGTCGCCGCCAACCTGGTACCACGGCAGGACGCTGCCCACCACCAGCAGGATGCCAGCGAAGAGCGCCAGACGGCGAGCGGAGCCAAGCGATCGACGGTGCATCAGCCCGGTTCGCCGTAGACCTCGGGGCGAAGCACGCCCACGAAGCGCAGGTTGCGGTAGCGCTCGCTGTAGTCCAGCCCGTAGCCCACGACGAACTGGTCCGGGATCTCGTACCCGCGGTAGTCCACGGGGATCTCGACCAGGCGCCGGGCCGGCTTGTCGAGCAGCGTGCAGATCCGCAGGGAGGCGGGGTTCTTGCCCCGCAGGTAGCGGACCAGGTAGTTGAGCGTCAGCCCGGTGTCGATGATGTCCTCGACCAGCAGGACGTCCTCGCCGTCGATGCTCTGGGACAGATCCTTGATGATCCGGACCAGGCCTGACGACTCCGTAGCCGTGCCGCCGTAGGAGCTGACCTCCATGAGGTCGATCCGCAGCGGCAGGTCGATCTGGCGCATGAGGTCGGCCATGAAGGGCAGCGACCCCTTCAGGACGGACACGAGCGTAAGCGCGCGACCGGCATAGTCGGCACTGATCAGGCGGCCGAGTTCCTCGACCTTGGCACGGATCGCGTCCTCGGTCAGGAGCACCTCGCCGATGTCGGCGTGGAGATCGACGGTTCGGCTCATGCGAGTGTCGGCGAGCCCTCCTGAGGGTGGCGGTCTGCGTAGGGTTGGATCATCGCGCGTCCGGCCGGACGGCGCACGGCCATCGGCTCGTCATCCGGGGAACGTTCCCGGGGAGGGGACGGCGACAGGCCCCCGGATCGTGATGCCGGCCTGCGGCGCAGAAACGGCGGCGAGCGTGGCGGCGCGGGCGGCGGCGCGGCGGCGGCGCCCTCGGCGAC
>JBBIIL010000109.1:0-8026 GCA_037446495.1 Chloroflexota bacterium | reverse complement strand
GTGCCACGCTCGTACCTCCTTGCGGCTCCCGTGTCCTGATGTGCCCAGGAACACGAAAACCGACCTGACTCGAAAGTCGGTCGGTTGCACTACTCGCTCCGCCTCCACCCTAAGTGCCCAATTCAGGTGGTGGCATCAGCGCGTCCGAGCGTTTCATTGACTGCAGAGTACTGAAGTACTACTGCGGGGCGGACTATAGGTGGGCATTTCTACACCGGTCAATACGCAACCCTACCTATGTCCACCAGACGAGGCGGCCGGTGACCCTGACCTATAGGTCCTCGATGCGGGCCGGCTCGATACCGAGCTGCTCGCGCATAGCCGTCGCGTAATGCACGTACTGCTCCCTAGCAGCCGCGGTGGCGTCAACGGTCCGGTAGAGGCCAATGACCTGTGCCTCGATCGTGTCTGCTTCCGGATCGACCAGAAGTGCCTGTTGCCCTACCCAGAGTCGCCAGCGGTGGTCTTCTGCTCCCATCCGACCCGCGACCGCCTGTTCCATGGCCCCCAGATAGAGCGCGTGAAGCCGGTCGCGGAACGGCGAAGCCCATTCCTCGTATGTGAAATCTGCTGCGAATCGCCCTCGGTAGCTCGTCACGAGCTCGTTGAGCCGATCGGTCGTCCATTCCCGTGTGGAGAGGAGTCGCTGGCAGCCCCAGGCACGACTGTCTACAAGCTCTGGGTCGAGCCAAACCATGTCCGAATCGAAGTGGACATAGTCCGGTGAGGACCCGGCTCGATATGCTGGATCGACAACCCGCCGCAGGACGTAGATGGTCTGGTGCACCGAGTTGAGTGCGGCGTCTGGATCGAGGTCGGGCCATATGGCCTCGATCAGCTGGTCCGGTGTTGCGGCTCCCCCTGGCTGGCCCAGTAGGAATAGCAGCAACGCGAGGGCCCTACGCCGAATGGATCGTCCGTCGATGGTTCGGCCCCCGACACGAAGGGAGGCCAAACCTAGGTCCTCGATCCAAAGTCGAGGTGCGAGCCGTCTGGAGAGAACTTCTCCCCATCTCTCTCCGGTCCGCCTGAGCCGACGCGCCGCGTCGCGCAGCAGGCCGACGTCGCAGGCCTCGCCGACGTCCTCCAGTAGCGCAGCCACCCGACTCGCCGCGATCCCACTTTCGTCCGCGAGGACTGTTCGGAGGAAAGGTCGCCAACGATCTGGATTGGACGAACACGCCCGGCCCAACACCACGAGCGCCTCGTCGCTCAGGTCGCCGACTTGCGCGACGATGTCACGAGCAAAGACACCGAGCAGGGGGTCACTCTCTGGCCCAGACGCCGCCATCGATTCGGACACCGCCCTCGGTTCGCTGGAGAGCGCGGCCAGCAACTCAACTAGGCGACGCTCGACGGGAGAACCCTGAGCGGCCGCGATGGCTGTCGCACTCTGAAGCGCCGAATCCGCAGGGGCCGAGCGACCGAGGAGCCTGAAGGCGCGCGCCCTCGTCAATTGCCAACGAAAAGCAGATCCGGGCTCGAACGAGCTTGTCGGCGACCCCTCAAGAAGTGGGAGAAGTCGATCGATCTCCCCGACGTTGGTGGCCTCCCATAGCTGAACAACGTGCCAATGTAGCCTCCAGTCGAGTGGGAGTCGATCTACCTCCACCCGCCGCAGGAGGTCGAGAGCACGACGGGAAGGTCCGAACCACGCCGCGACCCAGGCAGCCTCCAGGACCGCCTCCGCATAGCCCTCCGGGTGTTCCACGCTCAGCGCAGCGTTCGTCAGGGCCTCCGCCTCGTGCCAACGGCCCATTAGTGCTTCACCGAGAGCGCGGGCCAAGGTTACGGAGACCCGCTCGTAGCCCTTCGATGAGCGGAGAAACAGCTCGTCGGCGCGACCACAGAGTCGGATCGCGTCCTGAGAACGATCCATCCATAGGTAAACGAGAGCAAGGTTCAGGGCGCTGATCGCCTCGTAGTGACTCTGACGACTCCGCTGGTGTGACACCAGCAGCTGCTCCAATCGAAGCGCGAGAGCTGGAAGATTCCCCTCGCCTCCAATCGACACGAGGTCAAGCTGCGTCTCAGCAAGTCGTCGTTCGATCGGATTCTGAGCCGCTTGGGCAGCCCTTCGAGAGAAGTCAGAAGCGGACCCGTAAGCGTGGATGCCGATGGCGACTGATGCGGCACTTCGGAGTGCAGACGACAGGTGCGCACCGCCCGCTGCTTCGGCTGATGTGACCGCCCTCTCCGCGGCTTCAAGAGCCTGCTGGCTTGCCCCAAGCTGCAGGAGGGACCGTGCTTGGAGGATGCCAGCCACCGCGCCATCGTCCGTCGAGTCGGCCAGGAGATCGAGTGCTGACCGGTAGCTTCCAGATCCCAGGACGTCCTCTATGGAGTTGGCCACCAAACGCACGGCCTCACTTGTCCGGCCTGCCAGTGCGTAGTGGCCGGCCGCGACGCGCCAGTTCTCACCGTCAAAGTGCTTCGCGATGGCTAGGTGCAGATCGCGAACGTACCGACGCCCGTGGATCTGCTCCAGATGCGCGCAGAGGAACTCCCTAACGAGCGGTGAGAACCGCCAGCGATCTGCGCCCGCGATGCGCTGGACCAACCCAAGTCGCTCAGCAGTTCTGAGTTGCCCGACTACGTCCTGCGAGTTGCCTACGATGACCCTCACAGCCTCGACCGTGAGGTCCTCCAATATGGAAACCCGCGAGATGAAGTCCGCCAGGGCAGGTGGTGCCTGATCGAGCACTTCCTCGGCGAGGAAGTCGTAGAGGTCGCCCTGGGTGGCGCTCAGCTGGGCGACGAGCGCCCGCGGGTCCGGGTCCGGACGCTCCTCGAGGCGAGTCCGGACAAGGCTCAGCAGGGCGGCCCAGCCCTCGGTCCGGGCGGCCAGCTCGAGGGCGACGTCGTGCTCGAGCGGGATGTTGTAGGCCTCCGCGAACAGGGCCTCCGTCTCGGCGCTGTTGAAGCGCAGTTGCGCATCGTCGATTCGATGGATCGCGTTGCGGCCGCGCAGTCGAGCCGGCGGAAGCTCCGGGTCCGTCCTGGTGGCCAGGATCAGCGAGAACCCTGGAGCCGTTGCCGCGAGCAGTGCGGCGACCACGGGATCCGTCTCCTCGCTCCGCTCGATGACGTGGAAGTCGTCGAGGATCACCGAGAATCCGTGGGCGCTCGCGGCGCCGAACGCCGCCATCTCGAGGGCAAGCGAGGTGGTGAGCTCGTCCTTCGTCGGGCCGCCGGGGCCAAGGTGGCACAGGAGCTGGTACGTCTCGGGCGCGAAGCCGTCCTCCACCTCGCGGCCGCCGGCAACCAGGTGCCGGATGAACGTCAACCAGTCGCGGTCGTCGTGTTCGAGCCGATACCAGGAGGTCCTGCGCCTGGTGTGGCCGGACCAGTCCGCGAGGAGCGTGGACTTGCCGAAGCCCGCGTCTCCGATGATCAGCCCGAGACGCGCGCGGGCCGCGCGGTCCAGCCAACTGTTCAGGCGTGGTCGTGACAGGGTGTCTGAGCGCAGCAGCGGACCCTGGATCTTGGAGACGCGCACCGGCAGCGGGTTCACCGGTCGGATCCCCAGCGAGCCGAACCGCGGGGACGCGACGGCCAGACCCGGACCGACCGCGACCAGATCATGCCCTTCGTGCCCACGCGGCCTCGACGGTGCTGACCAAGAATGACTGGACGCGGCCGCAGGTCCGTCGATGGGCGCTGACGATACGGAGCCGCTCGGGGCAGCGTCAATTCGTATGCCGAATAGTTCGGGTTCGTCAGGGTCGCCGGATGGGCGGCGGCCCCGACGTCGCGTCGAGCTGCCGGTGGAGATGGGCATGTCCGGCATGGTGCCGATCGCCGCTCAACGGAGGCTTATCTCCGATTGCGGGGCCGGAGCCATGACGGGGATGGGATCAGCCCTCGTACTCGAAGCCGATCTTGAGCTCGACCTGGTATTCGACGATCTCGCCGTCCTCGACGCGCGCCGAGGACTTCACGACATCGACGGTCCGGATGTTCCGGACGGTCTTGGACGCGGTCGCCACGGCCTGGCGCGCTGCGTCACTCCAGGACCGGGAACTGGTCCCGACCATCTCGCGAATGATGATCACGCCCACGAAGCTCCTCCTGTTGGTGGGGTCAGCACAAGGTGGCAGCGCGGGAGCGTGTCCCCTTGGCCGGCTCACGGTTCGTTGGCCCTGCGGTTCGCCGACTCACGCTTGGGCGGTGGCCTCCGCGCGCACCCGGTCGAAGCAGGTGCTGCAGTAGACCGGTCGGTCGTTGCGCGGCTCGAATGGCACCATCGCCTGCGCGCCGCACCCGTGGCACACCGCCGCGTGGTATTCGCGCCCGCCGTCCGGGGCCGCCGTCCGGGCCAGCTTCGCGGCCACTCGGCAGGCGGGGCAGCGCTGCGGATCGTTGGTCAGGCCCTTGCTCGCGAAGAAGGCCTGCTCTCCCGACGAGAACACGAAGGCCCCGCCACAGTCGCGACATGTCAGGGTCCGGTCCTGGAACACCCTCGCTCCCTCCCTGCTCAGCCTGTGCCCGGGCCGACGTGGGGCGAGCGCTTGGGACGGCTGCGGCGATCGGCGCGACGGCGTGCGGGCTCGGAACCCCCCGCTTGGACCGGACGATACGCGCGCTGTCAAGCGCCGCCGCGCACCGCTGTCGTTGATCCGCCACAGCCGGCGCCGCCCGGCGCACCGTGTCGTCGTCGCCGCACAGCGCTCGGCGCTGCAGTCGTCGCCCAGCGCTTGGCCCCCGTCGCGGCTTTGGCGCCTGCGCCGACCGGCGCTCCTAGCCCACCGCCTCGTAGCGCTCGCCCGCGTAGTTGACGAAGCGCGTCTGGGCCTTCTTGAACCACAGGTCGATCTCTCCGGTGGGGCCGTTGCGGTGCTTGGAGAGCTTGAGCTTCACGACCTCGCCCTCGGCCTGCTGGTCGTCCGAGCTGCGGTCCTTCTCGCGGTACAGGAACATGACCAGGTCCGCATCCTGCTCGATGGACCCCGACTCGCGCAGGTCCGACAGCCGCGGCTCCTTGGACTCGCGCATCTCGGGCTGGCGCGACAGCTGACTGAGGGCGAGGACGGGCACCTTGAGCTCACGCGCGAGCGCCTTGAGGCCCCGCGAGATCTCCGAGACCTCCTGCACGCGGTTGGCGTCCTTGGTGGTGGACGACGACTGCATGAGCTGCAGGTAGTCCACGATCACGAGGTCCAGCCCGGACTCGGCCTGCAGGCGCCGCGCCTTGGTCCGTAGCTCCATCGTGGAGATGTTGGGGGTGTCGTCGATGTAGATGGCCGCCTCCGACAGGGCGTTCATGGCGGGGGCGATCCGGGCGAAGTCCAGCTCCTCGAGGAAGCCGGTCCGCAGGCGCTGCGAATCGATCCCCGACACGCTCGAGAGCAGGCGCAGCACCAGCTGCTCCTTGCTCATCTCCAGGCTGAAGATGCCCACGCTCTGCTTGTCCCGGACGGCGGCGTGCTCCGCAATGTTGAGCGCGAACGACGTCTTGCCAACTGACGGACGGGCCGCGAGGATCACGAGATCGCTCTTCTGGAGGCCCGTGGTGAGCGCGTCCAGGTCCCCGAACCCGGTGCGGACCCCGCTGATCTCGCCGCGGTGGGCGTGGAGGTAGTCCAGCCGATCGTACGCGTCGTGGAGGAGGCTCCGCAGCACCGAGAATCCGGCCGACACGCGCCGCTCGCTGACGGCGAACAGCTCGGACTCGGCGCGGTCGATCGCCTCGCTCACCTCCGCCGGTTCCTCGTACCCGATGCCCGCGATCTTGCCGGCGGCGCCGATCAGGTTCCGCAGGATCGCCTTGCGCTCCACGATGCGGGCGTACTGCGCGGCGTGGACCGCGGTGGGCGTGGAGTTGGACAGCGTGCCCAGGTAGGCCCGGCCCCCGATGGCCTCCAGGTCCCCGCTTCGCTCGAGCGCCTCCGAGACGGTGACGATGTCGATGGGCTCGCGCCGCTCCGAGAGGTCCAGCATCACGGCGTAGACGCGCGCGTGCGCCTGCCGGTAGAAGTCCTCGGGCTTGAGGAAGTCCGCGATCTCGATCATCGTGTCCCGGTCGATCAGGACCGCGCCCAGCACGGACTGCTCGGCCTCGATGGATTGCGGGGGAAGGCGGTCGATCATGCGGTCCTGCGTCTGGGCGTGCGGGATGACGGGTTGAGTGTCACGGAGCGGGGGGCCCGGCGCCTAGGGCGTTATCCCCGAGGCAGGTCGCGAAACGACGCCGCACTGTGGACGGCCTGTGGACGACACCGCGCCGGCGCTCAGTCCAGGCGCCGGATGACCCCGATCAGCTTGCCCTGGATCCGCACCGACGGATAGAACTGCGGCGCGTAGTTGGGGTTGGCGGGCTGGAGGCGGACGCGGTCCTTCTCGCGGAAGAAGCGCTTGAGGGTGACTGCGTTCTCCTCCACTTGGGCCACCACGATGTCCCCGTCCCGGGCCGTCTCCTGGGGGCGGATCACGACGTAGTCACCGTCCGTGATGTGCGCCTCGATCATCGAATCGCCGCGGACCCGGAGCACGTAGGCGTCCCCGCCGGCCGCCAGCACGTCCGGGACCGAGAGCGTCTCCGAGGCGTCGCGGTATGCCTCGATCGGCCCGCCGGCCGCGATCTCGCCGATCACGGGCAGGTTGAACGCCTCGCTCGGCATGGTCTGCGGGGTCAGTTCACTCGAGAGGCCGAGATTCAGCGCCGCTGTGGGGGTCAGGCGGATGGCCCGCGACTGCGCCGCGCCGCGCTCCAGGTACCCCTCCTTCTCCAGGATCTGGAGATGGTGGTGCACCGCCGAGGTGGAGGCCAGGCCGACCGCCTTGGCGATCTCCCGGACGGACGGCGGGTAGCCGCGGGCGCGGATCGTCGCCGCGATCACGTCCAGGATCTTGCGCTTGCGTTCGGCGTCGTGACGGGTCACGGGGGCTCTCCTTCGAGTTGCCCCCACTATACAGAACGAACGTTCGATGTCAACTCGCCAACAGCCACCGATGACACCCGCTCGCTGGGACCCCTCGATGGCCGGTGCTACCATCCCTCTTCCCCGGTTAGGCGCCGCGGGGCCGTGGATTGGCGTGAGGAGCAGGGTGGCTCGAGCTTCGCGGACGAACCGCGAGACCCGGCGGGGACGATCAGGCGACAAGGGGCGCGTCGGCTCCTGGCGCCTGCTCGGCTGGATGGCGCTGCTGCCGATCGCAAGCCGGGCGCCGCAGTACGGCCGCCTGTTCGTGGACCTGCTGCTCGACGAGCGCACGCCACTGCCCCGCAAGGCGGCCCTGGCGGCGGCGGCCGGCTACCTCGTGCTGGGACGGGACCTGATCCCGGACGACGTGCCGCTGATCGGCGGGCTCGACGACCTCATCGTCGCCGTGCTGGCCATCGACCTGTTCCTCGACGGCGTCCCGGACGAGGTCCTGGACGAGAAGCTCGAGGCGCTCGGCGTGGACCGCCGGGCCTTCGAGGAGGACGTTCGGCGGATCCGGCGCTTCACGCCGGCGCCGTTGCGGCGTATCGTTCGCCGCCTGCCGGACGCCATGTCGTTCGCAGGGGATGCCCTGCACCACAGCCAGCTCGGGCCGAGGCTTCGGGGCTGGGTCAACAAGGAGGGTTCAAGCGCGTGAAGGTGATCCTGACCAAGGACGTCGCGAAGCTCGGCAAGACGGGCGAGATGAAGACCGTGGCGGACGGCTACGCCCAGAACTTCCTCATCCCACAGAAGGTTGCCGTGCCCGCGTCCGGCGGCTCCTTCCGCGCGTACCAGCACGACATCGCGTCGCGCGAGGAGAAGCGCAAGCGCGAGCGCGAGGAGGCCGAGATCGCGGCCACCCGCATCGCCAGCACCACGCTCACCATGGGCGTGAAGGTGGGCGAGGGCGGCAAGCTGTACGGCTCGATCAACACCCAGGACATCGCCGAGGCGCTCGGCCGCCGCGGCATCGTGGTGGACAAGCACAAGATCGACCTTGACAGCCCGATCAAGTCGCTGGGCACCTACAAGGTGGCGGTGAAGGTCCTCTCGGGCATGATCCCCGAGGTCACCATCGTCGTCGAGCCCAAGGGCTGACC
>JBBIIL010000108.1:0-8038 GCA_037446495.1 Chloroflexota bacterium | reverse complement strand
CCAGCGGATCGCCGAGCGCCGCGAAGCGGGCGGAGAGGGAGGCGTAGGACGCCTCGATGCCCGCCGCCTGCGACGCATAGGCAGGGATCCCCGCGGACAGGAAGAGCAGCGCCGCGAAGCCGGCGAAGAGCGGCCCGAGCCAGGCCACCGGGCGGGTCCAGCCCCGCCGCCGCCCCAGCGCCGCGATGCCCGCGTCGAGCCCGGCCAGGCCGGCCACGAGGAGCAGGGCGAGCGGCGGGAGGGACGCGTGGAGGAAGGTGCCCCACGTCGTCGCCACCGGGAAGAGGAGCGTCGTGGCACCGAACGTGAGCACGGCGAGCACGACCAGCGGCAGGAACGTCCGCGCCCGCCCGATCCAGGGCAGGGCGATCAGCCCGAGGAGGCTGAGCGGGAAGCCGGGTACGAGGAGGACGTCGACGAGGTTGTGCTCGAATGCCGTCACGCGCTGGCCCAGCAGCTCGCCCGCGCCTGCGGCCAGGTAGCGCGCCAGCGTCGGCCGGTCCGCCCAGGCGAAGATGTCGTAGCCGGAGAGGGAGAAGGCGTTGAGGGCGGCCTGCCCGGGGAGCGGCGACCCGAACGTGATCCAGCTCCGGACCAGCCACGGGGACATCACGAGAAACGCCGCCAGGCCAGCGACGGCGACCGGGCCGACGATCGCCCGCCCACCCCGGCCGCGATACGACCACGCGGCGACAAGGAGCCACGCCAGGGCGATCCAGGCAGCCTCGTTGCGCGACAAGTAGGCGACCCCGATCGCGACGCCCAGCGCGATCACGCGCCCGTCCAGCAGCCGCGCCGGGGGGTGCCGGACGAGCCGGACCATCAGGACGCACGCAGCGAGCGCCGGGACGCCGTAGGTGGAGGTGCTGTCGAGGATTGCGCTCGGCAGGACGAGCGGGAGCCAGAGCGCGGCGACGATGCCGCTTCCCAGCGCCAGCGTCCGTGCGCGCTCGCGCGTCAGGCCGCGCTCTTCGGCGAGATCGGCCGCGATCCGCCAGGCGAGCACCGGGACAAGCGCCCCGACCAGGACCGGCACGATGAGCGCCGGCGCGTAGCCGTCGGAGCCGGCGAGCGCCATCGGGATCGCCGCGAGGAGCGTCGGGAGCGGCAGCCAGATCTCGAAGGCCGGCCGCGGGAACCCCAGGCTCAGGCCCCCGGACGCGTCCCGCGCCGGGGTGACATAGCTCCACAGGGCGTTCGACGTGAGTCCGTGCCCATCCACGAGGTTGCGGGCGACGCCCCAGTAGTACGTCGCGTCCTCGGGAGTCGGGAACGGCATTCGGGCCGGCGCCCAGGCGCGGACCAGCAGAGCAACACCGAAGACGAGCCCGGCGCTCAGCCAGGCTTCGCGGCGGCTCACGCCGGCTCCCGGCTCACGGCGTCGACGGCCCGCAGCGCACGTCCCCCGGCTGCGTGCAGACCGGGTAGACCGCCAGGTCGACGTGGGATCCCTGGCCGTTCGCGAGGATGGGCAGGCCCAGCCAGGCGGGCCGGATCGTGCCGTCGAGGATCGGCGCCACCGCGTCCACGCTGTCGGCACGGTTGAGCACCATCCAGCGGATGTCATAGGCGCGGGCGACCTGCTCGACCGTCGGGAGCGGATCGTTGACCAGGACCACGCCGCCGTGGCCCGTCCAGTAGCGCATGCCGGACGCGTCGATCGACATCACCCGGTCGCCGACCGGGGCGCCCACCGCGTCCAGTGCCGCCCCGACCGCCTGGAAGTCCGTTCGCCGGCCTGCCCAGGCCGCCTGCGTGGTGACCGAGCCGGCGATCCCGACCACGAGAGCGAAGCCGACGGCGGCCGACACAAAGAAGCGCTCTGCAACTGCCCGGTCCCAGCTTCGCCGCCGGGCGGCGACCCAGCCGACGGTCGCCGCGACCCCCTCCAGTGCCAGCACGTACCCGGCCGGTGCGAGCGCGATCGCAGAGTGGATGAAGGTCCCGCCGGGCACGTGGACGGCGGACACGATCGCGGAGAAGGCGAACAGGATCGCTGCGTAGGTGAGGAACGGCCCGAAGTCACGGGAGCGCCGGCGGCCCCAGGCCCCGACGACCATGAACGGCGCGAGCAGGGCCCCGCCGACGAGCACCGAGAAGATCGTGACCGCGGCGATGAGACCGTCGACCCGGCTCGCGATGAGGGGACCGATCCCCTCGCCCAGGAGGCGCTGGAGGGTCGCGGGCGTCGCGATGCTGTCCCATTCGCCGATATTCCGGATGAAGAGGACCTTCCCGGACGCAGTGGACGGGCTGAGCGTGCCGAACACCGCGACCTGCCGCGCGAGCCAGGGCGCGACGACCAGGACGAACAACCCTGCGCAGGCAACAGCCGCCCAGGTCGGGATCGCAGGCTGCCGGGAGCCCCCGGTCCGCCGGGATCGCGAGCGGTCCCAGGCAAAGGCGAGCCCGACCGCCCCACCGACGAGCACGCCGTCATTGCGGGCGAGGGTGGCGAGCCCCACGAGCAGCCCGGCGACCGCGTAGGAACGTGCGTGCCCCTTCAGCCCGCGCGCCGTCAACCAGAGGGCGGCGGCGACGAGCGGCTCGTAGAGCCCGAAGTTGTCCGGCTGCGCCAGGAACGGCGTGGCCAGGGCGGGGACGGCGGCGAGGATCCCGGCGCCCAGCGCGATGCGCCGCGGGGCCCCGGCGTCGAGGGCGATCCCGTGGGCGATCGGGGCCGCAAGGGCGCCGCAGATCGCGAATGGCAACGCGGAGGCGAGCGCCGTCGGGCCCAGCAGCCAGATGAACGGCACCTGGACGAGCGACGCCAGCGGCATCCAGTGCCCGAAGGTCGCGATTGGGAGGACGGGGTTCGCAGGCAGCGTCCCGCCCAGCTCGGCGAAGATCCACACGAAGTCCACGGAGAAGCCGTGGCCGGAGGCCAGGCTCCGCGCCGCGTCCACGTAATAGAAGGAATCCGGGTACGCGGGATCGGCGAACGTGGCGACAAGCACCAGCCGCACGCCGAGCGCGAACAGGAAGAGCAGGACGGCGTTCCGCACGGTGGTGCACGGTAGCACCGCCCGCCGCGCCCGAGGACCCGTACGGATGGGCCATGCGAGATGCCAGCTCACGTGGGCTACAGGAGGGGTGTCGGGCGAACCAGCGCCCCGTACGATGCGCGTGATGTCGACGCGCGCTGGGCACGAACGGATTCCGCCCGTCCCGTTGTCCACGGCAGCTTGGGTCCTCGTCGGGATGGCAGGATGGATTGGCCTCGTCGTGATCGCCGCACAGCTCGCGGCGCTGTCGCCTCCGAGGGCCGGTGACGACCTGCGCCTCCTGGTCGATGCGGCGACCCGCTGGCGGGATGGAGTGTCGCTCTATGCGGGTCCTGCAACGAGAACCTCCCTCGCTGCCGAGAGTCTCTTCTACTCGTATCCCCCGCTCGTCGCGCAGGCGCTGGTCCCGCTGACGAACGTACCATTCGGGATCGTGCTTGCCGGCTGGGCGGTCGGGGCCGCGGCTGGCCTCGCGATCGTCGCGCACCAGTTCGGCCGCCTTGGTCGAAACGTGACGCTACCCGCGGTTGCGCTGGCCGCGTTCGTGTACCCGTTCGCGATTGCGGTCCTGTTCGGCAACCTCAACGCGTGGTTCCCGCTCCTGTGCGGCCTCGTCCTCTTCGCGGTCCTGGTGCCCGGGCGCAGGTCCACGATGGCCGGCGGCGTGGCGCTCGCCGTGGCGTCGGTGACCAAGCTCCACCCTGCGACGCTCGGCGTCTGGCTCCTCGCCCGGCGTTGGCGGGACGGGTCGTCCGGCCCGAGTGGTCGGATCTTGGGCGTGGCGATCGCGGCCGGTCTCGCTCTCGTGGCGGCGAGCCTGCTCGTCGGCGGATTCGGCCCCTGGGCCGACTACTTCGCCTTCCTGCGGGGTGGCTCGTCGCTCGCCGACATCGTGAGCTTCCTGAACATCGGGCCTGCGTCGCAGATCGCCCAAGTCTTTGGTCTCTCGGACGCCGCTGCCAGGACGATCCAGATCCCGGTTACGCTTGCGGCGCTCGCTGCGACGGTGGCCGCGGGCCGACTGGTGGAGGATCCAGTCACGAGCTTCGGGCTAGCCACGGTTGCCTCGCTCGTCGTCCTGCCGGTGACCTGGTTCCACTACCCGGTGGCGCTCATCCCGGTTGCGATCGCGGCCGCTGCTCGGGCCGAAGGGGCGGCGCGCCTGGCGACCGCGGCTGCACTTGCCGCCGGAGTCATCACTGCCGGGCTGGCGATCGTCGCGCCGGTTGCGGTTTGGGTAGCAGTCGCCTTCGTCCTGCTGGTCGTCCGGTTGTCGCGCCCTCCAACTTCATGAGCGGTCAGCGCAGCCTTCCCGCTCGCGCCGACACCGTGTTCCTCGCGCTTGCTGTCGGGTTCGTCGCTCTTCGGTTGTTCGACGTCCGGCCATGGGACCAGAGCGTGGACGCCTATGCGTACTGGCGCCCTCTCCAGGGTGGCACCCCGTACGGAGGGGCAGCGGTCGGTGACGTCGGCTCGTATCTCTATTCGCCGCCATTCAAGCTCCTGTGCATGCCCCTCGGGTTTCTGCCCTGGCCCGTGTTCAACGCGGCGTGGACAGCGTTGAACCTCGCCCTTTACCGCGCCGTCGCCGGCCGGTGGGCCCTGCCACTGCTCCTGTTCCTGCCGGTCCCGTTTGAGATCGTCTCCGGTAACGTGCACATCCTGTATGCGGGCGCCATCGTTGCCGCAATCTCGCGCGGGCCTGGCTGGGCCGCGGCCTGGTCCTTGCTGCTTCTCACCAAGGTCACACCTGGGATCGGCTTGATCTGGCACCTCGTCCGGCGAGAGTGGCGCTCGCTGTCGATCGCGGTGCTTGCCACGGCCGCCATCGCCGCCGGATCGGCGGTCATCGTGCCCGGATGGTGGGCGGAGTGGTATCGAATCCTCGTCGGGAGCGCGAGCGGACCAACCGCGACACCCGGCTGGTACCTGCCGGTGCCCTTGCTGGCCCGACTCCCGGTCGCTACTGCGCTCGTGGCGTGGGGAGGCGTCACCGACCGGCGGTGGACCGTTCCCGTCGCGGTCGTTCTGGCGCTCCCGGTTCTCTGGCTCAACGGTGTGGCCGTGCTTGCGGCACTCGTTGCGCCGGGCTTCGCGCCGGCATTCCCATTCGGCCCCAGACGGGTCGAGCGGGGGTCGTTCCGGCGAGGGTCCCGATCAAGCGACCGGTCGCGAACGTCTGCGTAGACTGACCCGGATGCAGCCAGTCAGCCTCACGATCGTCCTGCCCGCCTACAACGAGGAGGCTCGACTCGGTCCGGCCCTGGACGAGCTGTTCGGCTACCTGAAGCGGCACGGCGAGCAGGGCCGGGACGGTGCCCCCGGCGCGGCGGCGCTTCCTGCGGACGTCCGCGTCCTGGTCGTTGATGATGGGAGCACGGACGGGACAGCGGCACTGGTCCGGGCGCGCCCGGAGGCAGTCGCGGGTCACGGCACGCCCAACCCTGTGCTCGCGCTTCTCTCCGTGCCGCACGGGGGGAAGGGCGCGGCCGTGCGGGCCGGCATGCTGGCCGCGGATACTGACCTCGTCCTCTTCGCGGATGCGGACATGGCGACCCCGCCGGACCAGATCCCGCTCCTGGTGAGTGCGCTCGCCGACCACGACGTGGCCCTGGGCAGCCGGATCCAGCCCGACGGCTCGGACATGCGGGCGAGTCAGCCCCTCTACCGGCGTCTGCTGGGGCGAGCATTTCACCTCCTCGCCTCTGTTTGGGCGGTCGGCCCCGTGCAGGACACGCAGTGTGGCTTCAAGGGATTCACCCGCGAGGCGTCCAACGACCTGTTCGGCCGCCAATCCATCACGAGCCTCGTGTTCGACGTCGAACTGATCTACCTCGCCCGTCGGCGGGGCTACCGGATCGCGATCGTGCCGATCCGGTGGGCGGACAAGCGTGGGTCGCGGATGCACCCACGACCGCGGCTGGCGCTCCGGGTCGGCTGGGACCTGTTCCGGACGCCGCTGATCCACCGGCGCGTGCCTCGCAAGGTCGACGCGCGACCGTGACCAACCTCGGGCGGCTTCTGGTGCTTCGTTCCGGACGGCCCCAAAGACTGACGCTTCTGGTCCTGTCGGTGCTGGGTGCGAGTCTTCTCTTGATTGTGGCGGTGACCCGCTGGAGCGTCCCTTCCGACGAGTACGCGTATTGGCTGGCCGCAAAGAGGCTGGTCGCGGGGCTGCCCCTCTACGATCCATCCGCGACGCCAGGGACCCCCTACGCTTACTTCTACCCGCCGCCCCTAGCCCAAGTCCTTGCGCCGCTGACGAGCATCATGCCGGACGCGGTCTTCGTCGCAACGTGGACGCTCCTCCTGATCGCCAGCCTCTGGTGGCTGGGCCGCGGCAACGCCTTCGTGGCTCTCGCCCTCGTCGCGTTCCTCCCCGTGTCGGTCGAGCTCTGGTATCGGAACGTTCACCTCGTACTCGCGGTCCTGATCGTGCTCGGACTCCGACGCCACGCCAGCTGCTTCGCGCTGGCCGCCGCGATCAAGGTCACGCCTGTGCTGGGGCTGGTGTACTTCGTTGCGCGTGGACGGTACCGTGATGCGGTTACCGCCGGGCTCGTCGGATCGATCATGCTCCTGGCGAGCATCCTGATCTCGCCCGCGGCCTGGCATCAGTTTGCAACGGTCGTGGTGGGATCGGCCGGCAGCGTCGGTGCCAGCTTCGTGCCAGTGCCGTTCCCCATTCGCGCAGCGGCCGGCGTCCTGCTTGCGCTGACAGCGGGCCGGCTCCGCCCCCGCGTCGGCGAGCCCATGCTTGTCGTCGCGATCGTGATCGCCAACCCAACACTCTGGGTGACGGCGCTCAGCATGCTCGTCGCAATCGTCCCATTGCAGCTGCGCTGGCCCGAAACGCCACGAACCTCGCCGCAGCGGCTCACGAGCGCCTCGCCGTGACCGTCGACGGCGTTCGCCTACGCGCCGCCGTTCGCGACCTCACGCCGGTCCTGTGCGTCGTAGCTATGGCGCTCACCACCGGGGCCATCCTCGCGAGCGCCGGCACGACACTCGGATACGACTACCAAGCCTACGCACACGCGGCACAGCGCCTCCTCGACGGCCGGCCGCTCTACGACCCGAACGTGGACGTGGCAGGCGGCTTCGCGATCTACCTCTACCCACCCCCCTTCGCGCTGGCGGTTGTTCCGTTCACGCTCCTGCCTGGCTCGCTCGGGACGTGGGCCTGGCTCGGCGGCCTCGTGGCTGCGTTCCTCGTCGGGACCGCGATCCTGCCCGTGCGCCGTGGCGTCCGCTGGGCGATCGTTGTGCTCGCCGCCCTGAGCCTGCCGTTCCTGTACTCGGTGAAGTTGGGGCAGGTCGGCCCGCTCATCTACCTGTGCTTCGCGGTCGGCTGGCGGTCGCTGGACCGGCCGCTCGGACTCGGCCTGGGGGTTGCGGCCGGAGCTCTGACGAAGCTCCAGCCGGCGCTCCTGTTCGCGTGGATGCTGATCACGCGTCGCTGGCAGGCAGTCCTCGTCGGGCTTGCCGCATGCGGGGCGGCGACACTCATCGCAACGCTCATCACAGGCGCCGCGACATGGACGGACTACATCGCTCTGCTCGGTCGAGTAAGCCAGCCGGTGACGACGCCGAAGAACATGACCCCCGGCGGTGTGGCCTGGCGTGCCGGGGCGAGCCTCGACGCGGCAACCGCGATCCAGTGGGCCGCCGTGATCGCGACGCTCGCGGTCACCCTGTTCGCCTGGCTTCGTCGTGATGCAGCGACCGGTTTCATCGTCGGCGTCGTCGCCTCCCAGCTCCTCAGCCCGCTCCTCTGGGACCACTACGCGATGCTCTTGCTCCTGCCGGTCGCGCTTCTCCTGGAGCGGCGCCAGTGGTGGGCGATCCTTATTCCGCTCGCGACCTGGCTTCCGGCAGACGTTGTATACCCGGCGGCATTCTCCGCTGGTCTCCTGGGCCCGCTCTTCACCCGGCCGCTCACGCCTGGCAGCCGCCGATCGTTGACGCAGGGACACGATCGATGACGCCGCAGCAACCGGTGCTATCCTCGAGAAAGTGACTGCCGCGACCTC
>JBBIIL010000107.1:0-8145 GCA_037446495.1 Chloroflexota bacterium | reverse complement strand
CCCGGCCCCTGAGTCTCCACGGACTCCGGTGGTTCCGCGGCGGAACGTGCGGACCCCCCTGCGGCGCGGTCGTCCCGGGACGGAACCACAGGAGCCCCTCGTGGCGCAAGGAGGCGCGCGGAGGGCTGGCGCACGGGTTGCGCGACGGGCGAGCTGGGGCGCGGGCGGGGGCTCCCGGCCGCCCGGCGCGGCCGGGAGCAGAGGCACGCGGGCCCTCCCCGGCGGCGGCTGGGCCCAGGGTGCCTCCCCGGGTCGGACCGCGGCGGCACGTGCACTCACCTTGGAGAGCACGCCACTCCGGTGCCCCATCTCCGCCGGGGAAGATCACTAAGGTCAGATAGACCTGAGCCGGGCGCCCGGACCTCCCGCACTACAAGACCGCCGATACACGCCACGTCTGCCGGGACTGAGGTGCAGTCGATCGAATGCCCGGCACGCCGCTGCGTGTCTCAGCGCTCCGTCCCTGCGTGATCTCCGGTCTGGCCGTAGTAGGCGCCGGGGCCGTGCTTGCGGTGGTAGTGGCGGTCCAGCAGGTAGCGCGCGACCGGCTCGGCGGAGGGGTTCAGGGCGAGGGTCGAGGCGGCCGTCGCCGCCACGGCTTCGAGAGCGACGGCGTTCTCGGCGGCGTGCTCCGCATCCAGCCCCCAGGTGAACGGCCCGTGGCTCGCCACGAGGACGGCCGGCATCTCGAGCGGGTCGAGGCCCAGCCCCTCGATCGTGGCGGCGATCACCACGCCCGTGTGGTGTTCGTAGTCGCCCTCGACCTCCTCGCGCGTGAGCGGGCGGCCGAGCGGGACCGGACCGTGGAAGTGGTCGGCGTGCGTGGTCCCGAGGGGCGGGATGGGCCGCTTCGCCTGGGCCCAGCCCACGGCCGCCGGGGAGTGGGTGTGGACCACGCCGCCGATGGAGGCGAACCGCTGGTAGAGCAGCAGGTGGGTGGGCGTATCCGACGACGGCCGCAGGTCCCCCTCGACGACCGAGCCGTCGGCGAGCGAGACCGCGACCAGGTCCTCGGGCCGGAGGGCGTCGTACGGGACGCCGCTCGGCTTGATCAGCAGGACGCCGGCCTCCCGGCTCACCCCGCTCGCGTTTCCGAAGGAGAGGGTCACGAGGCCGGCCCGGACGATCGCCTGGTTGGCGAGCCAGACCTGCTCGCGCAGCCCGGGCAGCATGGGCCCCGGCATCAGCGGCCCCCGGCCAGGCGGTGGTAGGCCTCGTTCCAGCGCAGCTCGCGGCCGAACCCCCGGATCGTGGTGCCCGCGTCGACCACCAGCAGCTCAATGCCCGTCATCTCGGCGAAGTCGGCGATCACATCGGTCCCCAGCGCGCGTGACAGCACCGTGTGGTGGGACCCGCCGGCCATGAGCCAGGCCTCCGTCGCGGTGGCGAAGTCCGGGCGCGGCCTCCAGACCGCGCGGCCGACTGGCAGGCGCGGCATGGGCTCGGGCGGGCGCACGACCTCCACCTCGTTGACGAGCAGCCGCAGCCGGTCGCCCATGTCCATGAGCGCGGTGACGACGGCCGGGCCGGGCGCGGCGTCGAACACGAGGCGGACCGGATCGGCCCGGCCGCCGATCGAGAGCGGGTGGACCTCGCAGCTCGGCCTGCCCTCGGCGATCGTCGGGCAGGTCTCGAGCATGTGCGAGCCCAGGACGAGCGGCCCGGCGGGGTCGAGGTGGTAGGTGTAGTCCTCCATGAACGAGGTGCCGCCCGGCAGGCCCCGTGCCATCGTCTTCTCCAGGCGGACCATGATCGCGGTCTTCCAGTCGCCCTCGGCGCCGAAGCCGTAGCCGTCGGCCATGAGCCGCTGGACGGCGATGCCCGGGAGCTGGCGGAGGCCGTCGAGGTTCTCGAAGGTGTCGGTCAGGGCTCCGAACCCGCCCTCGGTCATGAAGGCCCGCAGCGCCGCCTCGATGCGGGCGGCCTCGCGCAGCGCCTCTCGGTCCGGGCCGCCGGCGCGGAGGCCGGGGGCCAGCGTGTAGCTCGCCTCGTACTCGTCCAGTAGCGCGTCCGCCGCGGCGTCGGGCACCGCCCGCACGGCCTCCGCGAGGTCGCCCACGGCGAAGCCGTTGACCGATGCGCCGAGCTTGATCTGGACCTCGGTCTTGTCGCCCTCGGTCACCGCGACCTGGCGCATGTTGTCGCCGAGGCGCGCGACCCTCAGGCCCTGCGCGTCGTGGCGGCCGCATGCGGCGCGCGCCCATGCGCCGATTCGCGCCGTGACCATCGGGTCCTGCCAGTGCCCGGACACCGTCTTGCGGGCGAGGCCCAGCCGCGTCTCGATGTGCGCGAACTCCCTGTCGCCGTGCGCGGCCTGGTTGAGGTTCATGAAGTCCATGTCGATCTCGCCCCACGGGAGATCGCGGTTGAACTGGGTGTGGAGGTGGAGCAGCGGCTTGCGCAGGGCCTGGAGGCCGCCGATCCACATCTTCCCCGGGCTGAAGGTGTGCATCCACGCGATCACGCCGACGCAGTCATCGGCCGCGGAGGCGGCAACGCAAGCCGCCTTGATGCCCTCGGGCGACGTCACGACCGGCTGGAACACGACGCGCACCGGGATCGATGCCGCGTCGTCCAGGCCGGCCGCGATCTGCGCGGCGTGGTCGGCGACCTGCCGCAGCGTGTCCTCGCCGTACAGCTCCTGGCTTCCGGTGAGGAACCAGACCTCGTACTCGCCGAGCGGCTTCATGCCAGATGCCTCCAGGTGCGGCCGCCCACGCCAGCTTCGAGACCGTGAACGTTCTCGGGAACGTTCACGGTCGTACGCTACCATGCGGGGAGCTTCCAGATCAACGGGCGGTTTGCAGATCCAGGAGGGGCGCGGCAGGTGGCACGCCAGAGACGGGTGACGATCACGGACATCGCCGCGATGTGCGGCGTGTCGGTGCAGACCGTCTCCCGGGTCGTCAACGGGCGTCCGGACGTCTCGCAGGAGACTCGGGCCGCAGTCGAGGCGGCGATCGCGCGCCAGGGTTACCAGCCGAGCGCGGTGGCTCGCTCGCTCGTCTCGCGACGGTCGAGGACCGTCGGCATGGTCGCCGCCGGCCTTCACCTGGCGGGCGTGTCAGAGGTCCTGACCGGCGTGGCCGAAGCGTGCGAGCGCCTCGGCTACGCGCTGCTGCTCAAGGAGCTCGGCGCCTTCCAGCCGCCCGACATCGTCCCGATCCTCGGGTTCCTGGCGTCGCACCAGGTCGAGGGCGTCATCTTCGATGGCGCGCAGCTTCCCGTGCCCGCGAGCAGCGTGCAGGCGTTCGTGCCCGACCGGTCACCGGCGATGGTCTTCCTCAAGTGCGAGCCCTCGTCCAGCTACACGACGATCGGCGTCGACAACACGGGGGCCCAGGCGGCGGTCACCACGCACGTGCTCCAACTCGGGCGTCGCCGGGTCGGCTACGTGTCTGGCCCCGGTACGCTCCTGGAGGCCCGCCAGCGGCGCGAGGGTTGGGAGCGCGCCATGATCGAGGCGGGCTTCGCACCGGGACCCGTCTTCGAGGGCGACTGGTCCTCCGCTAGCGGCGCGGCGGCCCTGGACGCGCTCCTGGAGCGCCAGGGCGACTTGGATGCCGTGATCGCCGCGAACGACCAGATGGCCCTCGGCCTGCTGCACGAGGCGGCGCGTCGCGGGATCGCCGTGCCGAGCGACCTCGCGGTCACCGGGTTTGACGGCCTCCCCGAGGGCGCCTACTTCACGCCGGCCCTGACCACGGTCACGCAGCCGTTGCGTGAGGTGGGGATGGCGGCCGTGGCAGCCGTGCTCGAGGAGGCCGACGGGGCGTGCGATCCGGGACGCGTGATCACCTTCGCGGCCGAGCTCATCGTGCGTGACAGCGCTCCGCGACCAGTCAATGGGGCGCCGACCCAGACGTAGCATCAGGAGGGCAACGTGGACGAGCAGCCGACCAATGCCGCGAGCCTTATCGCCGCGGGCGGCGCGTACCTCGGCATCGAGTTCGGGTCAACCCGCATCAAGGCCGCTCTGGTCGCTCCCGACACGACGCCCCTGGCCGCGGGCGTGCACCTCTGGGAGAGCCGGCTGGTCGACGGCGTCTGGACGTACGACATGGACGACGTCTGGGCTGGCCTCGCGGACTGCTACGCGTCGCTGGCCGAGGACGTGCACCGCCGCCACTGGGTTGGCCTCGAACGGGTGGCCGCGCTCGGGATCAGCGGCATGATGCACGGGTACGTCGCGCTGGACGCCCACGGGAACCTCCTCGTCCCCTTCCGCACCTGGCGGAACAACATCACCGGCGCCGCCTGCGCAGAGCTGACTCCGCTCCTCGACTTCGCCGTGCCCCAGCGCTGGACGATCGCCCACCTCCACCAGTCGATCCTCGACGGCCAGCCGCACGTGGCGCGGATCGCGCATCTCAAGACGTTGGCCGCCTACGTGCACTGGCGGCTCACCGGCGAGCACGTCGTGGGCCTCGACGAGGCGTCGGGGATGTTCCCGCTGGACCCGGCGACGCGCGACTGGGACGCGGCCCGGATGGCGCGCTTCGACGACCTGATCGCTCCCCGCGGCCTTCCGTGGACCCTCAACGGCATCCTGCCCCGGGTCCTGCCCGCCGGCGCACATGCAGGCAGGCTCACGGCCGAGGGCGCCCGGCTCCTCGACCCGACCGGTGGGCTCCGGCCCGGCATCCAGCTCTGCCCGCCCGAGGGCGACGCCGGCACCGGCATGGTGGCCACCAACGCCGTGCGCCCGCGCTACGGCAACGTGTCGGCCGGCACGTCGATCTTCGGGATGATCGTCCTCGAGCGGAGCCTCTCGCGGATCCACGAGGAGATCGACATCGTCGTCACGCCCGACGGCAGCCCCGTGGCGATGGCGCACTCGAACAACGGCACGTCCGACCTCGACGCGTGGGCGTCGCTCCTCGGCCAGGCCGGCCGGGCGCTGGGCGCCGACGTGCCGCTCGACGAGGTCTACGCCCGGATCCTGCCGCTGGCGGCCGAGGCGGACGCGGACGCCGGCGGCCTGCTTGCGGTCAACTACGTCTCGGGCGAGCACATGACCGGCTTCACCGAGGGCCGACCGCTCGTCGCGCGGAGGCCGGATAGCCGGTTCACCCTCGCGAACCTCGTGCGCGCCCTGTACTTCTCCTCGCTGTGCTCGCTACGCACCGGGCTCGACATCCTGACCCGGGATGAGGGGGTTGCCATCGAGGGCATCCGCGGCCACGGCGGCTTCTTCAAGGGCGGTGACACGGGCCAGCGCATGATGGCCGCCGCCCTGAACACCCCGGTGAGCATCCCGTCCACGGCCGGCGAGGGCGGCGCCTGGGGGATGGCGGTGCTCGCTGCATACCTGCGCCGCGAGGATGCACGCGAGGCGCTGCCCGACTTCCTCGACCGGCTCGTGGCGGGTGGCATGGGCGCCGTCGTGCACCCCGATCCGGGCGACGTCGCCGGCTTCGACGCCTTCTACGCGCGACATGCGAAGGGGCTGGACATCGAGCGCGCCGCCGTGTCCGCACTGCGCTGAGCGCCCTCCGGAACCAGCCCTGCTCAACCGCCTCAGGATCGGTTGGTCTCGGGGCCGCCCCGACGAGTGTGACCCGTCGGGCAGCCGCTCCCGGGCTGATCGCCCACGCCAGGGGATCCGCGCCTCGGTGGAGGGCCACTCCATCAAGCGGCTCGAGAAGCTGGACGGCTTCGCGCGTGTGATCGGCCTGCGAGGGCCCGCTGCGTGGCGCTCGTGGTCGCCAGCTCGGCCCAGCTCCGCGTGCGGGCCGGGACGCCGCGTCAGATGCAGCTCGCGAACGCCCTCGCTTGCGTCGCCGAGCACGGGACGCAGGTTGGGGCCCTCGGCTGCGTCACGGTGCGTCCGGGCACCGCCCGGCCAGCAGAGTCGCTCGAAGGGCCGCAAGATGGACGTCGTCGAACCGACCGGGGGGACTGGGACCAGAGATCGGGAGCCGTGTCAGCTCGAGTCCTCGTCGTCTACGCGAGCAAGCTGGGCGCCACCGCCGAGATCGCCGAGGCGATCGCCCAGGTCCTCCGCGACGGCGGCCACCGCGCCGTGGCGCTGTCGGCGCGCGACGTGGCCAGCCTCGACGACATCGACGCCGTCGTGCTCGGCAGCGCGGTCTACGCCGCGTACTGGCAGCGAGACGCCCGCAAGTTCATCGAGCGCTTCCACGAGCAGCTCAGGGCCCGCCCGTTGTGGCTGTTCAGCGGCGGCCCCCTCGATCGCCGTCTGGCCAGAGCCGACCAGCCGATCACCCCGCACGGAGCCGCGCTGACCGAGGGCCTCGGCGCCCGCGCCCACCGCACGTTCGGCGGGCGGCTGTCAGCGAACGCCGCCGTGTCCGAGCAGGTGCTCCAGACGCATCGTCTCGGCGACTTCCGCGACTGGCAGAAAATCGTCGAGTACGGCTACCGCATCGGGCGTGAGCTCGACCGGATGCAGCTCCCGCAGCCGTCCTGACGGGAGCCGCGCTGCAGTTCGGGTCGTGTGCGCCGATGGATGGGCGTCGCGAGGACCGACGACATCGACAGAGGCCGCACCAGGGCCAGGAGCGGGCCAACCGGCAACTGGCGCTTGGTCGGGCGCACGAGCGTCGCGTATCCTCCGGGCGTGCCCTTCGCCCACGCGCTCGCCTTCGTCCTCGGTGCGCTCGCTGTCGGGCGGGTGCTGCTGAGCGGGATCCGAACGTTCATCCTGCCGCGCGGCTCGACCGACCGCGTGGCCCGCCTCGCGTTCCACGGCACGCGCCGGCTGTTCGACGTGGTCGCCGGGCCGCACAAGCCGTACGAGACGCGCGACCGGCTGATGGCCTACTTCGGCCCCGTATCGCTCGTCATCCTCCCGGGCATCTGGCTGGTGGCCATCTCCGTCGGGTTCACGGCGATGTTCTGGGCGATCGGCGCGCCGAGCGTGTACGACGCGTTCGTGGACAGCGGGTCCTCGCTGCTCACCCTGGGCTTCGCGCGGCCATCGTTCGAGTATGGCGACGCGCTCGCCTTCATCGAGGCTGCGATCGGTCTGGGCCTTGTGGCACTGCTGGTCTCGTACCTGCCCACGATCTACGGCGCGTTCTCGCGTCGTGAGCTGTTCGTGACGCTCCTCGAGGTTCGGGCTGACTCGCCGCCCTCGCCGGTCGTGATGCTCACACGCCTGCAGCGCCTCCGCGGCCTGGGCGAGCTGGGCGACATGTGGGCCGAGTGGGAGCGCTGGTTCGCCGAGATCGAGGAGACCCACACCTCGCTCACGATCCTGGTCCACTACCGCTCGCAGCAGCCCGGCCGCAGCTGGGTCAACGCTGCGGGCGCGATGATGGACGCCGCGGCGATCACCCGCGCAGCGGTGGACATCCCGGTGGACGTGCGGGCCGACGTGATGATCCGGGCCGGGTACCTGGCGCTGCGGCGGATCTGCGAGGTCTTCCGGATCCCCTACCCGGCCACGCCGACGGCTGATGTCCCCTCGAGCGTGGACCGCGCGCACTTCGAGACGGCGCTCGACGTCCTCGCCCGGGCCGGCGTCCCCGTCATCGACGACCGGGACCAGGCCTGGCGCGACTTCCATGGCTGGCGCGTGAACTACGACACCACGCTCCGCGCGCTCGAGCGGCTCACGGTGGCACCGACGTCCTGGTGGGATCTCCCGATGCGCTCGGCGTGGGCCACCGACGAGCCGATCGCCGAGGAGGCCGCGGCGCACGGCGCATAGGCCCGTCGCGCGACACCTCGCCCGTCATGGGCCGATGCTCGATGCGGTCGAGATGATCAATCCCGCGACACCTGCGGCCGGCACCAGACCCGTCGCCGGGTGCACGGGCAGGATCACCGGTGGACGCGGCGCCTGCGTGAAGTCGAAGTCGGCCGCGAGGTCGCCCAACTGCGGCGCGTTCTCGCGCACGTCGGGGCGCGGGTCGGGCCGGCCGTCGGTGACCGGGTCGAGACGCTGGCCGCCGAGGAAGTCGTCCTCGATGAACTTGAGGTAGGCGTCGAAGCTCAGGGCCTGGTGGTCGATGTACCCCTGCCGGGCATACGGGCTGATGACCAGGCCGGGGACGCGCAGCCCGTAGCCGTTGGCGTCGACCGTGGGCGGCACCACGTGGTCGTAGAAGCCGCCCCAGTCATCCCACGTCAGGAAGATCGCAGTGCTCGACCAGTCGGGCCCCGCCATGACCGTGT
>JBBIIL010000106.1:5346-8171 GCA_037446495.1 Chloroflexota bacterium | reverse complement strand
CCGCCGCAGCGCGAACCGGTCGCCGGGGGCCGCCGCGACCGGGCCGTCGAGCCGCAGGATCGCCAGCGCGCCGTCTCGAAGGTCAATCGCCTCGCGCGGGCCGCGCACGACCAGCGCCCCGGCCTGTGCCGTGCCGAGGTGGAGGCGCAGCCGATCGCGATCGGCCGGGGGGACGGACAGCGCGAACCGGCCGCCGGCGGCGGTGCCCAATCCCGCGGGCGCCCGCATCGCGACCATCATCCGGGAGGTGGCGACGACGACAGGGTCCGCCGTGAGCACCACGCCCCGGGGCACGTCGTCAAGCTCCACGCCCGCGAGCAGCAGCGCCGTGCGCCCGCCATCAGAGGCTTCGACGGGCGCCCCGCGCGCCTGCACCTCGCGGACGCGCACCTCGCGGTCGCCCGGGACGAGCCGCAGCGCGTCGCCCGCCGCCACGCGCCCGCCTCGCAGGCTGCCCGTGACCACGACGCCCCGTCCGCGGACCCGGAACGCGCGGTCCACCGCCAGCCGCGGCCCGCCAGATGCCAGTGCCTCGGCCGCGAGCCGTGCGGCCACGCGTTCGGCCAGCTCGGCGAGCGCCGTGCGCAGCCCCTCGATCCCGGCGCCCGTCGTGGAGGCCACCACGTGGACCGGCGACCCGGCCAAAGTCGTGCGGCCCACCAGCACCGCCACCTGATCCGCGACCTCGGCGGCCCGTGCCTCGCCCGCCAGGTCCGCCTTCGTCACCGCCACAAGGCCCTCGCGCAGCCCGAGCGCGTCGAGCAGCTCGAGATGCTCGAGCGTCTGCGCGGACGGCCCGTCGTCGGCGGCCACCACCAGCAGCGCGGCGTCGATCTCGCCCGCCCCGACCAGCATGTTGCCCACCAGCCGGTCATGGCCCGGCACGTCCACGAAGTCCAGCGACCCGCCGCCGGGCAGCGCCAGGTGCGCGTACCCCACGTCGATGGTCATGCCTCGGCGCTGCTCCTCGGGCAGACGGTCGGCGTCGATGCCGGTGAGTGCCCGCAGCAGCGTGGTCTTGCCGTGGTCGATGTGGCCGGCGGTCCCGACGACGACGCTCACGCCGCGCCCGCCGCGCTCACGATGGACCTCACCGCCCCGCCAAGCCGGCAAGGCGCCGCGCGAGAAGCACGTCGTCCTCGGGCTCGACGGTCCGCAGGTCGCACACGAGTCGCTCGCCCTCGATGCGCGCCAGCACGCGGTCCGGACCGCGCCGCAGCACCGCCGCCGCACGGTCCGCCGAGCCCACGCGGACGGCCACGCCGACGGACGGGATCACCTGGCCGGGCAGCGAGCCGCCGCCCACCGCGCTCTCGAGGGCGACCACCTCGACATGCACGCCCGCAGTCGCCGCGATGGCCGCCGCCCGTGACCGCAGCCCGTCCGGGGTTCGCGCGATCGCCCGCCAGACCGGGATGTCGATGACCGCGCGCCCAGCCCGATACAGGCCAAGCGTCGCCGCGACGCCCGCGAGGATCGCCTTGTCGGGGCGCAGGGCCCGGGCGAGCGGGTCACGCCGAAGTCTCGCGATGAGGTCCGCTCGCCCGGCGATGAGCCCGGCCTGCGGCCCGCCCACCAGCTTGTCGCCGCTGAACACCACGACGTCCGCCCCCGCCGCCAGGCGTTCGGCCGGGGTGGGCTCGTGGGCGAGGCCGAAGGCGGTCGTGTCGAGCAGGGCGCCGGAGCCAAGGTCGTCCACCACCAGTGCGCCGTGGCGGTGGGCGATCGCCGCGACCTCGGCAAGGTCCGCCGCCTCCGCGAAGCCGGTGACGGCGAAGTTCGACGGGTGCACGCGCAGGACCAGCTTCGCGCGACCCTCGGCCAGCGGCGCCTCGAAGTCGGCAGCCCGCGTGCGGTTCGTGGTGCCCACCTCAACCAGTCGCGCCCCCGCCCGGGCGATGACCTCGGGTATCCGCACGCCGCCGCCGATCTCCACGAGCTCACCACGGGAGACGACCACTGAGCCGCGCCGTCCGGCGAGGCCCACCGCCAGCAGCAGCGCCGCCGCCGCGTTGGTGACCACGAGCCCCGCCTCGGCACCCGTGAGCGCGATCAGGTGCTCCTCGGCCGCGCGGTACCGCGAACCGCGTCGGCCGGTGGCCTCGTCGAGCTCGAGGTAGCCGTACGACGCCGCTGCCGCGACCGCTGCCGCCAGTGCGGCTTCTGGCCACGGCGCCCGGCCAAGGTTCGTGTGGAGCACGACGCCAGTCGCGTTGACGACGCGGGGAGGCACTGGACCCGACGCTGCATCCGGGTCCGTGAACGCCGCGACGCGAGCCACTGCCTCGTCGGCCAGGGCGTCGACGGACGCGGGCGTGCGTCCGGCGGCCAGGCGCTCGCGCTCCGCGTCCACCACGTCGCGCACCGCCGCGGCCAGCGCTGCGGGATCAGCCCCGGGCAGTCGGGCGCGAACTGGCGCGAGGACGCGCTCGACGCTGGGCGGCCGAGGACGGGCGGGGACGGAGTCGCTCACACGCCGATGATCGCAGACGACCCAACCCGGCGGCGCGGGGCCTCAGCGCAGGATGGACGCGTTGATCCGGACGAGCGCGTCGCCGGCGTCGAAGCGCAGTTCCAGCGACCCGTATGGCCGGCTGGTGAACCAGTACACGAGTGTGGGCGGGCCGTAGGCCGAGGTCACCCGCTGCGGCCGCCCGAGCCTCGACCAGACGTCGGCCAGCTGGTCCCCCCAGTGCAGGCCCTGAGGCAGCCTGCCGTCCCAGCTGTCCACGGTGGAACTGCCCGGCCCGTACAGCGACACGGCCTGGACCCGGCCATCGGGCGTCGTGATCGCCGTCCAGCGGGGGCACACCACCACCCTGGCC
>JBBIIL010000106.1:0-5246 GCA_037446495.1 Chloroflexota bacterium | reverse complement strand
GTTGTGCCCGCGGCTCGGTGCCTCAGCCTTGTGCCCGCGGCTCGGCCCGCACGCGGCCGAGCTCGCCGCCGGGCGGCTGCATGGTGCGGTCGCAGCACGCGTTGGCCACGGGGCGGCTGACCAGTGCGCTGGCCGGGACTGACACGACCGGAGACCGCCCAATCGCGCCACGGGGCGGCTGGGTCGCGCGTCCGGCGCACCATGCAGCCACCGGGTGGCGGAGCTCCAGCCGACCGCCCGGCGCGAGGCCGGAGCTGCCAACTTGCAGCCCAGTCGGGCAGCCGGCGCTCGCACGGGGCCGGAGCCGCCAACCGACCACCGGGGGGGACGCCACGCTCGGCCGAACGCTCGGCCGAACGCTCGGCGGACCGCGCCGCAGGTTGCGCGGCAGCCCCCACCGGCAGCCCGTCCGACAGCCGGAGCTGCCACCGGCGCTCGAACGGGCCGATCGGCGGACGGCTCAACGGGCCGCCACCGGCGCTCGAACGGGCCGATCGGCGGACGGCTCAGCGGGCCGGAGGAGCTGCGGACCGGGGATCCCCTGCTCCCGGCGGACCCTCGGCGGACCGCTCGCGGCGACCGCGTATCCTGCCTCCATGACCGTGCGCCCCGACCTTCCGCCCATCCGCCTCACCGACCTGACCGACTGCGGCGGCTGTGCCGCGAAGCTGGGCGCCGACCTCCTGGCCGACGCGCTGTCCGGGCTCGGCGCCGGCATGCGAGTCGGGGCGCCGATCGGCGAGGGCCTGATCGCGGGGCTGGAGCCGCCCGACGACGCTGCTGCCTACCGCGTGTCCGACGACCTCGCGATCCTGGGCACGCTCGACTTCTTCCCGCCGCTCGTGGACGACCCCGTGGCGTTCGGCGAGATCGCCGCGGCGAACGCGCTCTCAGACGTGTTCGCGATGGGCGGCCGGGTGCTGTTCGCGCTGTCGATCGCCGCGTTCCCCGAGGAGCTGCCTCGGGACGTGATGGCGGCGATCTTCGAGGCGGCCGCGGCCAAGGTCCGCGAGGCGGGCGGCGTGCTTGCGGGCGGCCACACGATCACGGACGCCGAGCCCAAGTACGGCCTGGCGGTCATCGGGGCGGCGCACCCGGACCGGCTGTTTCGCAAGGGCGGTGCGGCGCCCGGCGACGTCCTCCTGCTGACCAAGCGGCTGGGCACGGGCCTGCTGGTGAGCGGCCGGAAGTCCGGTGTCGTCGAGGCGTCGGACCTGGACGCGGCAATCGCCCAGATGTGCTCGCTCAACCGACCCGCGTCGGAGGTCCTCGCCCGCCATGCCATCCGGGGCGCCACCGACGTCACCGGCTTCGGCCTGCTCGGCCACGGGCTGGAGATGGGCCGCGCGTCGGGCACCCGGCTGGCGTTCGACGCGGCGTCGATGCCGGCGCTCAACGGGGCGCTTGCGGCGGCGCGAGCGGGCGCGGAGACCGGTGGCGCGGGGCACAACCGGCGCTTCACCGGGCCGGCACTCACCGTGGATCCGTCCGTGGCGCCCGAGCTGGTGGCGCTGGCCCACGATCCGCAGACTTCCGGCGGCCTACTGGTCGCGGTGCCGTCGGCGATCCTCCCCGCCGTGGAGGTCGACCTGGCCGCGGCGGGCGTCGAAGCCTGGCAGGTGGGCGTCGTGACGGCCCTGGACCAGGGCGAGGCGCCCGGGGTCACCCTGCGCTAGCGGGTCCCAGGCGCCCGGAGTCACCCTGCGGTATATCAGCGGGTCCAGTGCGTCAGCGGACTCGCGCCCGCGCGCCGAACACGGTGACGGCCGCGCCAATCGCCGCCCAGAACGCCTGCTGCGCGAGGATGGCGCCCACGCCCTGACCGCCGTCGCCCGATCCGCCCGACGAGCCGTACTGCAGGAACACGCCGATGAGTTGGCCGTTGGCGAACCAGAACGCCACGACTGCGCCCGCGATGATCCCGCCATACACGATGGCGTCCATCAGCGTGCCCATCTTGTAGCCGGTGATACGGGTGATCCCCTCCACGATCAGGCCGCCCGCGAAGTACGCCACGAACAGCGCGAAGAAGCCGAAGCGGCCCGAGATGTACGCGGCGAGCAGCCCTCCGCCGAATGACGCGGCCAGCCCGCCGGCCAGCTGGACCGGGGTGAACGAGCTCATCGGGTCGCGCACAGGCTTGCCGCAGTCGCGACACCGGAATCCCACCGGCCCCTGCATCGCACACTTCGTGCAGATGGGCTTCTCGCAGCGCCCGCAGCGGACCCACGTCTCGCGGTCGGGGTGTCGGTAGCAGAACAGGCGCCCGTCGTCGTCGGTGGGCAGCTCCCCCTCGGCAGTCATGGACCGAAGCGTACTCGCGGCGCCGCCGAAGCGCCGCCGGTGGGCCGACTATCCGCCGAGGAACGTCCCGTCGAGCCAGTCGGGCTCGTCGGCGAGCAGCGCGCGGAGCTCTTGGTAGCGCGCGTCCTGCTCGGGGCTCTGGGCGTTCGCCCGGTACGTGTCCGCGTCATCGAACACGGCGACCAGGAACAGCGTCTCCCGGAAGTAGGGGTTGCGGTCCGGCCTGAAGATCCAGCTCGCGTGGAAGCCGGTCATGGGGGCGCTGCGCAGCATGTCGCCCAGCTCGAGCACCTCGTCGGTCTTGCCGGGCCGCGGGTGGAGTCGCGCGATGGTGCCGTACATGGAACGTCCTCCTTCGGACCCGATCGTGGCACCCGGCAGGGTCGGCGGCTACGGAGATTCGCCAAGGTTCAGTGGCCACACCCCAGTCGCGACCGCTGTCCCTGGTGGCCGTCGCCCAGGCCCAACACGGTCGTCGCGCATCAGGCGGAGGCGGGCGGCCCAGGATCGTGAGCCGCCGGGACCCGCCGCCGAGCCGCCGCCGACGCGCCGCCGAGACAGCGGCGGTCCGGGTCGGCCTCCCCGTGGCCCGCGCTGGTTGGAGGTCGTCGGGCACGGAGTCGGCTCCGGCCAAGGTACGCCGGCTTGTTGCGCCGGCTTGTTGCGCCGGCTTGTTGTCCACGTGGACCTGCTCGCGCCTGGTCAGTCGACCGGTGTTGCCGCCTCGGCCGACTTCACGATCTCGTCGAGCGCTGCGTCGACGCCGTCATCGAACGGCAGCGGCTGGTGGCTGTTGATGGCCGCGAATGCCTTCTCGCGCGCCTCGTCGAGGATGTCCGGCCGGCCAGCGGCCTCGAAGCGGTCCCAGGTCGAGTGCCAGCCGATCCGGGGCATGAACCACTCGCCGCCGCGCACCGCGTCACGGGTGGCCGGGCGCGAGAGGAAGTCGCCGACGGGACCCACCTCGTCGAGCGCCGTGACGACGTCCGCCTCGCCGACGCTGGGACTGATGCCCCGAGCGATCCGCCGACACGCGCGGTAGACCTCGACGTCGATGACCATGGTCTCCAGGCACAGCGTGGACGCCCCGCCCAGCGACCCCGGGCCGATCAGGATGTCCGGCCAGGAGATCACCGGCAGCAGCCAGTTCATCGTCCGCTCGTAGCTGGACTGGATCCCGGCCACGAAATGGTCCGTGCCGCCGTTGGACGCGGTGACCGGCAGGCCGTAGAAGCGGCCCATCTCCGTGGTCGCTGCGCCGAGGAGTGCGTGCTCGGGGCCGCCGCCCGCCCATCGGCCCGTCCGCGGCTCCATCGCCGCGAGCGCCGGGGCGTAGATGAACGGCGTGCCCGGTGACATCGCCTGGACGAGGCACAGCGCTCCCAGGACCTCGGCGTTGCCGGAGACCACGGTGGAAGTCAGGCCGGCCGGTGCGGACGTGCCCATCATCGGCATCGGCATCACCGCGATCGGGATGTCCCAGCCGGCCGTGGCGAGGTAGGCGTCGGTGTGCGGCTCCTCCATCGCGAGCGGCGAGACCGGGCAGAACAGGACGCTGAATGGATGGAGCTGGCGGACCCGTTCCCGCGAGCCGAAGGTCGCCTCGAGGATCCGCAGCAGCCACTCGGTCTCGCGCAGGTTCGGGATCTCGTCCTGGATGTGCTTGCTGAACAGCGTGTGGACGTCGCGCCAGTGGCGGGCGGACCGGGCCGGGTCGGGGCCGTCCTCCCCGGCAGTGACCATCTGCCAGTACGAGCCGATCTCGTCGATGGCGTCCACGAGCTTGGTGGCGTTCGCCCAGTCTTGGTGTGTGGGGGCGCGGCGCTCGCCCGTGACGGGGTCGTAGAACATCGTCGTCTCGCCGTCCGGCATGAGCGTGCACTCGCCAGCGTTCATGCGGAGCTCGAACCCCGGGCGGCGGCCGCCGAGGCTGAACTGCCTGGGCGCTGCGGCCAGCGACGCCTCCACGAGCGCTCGAGGGAAGCGGACGCGACGGTCGCCGTGGTTCACCTGCGCGCCAGCGGCCTCGAGGATCGTTCGGGCGCGCTCGCTGTCGATGCGCATGCCGGTGCGAGCGAGAACGGCCAGGCTCTTCTCGTGGATCTCGCCAATCTCGGCGTCGGAGAGGACGCGGAGGAGGGTCGTCATACGGACAGCTCCAGAACGGGGCGCTCGCGGATGCAGGAGGGACGCTAACAGAGCGGGTCAGGCTCCGGGCGGCGGGGTCCGCGTGGTGGGCCCCGGCGGCTGCCGGAGCGGCGGCTGCCCGGCTGGCGGGGCCCGACCGGAGCGGCGGGGCCAGACCGGAGCGGCGGCTGCCCGGCTGGCGGGGCCCGACCGAGCGATGCCGCCCGGCTGGCGGGGCCTGACCGAGCGATGCCGCCCGGCTGGCGGGGCCCGACCGGAGCGGCGGCTGCCGGAGCGGCGGGGCCCGACCGATCGATGCCGCCCGGCTGGCTGGCCGAGAGTTCGGCGACTGTAGGTTGTCGCCCGCAGGTCGGGCCGGCGCAGGCGTTCCTGTCGCCGCTGCTGCAGGATCGGCCCGGTCGCAGAGCCGCCGCTGCGACCGACCGAACCGTTGGCCCGCGTGCCAGGCGACTCCCCGCGATCCCCGAGCGGCGGCGGCCCGCCTGTGCCATCGCGATCCCTGCGGGCCACTCGCCCCACGGGTGGTAGGCGGACCGTGTCGATCCCCAACGGCTCAATTCGGCCGGGGCACTCGCCCCATGAGTGGTAGGCGCAGGAATCGACCAATCAGCCCGCACCACGCGCTTCACCACCCACATGCCACTCGCTCGGCGAGTGTCATGGACCCTTGGCGAGGGGCCTTCGGCGAGTCGACTCCAGGCGATGGACCCTCGGGGGGCCGCCGGAGGCTGCGGCCCGCTCGGGGCGGCCGAGGCGGGGCCGCCGCCCGACGCGGGGCGGCGCCGGGAGGGGCG
>JBBIIL010000105.1:0-8193 GCA_037446495.1 Chloroflexota bacterium | reverse complement strand
ATGGCGCGCCCGACAGGTGTTGGGTCAGCGTCAGCCCAGCGAGACCGTAGGATGCTGCGGGCCTACATCGAGGTCGAAGGGCGGTCTGCGTGGCTTGCGATCCTTCGGGCGATCGCATGACTCAGCTCGGCGGTGAGGGTCGTTGTGTCGCCGCCCGTCGAGCGTCCGCGGACAGACTCGAACATGCAACCGCAGCAACGCGGTGTCACCGACTGGCATCTCGAGGTCGACTGAGGGCTTCCGACTGGCGTGCCGCACAACTGAATGGTCCGAGCAACGGAGGTCGATAGCCGCGGTCGATGGCGACGTCGGCAGTCACGGTGTCACCACGTCGTGAGACCTTCCAACACAGAACGCGTCTGCATTTCGACAGAAAGGCCTGATGGGCGGATACGGCAGCGGACGCCGACGGACTCTGGACCGGCGTCGCCAGGTTGAGTCGTGCCTGATCCTCGACGCGAACACGATCCCGCGCCCGATCGTGGCCGGGAACGAAGGCGACATCGACCTGACGTTCCGGATGGAACTTGGTCGCCTCCGCTGCTCCTACCTCCTGCGGTGCGATCCCACGGGGTTCGAACTTCTCCTCTGGATACCGGCGACCGGCTTGGTTGTAAGTCGGGTCCGGCTCGACCACATCGCCGACGGACCACGCGGCGCTCGTCCGTCCCTCTTGTGCCCGACCTGTCGATCCAGCAGACGGATGCTGTACTGGCCGCTGGAAGGCCCAGGGGGCTTGGGCTGTCGGCGCTGCCACCAACTCGCATATCGCAGCTCCCAGGAACGCCGGATCGACCTGGCGAAGCTGCACGCGCAGGTATTCCGGCCGCGCAAGCCACTCCCGACCCCGCGGGCGATGCAGCGGCGGTACGACCGACTGCGCGCCAAGGCCGCCGCGACGCTGGCCGCGGCCGCCGATCCTGCAGGTTGCGCTCGGCGTCGATCAGTGTCGCGGTCAAAGCCCAGGATCGGCTGACAGGGGGTTGGTGGGGACGGGTCCGGTTCGCGTGGGTCGAGGACCACGCGGCGTCTCTGGGGTCCCGTCAGCTCGCTCGGAACTCTGCGACCCGGTCCACGGCGAGCCTGGTCACGAGGTCAGCCGGCAGCGGCTGGTCGGCCCGGAAGTTGATCGTGCCCTTCCACGTTCGGTAGCCGGCGAGCTCGGCCGCGTGCGCGTCGAGCGGCGCCCGGCCGGTGAAGAACGAGCACCCGTCCCGGGTGACGCCGAAGCCGACGAAGTAGCGCCCGCCGAGCCGGAAGGCCGGCCGGCCGTAGCTGATCGCCTCCATCGCCTCCGGAGCGGCCTCGCGGATCAGCCCGCGCAGCCGCTCGAGCGCGGCGCGCCTGTCGTCTGGCACACCTGCGAGATACTCGTCGATCGTCTGTGCTGGCATCGTCGTCCTCCTCGGAGTATCGGTGCAAGGCGAATCCGCCCGCCGGATCGCTCGGGTTCCGCCGCCTGCGTCAGAGCCCTCGCTTCGCCCGGAAGACCCCCACGATCGCGTTGGCGTGGCCGTGGCCCATCCCGTGCTCGCCCGTGAGAAACTGCACCATCTCCATGTGCCCGAGGTGCCGGTGGGGCTCGAGCTGCGCGTACCAGTATTCGATCGGCTGCCCGTACTTCTTCTCGGTCGAGGGGAAGTAGGAGGCGGGGCCAGTGACACGCTCAGACATGGGACGCTCCTCCACTGCGCGGTGATGACCACGATCATCGCGAAGCCCGGTCGATGGTCAACCACGACCCCGACTCTGCGCCTCGCATCCGTTCAGACGGTTGCCGCAGCGAGAACTCATCGGTCCCGGCAGGGCACCGATGAGTTGGGCGGCCAGGCGGAGTCTTGAGGGCATGGAGGTCGCACAGGTCCGGCTGGACCCGGGGGCGACCGCGATAGCCGGATCACGGTCCGAGGCCATGCGCCCTCCGACCGGGGAAGGGAGAGCTCGACCATGCGCTATCAGACGACCATCGAGCGGACCGGTCCGAACACCGCCGGGATCCCCGTGCCCGACGAGGTCCTGACCACCCTCAGGGGAGGCCGGCGCCCGGCGGTGACGGTGTCCCTCAACGGCTACACGTATCGCAGCACCGTCGGCTCGATGGGCGGTCGCACGCTCATCCCGCTGAGCTCGGCCCACCGTGCGGCGGCGGGCGTGCAGGGTGGCGAGACGCTCGATGTCGAGATCGAACTCGATACGGCCCCGCGCACCGTGGTCGTCCCGCCAGACTTCGCGGCTGCACTCGCCGCCGAACCGGCGGCGTTGGCCACCTTCGAGCGCCTCTCGAACAGCGACAAGTCCTGGCACGTCCTGCAGGTGGAGGGGGCCAAGGCACCCGAGACTCGGGCGCGCCGGATCGCGAAGTCGGTCGCGATGCTCAGTGAGGGGCGCGGTCGCTAGGGCATCCCTGCTCGGCCGGGCATGGCCGCCGACCACCGATGAGTTCCACGGGTTCGTCGAGTCTCCACCAACAGAACCGCAGCATGAGAAGGGGGTTCACCATGACGACGTCGACCACGCGGACCCTGGACGTTCCGGGCGCTGTGCTGACCTACGACCTTCGCCCGAACGAGACAACGACCGAACCACCGCTGCTCATCATCGGCTCGCCGATGGGCGCCGGCGGCTTCGGCGCCCTGGCTGGCTATTTCGTCGACCGCACCGTGGTGACCTACGACCCTCGCGGGGTGGAGCGCAGCCGGCGGACCGACGGCGCCGCGGAGTCCACGCCCGAGGAGCACGCGGACGACCTGCACCGCCTGATCGCGGCCCTCGACGTCGGGCCAGTGGACCTCATCGCATCGAGCGGCGGCGCGGTCAACGCGGTCGCGCTGGTGGCCCGCCATCCGGAGCAGGTCCGCACCCTCGTGGCCCACGAGCCGCCGGTGTGGCAGGTGCTCCCCGACCGCGCTGCCGGCCTGGCGGCCGCCGTGGACATTCACGAGACGTACCTGCGCAGCGGCCGCGGACCGGCGATGGCCAAGTTCATCGCCCTCGTCAGTCTCGAGGGCCCGATCCCCTCCGACTACGCCGGCCGACCAGCTCCCGATCCGGCGATGTTCGGGTTGCCCACCGACGACGACGGCGCCCGGAACGACCCGCTCCTGGGCCAGAACATGATCTCGTGCAGCTTCTTCCAGCCGGACTTCGAGGCCCTGGCCGGGGCGTCGACCCGCATCGTCCTTGCGGTCGGAGCGGAGTCGAGCAAGGTCATGACCGGTCGGGCGACGATGGCCGTCGCGGAGCGGCTCGGGACGACGCCGGTCGTCTTTCCCGGCGGCCACGGCGGCTTCCTGCCTGCTGAGTGGGGCCAGGGCGGCGATCCCGACGCCTTCGCCGCCACGCTGCGTAAGGTCCTGACGCCCCAAGGTCGCGCGGCCGTGGGTGCGAGGCGGCCGTCACTCGGCCCGGGCTCGGCCCAGCCAGGGGCCGCTGTCTAGGTGCGCCTGGCCGCAGGCAGGTTCAGGCCGGTCCATCTGCCGCCCGCGTTGAGCGGCTGCACCACATCTGCATGAAAGGAGTCGCGACATGTCCAGGAAGGTCGTTGCGAGCCTTTACGTGACGCTCGATGGCTTCATCGACGAGCCGGGGCTCTGGTCGTTCCCGTTCTGGTCCGAGGAGGCCGCCCAGTTCAAGGCGCACGAGCTGGCCGACAGTGACGCGTTGCTGCTGGGCCGGATCACCTACGAGGGCTTCGCGCGGGCCTGGCCGTCGATGGAGGAGGAGGCGGGCGAGTTCGGCAGGAAGATGAACGCGATGCCGAAGTACGTGGCTTCGCGGACGCTGACCGAAGCGACCTGGAACGCCACGCTCATCGAGGGCGATGTCGCAGACGCTGTCCGCCGGCTCAAGGCGGACGACGGTGGCGACCTGCTCCTCGCCGGGAGTGGGCAGCTGGTCTCCTACCTGGCCGCGCACGACCTGGTCGACGAATACCGGCTCATGGTCCACCCGATCGTCCTCGGCGATGGCACGAAGCGGATCTTCGCCGGTGCGCCGAAGCGCACGCTCACGCTCGCCGGCACGCTCGCCCTCCCCAACGGGGTCGTGGTCAACACCTACCGCCCCGAGGCCTCGGCCTCCTGAAGGTGAGGCCCGTCGTCGAGCTGGACGTCGCCTGGATCGCGCCCGCCGATCTCGAGGCGGTCGACGCGCTGGCGCGGCTGCAGCTCGCGGCGACCCGCCGGGGCCTCCGCCTCCGCCTCCGGCATCCCTCGACCGATCTGTGCGATCTGCTGCAGATGGTCGGCCTTGCAGAGGTGTTCGGGCTGGACGGTGACGACGGGATCGTCAGCCGGGGGGTGGATGACCCGCCCGCGAACCGTCGCGTGCAGGCTCGGCGAACCACTCGTAGGATGCCGCGATGAGCGAGATGATCGTCCCCAACGTCTCGACCATTCCCCCACTGAGCGGCTTCGCCACGAGCCCTTCGCCGCCCGACGCGCACGCGCTCGAGCAGACCCTCGAAGCCCACCGACGCGAGCTGACCGCCTACGCCTACCGCATGCTTGGCTCGACGTTCGAGGCAGAGGACGCCGTCCAGGAGACGATGCTGCGGGCCTGGCGCGGCTACGAGCGGTTCGAGGGTCGGGCCGGGCTCCGCTCGTGGCTCTACCGGATCGCCACGAACGTCTGCCTCGACGCGCTCGAGGGGCGCAAGCGGCGGGCCCGCCCGATGGACCTGGCATCAGCCGGCGTCGCCGACATCACGCTCCTCGGCGAGCCCCTCCCGGAGGCGACGTGGGTGGAGCCGGTCCCCGACGAGCACGTCGTCGTCTCGGGGGGCGACCCGGCCGAGGTCGCCATCGCCCGCGAGTCGGTCCGGCTCGCCTTCGTCACCGCGCTCCAGCGTCTCCCGCCCCGCCAGCGCGCCGTCCTCATCCTTCGCGAAGTCCTGCACTGGCAGGCGTCCGAGGTCGCCGAGCTGCTCGAGACGAGTGTGGCCTCGGTCAACAGCGCCCTCCAGCGAGCCCGGGCGACGCTCCATGCCGCGCATCTCGACCCGAGCGCTGCGCCCGAGCCGCTCGACCCGGCGCAGCAGGTGCTGCTCGAGCGGTACGTCGAGGCGTTCGAGTCCTACGACATGGACCGCCTGACCGCCCTGCTCCGTGAGGACGCCGTCTGGAACATGCCGCCATACGCGCTCTGGCTCCGGACCCACGAGGACATCGCGACCTGGTGCCTCGGACCGGGCATAGGCTGCCAGGGGTCTCGCCTCCTTCCGGTGCACGCCAACGGCTCGCCGGCCTACGGCCAGTACAAGCCCTCACCGGACGGCGGCCTCGAGCCCTGGTCGCTGCAGGTCCTCGAGCTCTCCGGCGACCGGATCGCCGCGGTCACCTTCTTCCTCGACACCGCCCGCTTCTTCCCGCTCTTCGGCCTGCCCGATCGGCTGCCGACCTGAAGGAGCTCGGCCCGAGAACCGCGGTGAGGCCGCATGTCGACCGCCGGGCGGCCGCCCACCCGATCCGGGGCGCGACCTGACGGCGCGACCGATGAGTCTCGGGCCATCGAGACGTCCCTACAGCAGCGGGGCAAGCGACCGGAGGGCTGACGACATGGCAGAGACCCAGAGCACCGAGGGACCAGAGGCGTCGGCCGGCGCGCCCGCGCACCACCTCGCTCACGTCAACGGGATCGACCTCGCCTACGGGGACCTTGGCTCGGGCATGCCGCTCGTGCTCCTCCACGGAGGGTTCGGCTCGGCCGAGATGTTCGGGCCGACGCTCCCTGCCCTGGCCGCGGGCCGCCGGGTCATCGCGGTCGACCTCCAGTCACACGGGCGCACGCCCGCCGCGGACCGGCCGATGCGTTTCGAGACGATGGCCGACGACATCGCCGCGCTCATCGGCCAGCTCGGGCTGGAGCGGGCGGACGTCCTCGGCTACTCCCTCGGCGGCGGCGTCGCCCTCCGGGTCGCCATCCAGCACCCGGCCGTCGTCCGGCGGCTCGTCCTCGTCTCGACACCTTGCCGGCGATCCGGCTGGCACCCCGAGATGGTCGCCGGCTTCGACCAGATGGGCCCCGAGATCGCGGAGCCGTTCAAGCAGACGCCGCTCTACGAGGTCTACCGGCGGATCGCGCCGCGCGTCGAGGACTGGCCGATCCTGGTGACCCAGCTCACCGCGCTCCTCAAGCTCGACTACGACTGGAGCGATGCGGTCCGGGGGCTGCCGATGCCCGTGCTCGTCGTGGCCGGCGACGCGGACGGCCTGCCCCGCGTCACGCCGTCGAGCTGTTCGAGCTGCTCGGCGGTGGCCAGCGCGACGCGGTGTGGGACCGCTCGGGGATGACGCGGCACGGCCTCGCGATCCTGCCCCGCACGACCCACTACGACATCGCCCTCGCCCCGGACCTCGCCCCGACCGTCGTCGCGTTCCTGGACGGGGACTGACGCCCCGGTCGGGGAGACGGGCATGAACACCAGCCGCAGCGAGAGGTGGCGACATGGGACGCGTGGTCTCGGGGATCACGACCTCGGTCGATGGCTACGTCACCGGGCCGAACGACGGGCCGGGCCGGGGGCTCGGCGACGGTGGCGAACGGCTCCACTACTGGGTCTTCGGCGGCCCGTGGTCGTACGACGACGGGCCCCGGGGTGAGGCGACCGGCGCGGACAAGAACTACCTCGACACAGCGATGGCGAACGTCGGCGCGGTGATCGGCGGCCGATGGACGTACGAAGCCGCCGATCACTGGGGCGGGACGAACCCCTGGCCGGTGCCGTTCTTCATCGTCACCCATCGCCCGCAGGACGAGCCGCCGGATGGCGGGTTCGCGTTCGTCGACGGACTGGACTCGGCGCTGGAGCGGGCACGAGCGGCGGCGGGCGACCGCGATGTCCACATCATGGGTGGCGCGGATCTCATCCGCCAGGCGCTCCGGGCCGGCTACATCGAGGAGCTCACCCTCACCATCGCGCCGGTCGTCCTCGCGGCGGGCAAGCGCCTGTTCGACGGGTTCGACGAGCGCCTCGAGCTCGAGCACGTCGGCGTCCGCCAGTCGAGCTTCGCGACGCACATCACGTACCGGCTGATGCGCGATCGCCCGTGAAGTGGAGGGCACCTCGGCAGCCTCGCAGTGGGCGATGGCGGCGACAGGCGGAGCGATCTCCGCGACGAGTCTCAAGACATCGACACATCCTTAGGGCAGCATCACCTCGACTGGAGGACCGCCACGATGGCAGAGAACCAGCACCACACGACCCACATCCGCGAGATCAGCACGGTCGCCGTCCCGGTCGCGGACCCGGAGCGCGCGCTCGCCTTCTACGTCGGCGTGCTCGGACTCGAGAAGCGCCGCGACCTCCCCTTCGGGCAGGGGGCGCGCTGGATCGAGGTCGCCCCCGCCGGCGCGACGACGACGATCGCCCTGGCCCCGCCGGGTGGCGGCGCCACCGGCGTCGATACGGGGATCCGCCTCGCCACCAGCGACTGCGAGGCCCACCATGGCGCCCTGCTCGCGCGGGGCGTCGATGTGGGCGAGATCCTGCGCTGGCCCGGCGTGCCGCCGATGTTCAGCCTGCGGGACCCGGACGGGAACACCCTGTACGTCGTGGGCCAGCCGGCAGGCTGAGCACGAGCGCCGCGACGCGTCCCGGGTTCGTCGACGTCGCGATCCCGCGCCAGCAGGCCGACTCGGTAAGCGGTGGAGCCGATCGAGCGCAACGCCGAGCACCCTCAGCGCATCGTTGCGCTGAGGAGTCGAGTGAAAGGACGGACGGACATGGCCGACACCAAGCCATCCACCAAGCGCAGCAGCTCGAGGAAGACGTCCGGCGACGTCTTGAGCGAGGTCGAGCGCGCCGCGATGGCCGAGACCATCCAGGAGCGCAAGAAGGCGGCGAAGCTCACCCCGGAGGAGGCGCGGGCCCAGGGCGAGGCCGACGTCCAGGCCAAGATCGCCGAGATGACGGAGGCCGACCGGGCGATCGCGGAGCGCATCCACGAGATCGTCCTGGCGACCGCCCCGGCGCTGGTACCCCGGACGTTCTACGGGATGCCGGCCTACGCGAAGGACGGCAAGGTGATCTGCTTCTTCCAGGCGAAGGCGAAGTTCAAGGTGCGCTACTCGACGTTCGGCTTCCAGCCCGACGCCCGGCTCGACGACGGGGAGATGTGGCCGGTCGCCTTCGCCCTGACGAGCCTGACGGCGGCGGGCGAGAAGCGGATCGCCGAGCTGGTCAAGAAGGCTGCG
>JBBIIL010000104.1:0-8436 GCA_037446495.1 Chloroflexota bacterium | reverse complement strand
AGAAGCCGCTGTCGGCCTGCATCATGAGCTCGCCACCCGCGCCGGCAGACCGGACCCGGCCGATCCCCTCGCGCAGGAAGCGGGCTGACCCCCGGGCGGCGTTCTCGCGGAGCCTCGCGGAGCCTCGCGGAGCCTCGCGGAGCCTCGCGGAGCCTCGCCATGAGCATGGGCGCCCTGCGCCGCGGAATCCCAGACGAACGCTGGGCTCGGCAACGCCCGCGGGGCCGCCGGGCAACGAACGTTGCTGCGAACGACGCAGGTTGGACGTCCTTGGGCCCGGCGTAGGTTGCCTTCACCTCATGCGGGTAGCTGAATCCGGCCGCCAGTACCTGTCCGCGACCTGCTCGGTCAGCCGACCATAACGGACGTCGGATCGGAAGCCGGTCGACGTGCGGGAGGCAGGAGATGGTGGTCGGACACCAGGACACGGGAACGGGGGGTCGCGGCCGATGACCGCTGCCCACGAGCTGGCGGAGGCGGCACGAGGCGCCGGCCGTGTGGACGTGATGCTCGCCATCGTTGACTTTCCCATGCTCAGCGCCGCATTCCGCACGGTCATCGACCACGAGCGGGACATGGGCGTCGTCGTCGAGGCGACAGATCGCGAGTCGATCGTGGCCCAAGCGCGGGCCACAGGGCCGGATGTGATCATCCTGGAGTACGAGACGTTCGCCACGGCGGGCGTGGGCACGCCGGAGGCCATCGACCAGGTCCGCTCCGCGGCCCCAGGCGCCAAGGTCATCGCGCTGGACTGCCGGTGCGCCACCGAGCAGTTCACCATCGCGCTCAAGGCGGGCGCCAACGGCTTTCTGACCCGCGAGGCGCTGGCGGACGACGTCGTGTCCGCCGTCCGCGCTGTGGCGGCCGGCCACACGTACGTCAGTCCGGCAATCGTCACCCGGATGGTGGACACCTACGTGCGTCGAGACCCGGAGGCTCCAGACGACCCGTACGACCAGCTGTCCGATCGAGAACGTCAGATCCTGCTGCTCGCCGCAATGGGGCACACGAACCGGGACATCGCCCGGTCGCTGCACCTGTCCGAGCAGACCGTCCACTACCACCGCGCCACCCTCATGGAGAAGCTCGGCCTGCACGACCGGGTGGAGCTCCTGCGGTACTCGGTCCGGCGCGGGCTGCTGAATCCGTCGGTCCTGTGACGACGCGACTGCGCCGCCTCTGGGCGTCCGTCCGTCCCCGCACCCGCCGGGGGCGGCTCATCGCGACCGTCGGCATCCTGGGCGGGGCGGTCGTCCTCGCGGTCGCCATCTTCGCGGGCGCGGCGATGGCCTGGAACCCGTACCTCGACTTCGCGCTCCACCGAGACAGCAACGCCAAGCAGTGGGCGACGCTGGACATGAGCTTCGCCAATTCCTCGGTGTGCATCCGGTGCCACATCACCGAGGCCAGCCGGCTGGCAAGCAACGCCCACACCGGCATCGGCTGCCAGAGCTGCCACGGCGCCTTGCTCGCCCACGTCGATGCTGGCCAGAACGCGTCGAAGGCCGACGTGTTGATCAAGGTCCCCACCGACGAGGTGTGCATCCGCTGCCATGCAGCGGCCGAGGGCCGGCCAGCCGGCTTCAAGACGATCGTCCCGGCGAACCACTATGTTGGTCAGTGCCTCCAGTGCCACGACCCGCACACCACGCTGGCCCAGCACCCGCCCGTCGTCTCACACCCGCTCGCGAACCTGCCGCCGTGCCTGACGTGCCACGGTCCCGACGGCTTCAAGGCACGCAACGAGCGGCACCCGTCGGGGCTGCTGACCGACCAGGAGTGCCTGCAATGCCACGAGGCCGGCCGCGGCCCGCAGATGATCGGCTTGCCGAGCCTCCAGCCCAGCCCCAGCCAGCCTGTCGCGAGCGACCAGCCCAAGCCGAGTGGGGTGGCCCCGTGACCGAGCCGCTCGAGCCCCAGGACGGGGAGCCGGACGCGACGCCGGAGCCGGACGCGACGCCGGAGCCGGACGAGACGCGGGACGCGACGCCAGTGTCGGACGAGACGCGGGACGCGACGCCGGAGCCGGAGCCGGAGCTGGACGCGACCCTCGATCTGACCTCGGTTCTGAACGCCATCCCGGCACCGGCCGACGCTCCGGCCGACGCCGTGCTCGTCCCGCTCGAGACGATCGCCCCGCAGATCGAGCAGGCCTCGCTCACCAGGCGGGCATTCCTCGGCTTCGGCGTCGCCCTGGCCGGCGGCGTCGCGGGCGCGGCGGTGCTCGGCCAGCTGTTCCCGGTGTTCGCGAGCGCGGAGGACCAGGTCTCCCCGCTCGTCCCCGACTACAACCCCAAGTCGAAGGCGTGGACGTTCGTGGTGGACACGTCGCGGTGCATCGGCTGCGGGCTGTGCGTGGTCGCCTGCAAGGAGGAGAACCACGTCCCCGAGTCAGCCGAGTTCACCCGAACCTGGGTGGAGCGCCACACCACGATGACCGACGGGACGCTGTATGTGGACGCGCCGGACGCCGGCATCAACGGCTTCCCGGCCACCTCCACAGCCCCTGGCGCGGAAGGCAAGACAGCCAAGTCGTCGTTCTTCCAGCCGCGGCTGTGCATGCAGTGCGCCGACAGCCCGTGCACCGCCGTCTGCCCCGTCAGCGCCACCTACAAGACCGAGGACGGGATCATCCTGGTGGACGCCCGCCGGTGCATCGGCTGCGGCTACTGCGTGGTCTCGTGCCCGTACGGCGCCCGCTACATCACGCCCGCTGACGAGGACACCCCCGCCAGCATGCCCGGCGTCGCTGACAAGTGCACCTGGTGCTACCACCGCATCACCAGAGGACAGGTTCCCGCGTGCGTGGAGATCTGCCCGGTCGGCGCTCGCCGCTTCGGCGACGCGAACGACCCCACGAGCACGGTGCGGGCCGATGCGCTCGCTGCTGGCGCCCAGCCCCTCCACCCGGAGTACGGCACGCAGCCCCGCGTGCTCTACCTCGGCCCGACCCTCCAGGAGGCCTGAGCGATGCGCGTCGCAGACAGCACGCTCTACCTGGGCAGAGTGGCCGTTCCCGCCACCCCCCGCGCGGCTCGCAATGCCCTGACGCGCGAGGTCCGCTCGATGTCGGTCCGCGAACGCGCCTGGTATGCGCTGCTGGTGGCCGGCCTCGGCATCGGCGCCGTGTCCGCGCTGCTCGCCCTGCCGCCCGGCTGGGAGGTGATGGGCACGTCTCCATCCTTCGAGTGGGGCCTGCTGATCATCGGCTACGTCTTCTTCGCGATCATGACCAGCGGGCTGTGCCTCGCCTCCTCACTCGGCACCGTGTTCGGGATCGAGCGCTTCCTGCCCTTTGAGAAGCGCCACGCGATCCTTGCCCTCCTGTCGCTGACCACCGCGTTCGGGATCATCGCCCTCGAACTGCACTACCCCATCCGGATGGTCTTCGGCGCGGTGCTGGTGATCGCCCCCAGCTCGCCGATGTGGTGGATGGGCGTGTTCTACGGCGGGTACCTCGTCGTCCTGATCGTGGAGGTGTGGACCCTGTTCACGAACCACCCGATCATCCACAAGTACGCCTGCACCACGGCCGCGGGCATCGGCATATGCGCTCCCGTGACGCTCGGCGCGGTGTTCGGGGTCCTGGCCGCCAAGCCGTACTGGAACGGCGTCTTCACGCCGATCCTCATGATCGCCTCGGCGTTCGTCGGCGGCGTCGGCCTGCTGGGCATCGTCTTCTGGGCGGTCAACCGGTTCAGGCTCGCCGACTGGCGCAGCTCCGAGATCGCGCTCGGGTCGGTCCGGCTCCTTCTCGCCTTCGGCCTCCTGGTCGTCTCGGCGTTGCTCGCACGCCAGATCGCGGCCGGCCTCACGAGCGACGTGCCGGGGTTCCGCCCGTCCACGGAGGTCCTGGTCACGGGCCCCCTGGCGCCCGCGTTCTGGGGCATCCGAATCTTCCTGGGCATCCTGGTCCCGCTCGGGATCCTCGCGGTGCCCAGGCTCCGCACGCCCACCTTCACCGGTGTCGCGGCCGGCCTTGCGCTCGTGGGCATCCTTGCGGACCGGACCCTGTTCGTGTACGCGGGCGAGCTGGTGCCGCGCACCACGATGGCGGGCACGATCGGCTACCCGTATGCCGAGTACACGCCGTCACTGGTCGAGATCGGGATCATGCTGGGCGCCGGCGCGTTCATGGCGATGGCCTTCTCGCTCTGCGAGCGCTACCTCGACATGGGCGGGGGCGACGTCCACGTCTTCTGGCCGTGGCCATGGATCAAGCGCCACGACCACGACGAGCACGAGGCCGAGGGCGGCCAGCCGAACGCGGAGGCGGCGGGGGCGGGGGCGCCCGCGGCGGTTGCGGGGGCGGGGGCGGCGGTTGCCGCCGCCATCGCGGTTGACGGGGAGCAGCGATGAACAGGTCGCTGGGCCGTTTCGCCTACCCGGCCACCGTCCTGACGCTGCTGGCCGGGATCATCATCGTGGCCGGGTTCCTGGCCGCCGTGGCCCTGCCCGACGTCATTCGCACGGGTTCCATCTCGTCCCCGGCCGCGGGGCCAAGCGCGAGCGGCACGGTCTCGTCGGCGTCCGCTGACCCGCAGCCAACCTCGGCGATGGCCCGCTCGCCGATCGGCATCGCCCTGCCGCCGGGGGCCGACTGTGGCGCCTGCCACACGATCACCACGGACGCGGTTGGCGTCAAGCCGATCCCGTACCTCGCGCACCCGCTCAAGGGCTTCGGCAACTGCACCGCATGCCACAACCCGGCTGGCCTGGTCAAGACAGCGCCCGGCCACTCGGGCATCCACGCGAACGAGTGCCTGATCTGCCATCAGGAGAACCCCAAGCTGGCGTCCATGAGCCCGGCGCCCATGCGGCCCGAGCACATGTCCGGCCAGGCCTGCACCACCTGCCACGGCGTGGACAAGCACGCGCCGCTACCGTCCGACATGGCCGGCCGAGGCGACAACTGCTGGATCTGCCACAACGGGCCCGAGTTCGCGTACCTGTTCAGCTCGGCGTCGCCTGGGACGTCCGCCGCTCCCGCTGCACCCGCCGCGCCGAGTCCGTCGCCGAGCGCGCAGCCGCCCACGAGCTACGGGCTCAACCCGCCGTCGCCGCCCGCCCCCTGACTCGCGACCTGCCGGGGACCAGCCGGCCCTCACCAGTCGCCCGCGCACGCAGGCCCACGACTCGGGTGTCCCCAGGCCTCCCGCGCCGGCGTCCCGTGCCTCCCAGATACCGGGGTGGGCGGTGTTCGAGGCCGGGCAAGCCTCAGACACCGAGGGCGGCGGTGTTCGAGCGAGGGCCGCGCACGGAGCCCGCGACCGCGCCGGTCCAACACCGGCGGGGCCGGTGGCTGAGAGGCGGGGGTTACAGCGCGGTGGCTGAGAGGCGGGGCGACAACACCGGCCTCCCGCACCAGCGACCTACCCCTCGACGCGCAGCGTCCGCTCGACGCCCTTGTCGGTGAGGTCCACGAGGAACCCCCTGAGGACGCCCATCGAGGACTCGGAGCCAGCGTTGACACACAGGGTGCTGCCCACCCTGCGCTCGCCGCCCGACTCGTGGATGTGGCCGTGCACGCCGAGTACCGGCCTGACCTGTTCGATGACGGCGCGCACGCCCTTCGAGCCCACCGGCCCGCGCAGGAGGTCGCCTGCCGATGCCGTGGGGCGCAGGTCCGGCGAGAGCAGCGGCGCGGTGTCGAGGCCCGAGTCGTATGGCGGGACGTGGGTCATGATGATGGTCTTGCGCGGGTCGCGGACACCGCGCATCAAACCCGACAGCCGATCGAGGAACTCCTCCTCGGACAGCTCGCGAGGTGTGGCCCACGGCGTCGGCGAGGACCAACCCATCGAGACGAGCTGATGCCACGGCGTGAGTTCAACGACACGCTCGTTGACGTTCTGGCAATACGTTGAGCGGGCGAGGATCTCGTCGATCTCGAACTCGTCGTCGTTGCCGGGCATCAGGTACACCGGCACGCCGGATCCGTCGAGGCGCTCGGCGGCCAGCTTCATCCACTCCTCGAGACGGTGGCTGATCTGCTCGTGGAAGATGCGCTTCACGAGGTCGGGATCGGCCTCCATGGCGGCGCGCTCGGGTTCGGTGACTCGGACGGTGTAGTAGCCGAGGTCCGCGATGGAGCGCTCGAGCTCGGCCAGCTCCGGCTCGGATCGGGCCACGCGGCGCTGGCCCATCACGGTCGCCGTCCAGGCCTCGCCGCCCTCCTCGCCCTTGACGACCGCGATCAGCGCCTTGCCCGTCAGGTCGCCCGCGATGACCGCCGCGTCCACCTTGTAGACGTTCGACCTCATCGCGTTGAGGAACTTGCGCCACGTGCGCTCCGATGCGTGGATGTCACTGCAGACGTAGAGGCGAAACGGCTTGGCCATCAGGACTCCGAGGTTGCGTGGACAGGGGGCAGGCGGTGCGCCCAGGGCCTCGCGGCCTCGAGCTGGCCGGCGAGCCGGTAGAGCGTGGCCTCGTCAGCGTAGCGGCCCGTGACCAGCGAGCCCACCGGCAGGCCACTCGCGGACCAGGCCAGCGGCAGCGAGATTGCCGGCTGTCCCGTGACATTGGCGATGGGGTTCCAGGGATTGAACTGGCAGTCGAACCGCCAGTACTCCACCGCGCCGCCCTGGCTCTTGTTGAGCACGCCGAGCGGCTCGGGAAGGCGCGCCAGGGTGGGCGTGAGCCAGGCGTCGTAGCGTTCGAAGAACGGCCCGATCTGGCGCGTGATGCCGGCGAGGGCGTCGAGCGCCTCGACCAGGTCGGCTGGATTGAAGCGCAGGGCGTAGTCGCGCAGCTCGCGGGTGGTGATCTCGAGCTCGTCGTCGGCCACCGGGCGGCCCCGCTCCCGCTCGAGCGCCCGGATGGCCACCAGGTTCGACGTGGCCCACAGGCGCGCCAGCGGCTCGATCAGCACCTCGCCGTCGAAGACAGGGGCGGCCTCCTCGAGATCGTGGCCGAGGGACGCGAGCAGCTCGGCGGTGGCGCGGACGGCCGCGGCACACTCCGAGTCCACCTTCGTCTCGATCGGCGGCGTCGCGGTCCACGCGATGCGCAACCGGCCCGGGTCAGCGCCCACCTCGGCTCGGAACGAACGGGCGGGCGGCGGCGCCGAGTACGGGTCGCCCGCGACGCGGCCGGACGTGATGTCGAGGATCGCGGCCGAGTCGCGGACCGTGCCCGTCAGCGCGTGCTCGACCGCCAATCCGGCCATCGCATCGCCATCCGGCGCCCAGGAGTTGCGGCCCCGCGCGGGCTTGAGCCCCACCGTCGCGCAGCAGGACGACGGGATGCGGATGGAGCCCGCACCGTCGTTGCCGTGGGCTGCGGGGACCATGCCAGAGGCGACCGCCGCGGCCGACCCACCCGATGAGCCCCCGGTCGTTCGACCGATGTCCCACGGGTTGCGAGACGGGCCCTGGCTCTCGGGCTCAGCGGTGGAGTGGTTGCCGAACTCCGGCGTGTTGGTCTTGCCGAGCACGATCAGGCCCGCGGCGCGGTATCGGCGGCCCAACTCCGTGTCATGCGCGGAGACGCGGCCCCGGGCGGCACGCGAACCTTCCCACTGGGGCGTGCCCGCAAGCGTCGCGCCGAGGTCCTTGAGCAGGAACGGCACGCCGGCCAGGCCCGAGTCCGGCAGCCCGTCGCGGTCGAGGGCAGCGGCCTCGGCTCGGGCGTCGTCGAACCGGGTGGAGATCACCGCGTTCAGGCGCGGGTTCACGCGCCCGATCCTCTCGATCGCGGCATCGACAAGCTCAAGGCATGTGACGTCACCGGCGCGGACCAGCGCCGCCTGGTCCACGGCGTCCATCGTCGCCAGCTCGTCCCGCAGTGCCATCGCGTGAACCTCGGGATCCGTCGGCCGGCTGGCCGTGCGGTCCTTGGGGCGGGCGGGGATGCCCAGCCGGGAGAGGGTGCGGGGCCGGCCGGGCCGACCCCGCGAGACGCGGTCCGCCGATCAGTCGGGCGGAAGCGCCTGGTACATGAGCGCCGTCTCGACGCCTGCCCTGCGGTTCTGTATCGCCCGGATGATGTACCAGACGATGCCGATCAGGAGGATCACCCCCACCATGGAGGCACCGGAGCTGTTGAGGTAGGCCAGGGCCTCCTGGCCACCGGAGATCGAGTTGTAGATCGGCACGATCCCGGCGAACCAGAACAGCATGACCGCGAAGATCAGCCAGACGATGCCCAGGATCGGCAGGGTCTTGATCCACGGCGCGTCCTTGACGAGGTCCGGGCGAGTGAACCGCGCCAGAATGGCATTGACGCCGGGCATGATCCAGGACAGGAACGAGATCAGGACGGTGAACCAGGCCGAGGCGGCGAGGTTGAGCTTACCGTCGAGCGCGGGATCGGCACTCGGGGCAAGGCCGCCGAGACCGATCCATTTGAGGACCGGGAATGCCCACAGGATCAGGAACACGACGCCGGCGATCAGCGTGGCGAAGATCGCGTTGGCGGGAGCGCGGAGCCGCT
>JBBIIL010000103.1:6946-8872 GCA_037446495.1 Chloroflexota bacterium | reverse complement strand
CCACTACCAGGCCAAGGACCTGATGATCGACCGCGACGGGCTCTACGAGCGCGGCGTGTTCAGCATGGGGATGGGCTGGCAGATCCCGCGCATCCCGGGCCTGGGCGAGGTGGACTGGGGGATCGTGCACGGCGAGCTGTACCGAGCAGGCTACGAGGGCGACTGCATCATCGAGCACGAGGACCGCCGCTTCGAGGGGACCGACGCGAAGGTCAAGCAGGGCTTCCTCATCGCTCGGGACGTCCTGCGGCCGTACTGCCACTAAAGGTGACCAACGGCACCCGACCGGGGGTTGACGGTCGTTCGGGGCGCCCGTAGCATCCATCATCGATTATCGAGGAACACATGCAGCCGCAACCCCCGCGTCCCCGCGCTGCAACCCGCGTCCAACCCGGAGAGCCATGACCCTGGACATCGCAAGCCTGTCCGAGCGGGACATCGCCAAGACCATCGACCACAGCCTGCTCCGCCCCGAGCTCACCGACGAGCAGATCGAGGCGGGCTGCCGCCTCGCGGCCAGGTACGACGTGGCCTCGGTGTGCTGCCGGCCCGCGGACATCGCGCGCGCCGCGCGGCTGCTCGCCGGGACGGACGTCAAGGTGGGCTCCACGGTGGGCTTCCCGCACGGCAACCACCGGACCGAGATCAAGGTGGCCGAGGCGCGCCAGGCCCTGGCGGACGGCGCGACCGAGCTCGACATGGTGATCCAGATCGGGGCGCTCAAGTCGGGCCGGGACGCGGACGTCCAGGCGGACATCGCCGCGGTGGTCGAGGTGGCCCACGCGGCCGGCGCCATCGTCAAGGTGATCTTCGAGAACGCCTACCTCAGCGATGACGAGAAGGTGCGCGCCTGCCGCCTCACCGAGGCCGCGGGCGGTGACTTCGTCAAGACGAGCACCGGGTTCGCGCCGTCCGGGGCCACGCACGAGGACCTCGTCCTCATGCGCGCCAACACATCGCCGCACGTGGCGGTCAAGGCGGCAGGCGGCGTCCGCACACTGGACGCGCTGCTCGCCGTGATGGAGTTGGGCGTCACCCGGATCGGCGCCACGGCCACCGAGTCGATCATCGAGGACTTCCGCGCCCGCAAGGCCGGCCTCGCCACCGCGACGTCCGGCGACGGCCAGCTTGGGGGCGGCTACTGATGGCGCCCGTCCGGATCGGCATGCTGGGCTGCGGATTCATCGGCGAGTTCCACGCCCTGGGCCTGCGCTACGTGCGCGAGGCGCAGCTCGTGGCCGCCTGCGACGCGGACCAGGCCCGCCGGGAGGCGTACGCGGCCCGCTTCGGCTGCCGCCCGGTCGCCACGCTCGACGAGCTGCGCGCGGACCCCGAGGTGGACCTCGTGGTCGTCTCGCTGCCCAACCACCTGCACCGGGACGCCGTGGTCCAGCTCGCCAAGGCGGGCAAGGGCGTGGCGTGCACCAAGCCGCTGGGGCGCAACGCGGTCGAGGCGCGCGAGATGCTGGAGGCGGTCGAGGCCGCCGGCGTGTTCAACGCCTATCTCGAGAACGTGATCTTCAACCCGGACCTGCTCCGGATGCGCGACATGGTGTCGGCCGGCGCCATCGGCCGGCTCACCACGGTCCGGGCCCGCGAGGGCCACTCCGGGCCCCACGCCGCCCACTTCTGGAACGCGGAGCTGGCGGGCGGCGGCGCGCTGCTCGACATGGCGTCGCACGGCGCCGAGTACGCCCGCTTCCTGTTCGGCAAGGACGCGGAGGTGGCCGAGGTCTTCGCCTGGGGCGCCACGCTGGTCCACGGCGAGCGCACCACGGGCGAGGACAACGCGATGATGGTCATGCGCCTCGCGGACGGGCGCGCCGCGACCATCGACGTGTCGTGGTCGTCCAAGGGCGGCCTCGAGGGTCGCTTCGAGGCGTACGGCGACGCGGTCCGCTACCGCGGCGCGGGCGCCAGCCGTGC
>JBBIIL010000103.1:4613-6936 GCA_037446495.1 Chloroflexota bacterium | reverse complement strand
CATCACCGACATCAGCGTCGGCTCGCTCAAGGCGTTCGTCGAGCGGCCGGCGGGCTACGTGGTGGAGAAGGCGGACGCGGAGACGGGCTGGGTCTTCCCGGTCCCCGACGAGGTCCGCGTCCACGGGCACGACCTGATGATGGCCGACGTCGTGGGCGCCTTCGCGCAGGGCCGCGCGCCCCAGGAGACGTTCCGCGACGGCTTCGCGGTCAACGCCGTCCTCGACGCCGCCTACCGCTCGATGCGCAGCGGCCACTGGGAGCCCGTGGAGCCCGTGCCGGCTTTCGGGGCGCCCGCCGCATGACCGCCGCCGCCATCTGGCTCGAGCGCGCCGCCGAGGTGTTGGCCAAGGTCGCCTCGACCCAGGCCGACGCCATCGAGACCGCGAGCCAGTGGTGCGCGGACGCGATCGCTGCCGACGGCCTCGTCCACCTCTTCGGCACGGGCCACTCGCGGATCCCGGTGGAGGAGATGTTCCCGCGGTACGGCTCGTACCCGGGATTCAACCCGATCGCCGAGCTGTCGATGACGTTCCACACCCAGGTCGTGGGCGCCAACGGCCAGCGCCAGGCGATGTTCATCGAGCGGACGCCCGGCCTGGCCGAGGTGATCCTGTCCAACTTCCGGTTCGGCCCCCGCGACGTGATGATGGTCTTCTCGGCCAGCGGCCTGACCGCGGTGCCGGTCGAGATGGCCCGCGGGGCGAAGGCGCGCGGCCTGCGCGTGATCGCCGTCACGTCCGTGGAGCAGTCGCTGTCCGGCGAGCCCGAGCCCGCCGCGGGCGCCCGGCTCCTCGAGGTGGCCGACCTCGTCCTGGACCTGTGCACCCCGCACGCGGACGCCGTGGTGTCGATCCCGGGGCTGGAGAGCCCCGTCGGCCCGCTGTCCACGGTGGGGGCGGTCGCCATCGTCAACGCCATCAAGTCCCGCACCGCGGAGCTGCTCGTCGGGCTGGGGGCGATGCCCCCCGTCATCAGCCGTGCCAGCGCGGTCGGCGCAGAGCGGTCGCGGGAGCTGTTCGACCAGGCCTATCGAGAGCATGCGCGGCGGCTCGCCCGTGCGATCGACCAGCAAGGAGGTGAGTGACGGAGGATCGAGGAGCACACGGGGCATCCCGGTTCATGGCGGACCCGCTCCACGAGGGAGCCTCTGGCCGCCGCCAGGAGGAGAGGTAGTTCATGTTCAAGCAGAAGATGCGAGCGCTGGCCGCCCTCGCCGCGATCGTCGTGATCGCGGGGGCGTGCAGCAGCGCCAGCTCGGCCTCGGCCAGCGCTGCGGCGTCAACCGGGCCGTTCGCGATCGGGTACTCGAACGGCGGTGGCGTCGGCAACGGCTTCCGCGAGGAGCAGGTCTGCACGGCGAAGGCCGAGGTCGCCGCGCTCGGCACGTCCAAGATCTCCGGCATCACGGTCATCCACCGCAACACCGACGCGGCCGGCCAGCTGTCCGACCTGCGCGACCTGATCGCCAAGAACGTCAAGGCGATCGTGTTCAACCCCAACGATCCCGACGCGCTCAACCCGGCCCTGGCCGAGGCGCACAAGGCGGGCATCGTGACGGTCTCGGTCGACGCGTACGTCACCGACCCGAACACCTACAACCTGTACAACAACCAGGTCAAGTACGCCTACCTCGGCGCCTCCTGGCTGTTCAAGCAGATGGGCGGCAAGGGGACCGTGTGGTACACCCGCGGTCTGGCCGGCCACCCGGCGGACTCGGATCGCGACACCGGCTTCAACCAGGCGCTCAAGGAGAACCCGGGGATCACCGTGATCAACCCGGGCGGCACCTTCACCGGCTGGGATCCCAAGACCGCGACCCAGATCACCAACGACTTCATCTCGAGCGGCAAGTACGACTCGATCCAGGGCATCTGGGCGTCCGGCATGGGCGCGCAGATCGTCGACGCCATCAAGGCGGCCGGCAAGAAATTCGTGCCGATCGCGGACGCCGACATCGGCGCCTTCGTGAACCAGCTCCTCGACACCACCGGCTACCCGGGCCTCATCGGCGCGGCCGTGACCAACACGGCATCGGTCGGCGGCGCGGGCGTCAACGTGGCGTACAAGCTGCTGAGCGGCCAGACGGTCACCCCGTCGACCGGCGCAGGGCGACCCAACACGATCCTCCTCGATCCGCAGATCCTCGACAACACGACCGACCAGGGGAAGGCCGATCTGAAGAACTGGATCTCGGTCCCGGGCATGGATCCGCTGTGGCCGCTGAGCCTCTCCATCCCCGGCTACACCGACTACGATCCCAACACGGTCCCGGCATCCTGCAAGGGCGCCTGACCTCGTAGCGACCGATCAGTGGGGACGCC
>JBBIIL010000103.1:0-4570 GCA_037446495.1 Chloroflexota bacterium | reverse complement strand
ACCCTTCCGTCCAGCGACCTCCTGCTCAACGCGACCGGCATCTCGAAGACCTACGGCGCGGTCGTCGCCCTGCGCAACGCCACGCTGGGCGTGCGCCCGGGCGAGGTCCACGCCCTGATGGGCGCCAACGGCGCAGGCAAGAGCACGCTGGTCAAGATCCTCACCGGCGCGGTCCGGCCGGACGGCGGCACGATCGCCGTGCGCGGCAGGGAGCGGACGGTGCACTCGCCGGCCGAGGCGCGCGGCGGCGGCCTCGTGTCGGTCTACCAGGAGCCGTCGCTCATCCCGGACCTCGACATCCGCGCCAATCTGCGCCTGACCGGCACCCCGGTCGAGGCCTTCCGCCACTGGGTCGCGGAGCTCGGCCTCGCCGACCTGGACCTCTCCGGACTCGCCCGTCGGCTGCCGCTCGCCTCGCTCCGCGTCATCGACCTGGCGCGCGCCCTCGCCAACGAGCCGGACGTCCTGATGCTCGACGAGATGACCGCCGCGCTGCCCGCGAACCTCACCGAGCGCGTGCTCGAGGTCGTGGGCCGGCGCAAGGGCGGCGACCGCTCCGTCATCTTCATCTCCCATCGCATGATCGAGATCGCGGCGCTCTGCGACCGGGCGACCGTGCTGCGCGAGGGCGAGACGGTCGGCGTCGTCGACGTGACCGCCGGATCCGAGCAGCGCATCGTCGAGCTGATGCTCGGCCCGCTGGCCGCAGAGATCCCGACCGCGGCGAGCCGCCCGGCCGCGGCGGCCCGGCCCGCGGACGCCCAGCCCCGCCTGTCCGTGCGCGGGGTCGGCGACGGACGGAAGCTCCACGACGTCTCCTTCGACCTCCACCCGGGCGAGGTGCTCGGCGTCGTGGCGCTCGAGGGCCAGGGCCAGGACGAGCTGTTCGACATCCTCGCCGGGTCGTCCCGGCCCGCCGAGGGCAGCCTCCTCGTCGACGGGGCGCCCGCGGTCTTCCGCCACCCGGCCGACGCGATCCGGGCGGGCCTGGTCTACGTTCCCGCCGACCGCGCCGAGGCGCTGCTGATGCAGCGCTCGATCCGCGAGAACATCGCGCTCCCGTTCGTCACCGGCGTCCGCAACTGGGCGCTGATCGACGGGCGCGAGGAGCGCGAGACGGTCGATCGAGCCGTGGCGACGCTCCAGATCGACGCCCGCGCCGGCAACGAGGTCCGGCGCCTGTCCGGCGGCAACCAGCAGAAGGTGACGATCGCCCGCTGGGTGGCGCGCGGCGTCCGGACGATGCTCTGCTTCGACCCGACCCGCGGCATCGACATCCGCACCAAGCAGCAGATCTACACGCTCCTGCGCGAGCTCGCAGAGGGCGGCGCGGCGGTGCTGCTCTACACCTCGGAGCTCAAGGAGGTCCAGCTGGCCTGCGACCGCGCGATCGTGATCTTCGGCGGGCGGATCGTGGCGGAGGTCGACGGCGCGAACGCCGACGAGCCGTCGCTGCTCCGGGCGGCCTACAACCTCGCCCCCGACGAGCGCATCCCCGAGCTGACGGTGGCGCCCGGGGACCCCGACGGCGCACCGATCCGCGCCGAGGCGGCCGGCCAGGAGGGCGAGGCATGACATCGATGACCCGTCCCGCGCTCCGCCGGCGACCGGCGGCCGTCGGGCGCGCCGCCCTGCGGCGCAACGGCTGGACGCTCGGCCTGCTGGGCCTGCTCGCGGTGCTGCTCGTGTTCGCGAAGGTGGTCCAGCCCAGCTACGGGCCCATCGCCCTCCAGGGCCTGGGCACCTCGGTGCTGCCCCTGGCCATCGCAGCCGTCGGGCAGACCGTGGTGGTGGTCACCGGCGGGATTGACCTCTCGATCGGCTCGACGATGGCGCTCACCAGCGTCGTCGCGGCCACGGCCATGTACAAGCAGCCCGACGGCGTGAGCATCGCGGTCGTGATCGGCGTGCTCGCGCTCGGCCTGCTCCTCGGCGCCATCAACGGGGCGCTCGTGGTGCTGACCAAGGTGCCCGACATCGTCGTGACCCTCGCGATGTCGTTCGTGTGGGCCGGTTTCGCGCTGATCGTCCGGCCCGCGCCCGGCGGCGGTGCCGCGCCGTGGCTCATGGACCTCGCGGTGGGGCCGTTCGGGGTCGACTGGATCCCCATGGCCACCGTCGTCATGCTGGTCGTCGTGGGCGTGGTGTGGATCCCCATCGCGCGCTCGCGCCTCGGCCTCTACTTCTACGCCCTCGGCAGCAACGGCCTGGCGGCCTTCCGCAGCGGGGTGCCCGTGGGGCGGACCAAGGTGGCCTCGTACATGGTCGGCGGGCTGTTCGCCGCGCTGGCCGGCCTGTCGCTCACGGCCAGCACGGGGATCGGGACGCCGGTCCCGGGCCCGTACACGCTCGAGAGCGTGGCTGCGGTCGTCCTCGGCGGCGTCAGCCTCGCCGGCGGCCGGGGCGGCGTGATCGGGCCGATGATCGCGGTGGTCGTGCTGCAGATGGTGCGCACCGACATGACTTTCATGAGCATCGACACCAACCTCGCGATCGTCGCCCAGGGCGTGATCCTGATCGGCGTCGTGATGTTCGGCAGGCTGCTCGAGATCCGGAGGGCCAGCCGATGACCGCCGCCACGACCCCTCGCCGTCGGCCGTCCAGCGCCGGCCTGCGCGCCCTCTTCCGCGATCAGCCCGTCATCCCGCTCCTGGGGCTGCTCGCGATCCTGGTGCTCGTCATCGACGTGGTGGACCCGGGCATCGTGAGCGTCTCGTGGGCCGGCGTGATCATCAAGGGGTCCGTGCCGCTCGCGATCCTGGCCGGCTGCCAGACGCTGGCGATGCTGACCGGTGGCATCGACCTGTCCGTCGGCGCGGTGGCGTCGATGACCGGGTTCGTGACCGCGACGATGATCCACAGCCCCGGCGGCGAGGTCCAGGGCATCGCGATCGCGCTGCTCGCCGCGCTGCTCGCCGGCCTGATCTCCGGCGTGGGCGTCGGCGTGTTCCGCGTCCACCCGCTGATCATGACCCTGGGCATGAACTTCGTCGTCCTCGGGCTGGCCAACGTCTGGCAGCTCCAGAACGTCCAGACCGGGGCCGGCGTGCCGGCCGACCTCCGAACGCTGGGGTCGGGCGCCTTCCTCGAGGTCTTCCCCTACAGCCTCATCGTCTTCGTGCCGGTGATGCTGCTGATCCTGCTGCTGCTCAAGCGGACCGGGTACGGACGCCTGCTCTACGCGATCGGCGACAACCCGGTGGCCGCCCACCTGTCGGGCGCCAGGTCGTGGCAGGTGGTGATCGTCCTGTACGGGCTGTCGGCGCTCCTGGCCGGGATCGCCGGCTTGGTGCTCTCCGGCTACGCGAACACGGCCAGCGTGTCGCTCGCCGACAGCTCGGTGCTCCCGTCGGTGGCCGCGGCGGTGATCGGCGGCACCTCGATCGTCGGCGGCCGCGGCGGGTACGCGGGCTCGATCGTGGGCGCGCTCATCCTGACGGTCCTGTCCGCGCTCCTCATCGTGCTCGGCCTGCCGGAGCCCAGCCGCCAGATCGTCTTCGGATCGATCATCGTGGTCATGGCCGCGGCGTACACCCGGGTCACCTCCGAGTCCTGACGATGGCAGCGTCCCGTCACCTGGGCCTCGACCTCGGGGGCACCAACGTCAAGTGGACGGTCGTCGGGCACGAGGGCGACGCCTGGACGGCCCTCGCGCGCGACCAGGTGCGCACGTACTACGCCGCCGACCCGGCCGACGTCCCCTCGGGGATCGTCGACCAGCTCGGCCAGGTGGCGCTGTCCGTGATCGAGGCGTGGGGGCCGGTCGAGAGCGTCGGCATCGGCGTCCCCGGGCTCTACGACCCGGCGACCGGCTGCACGCGGTTCATCGTCAACGTGCCGGGGCCGTGGGCGGGCTTTCCGGTCGCCGGGCCGGTGGGGGAGCGGACCGGCGTGCCGGCCTTCCTGATCAACGATGCCCGGGCGTTCGGGCTGGCGGAGCTGCGGCTCGGGGCGGCGCGCGGCGCGCAGTCCATGGTGGGGCTCACGCTCGGGACCGGCGTCGGCGGGGTGATCGCGGTGGGCGGGCGCGTCCACCAGGGCCACGACGGGACCGCGGGCGAGATCGGCCACCAGACGATCGACCCCGACGGGCCCTGGTGCAACTGCGGCAACCGCGGCTGCGTGGAGGCGTACGCCCGAGCAGATCAGATCTGCGCGGCCTGCGGGACGGCGACCGTCGAGGAGGCGGTCCAGCGGGCGCGCGACGGGGACGCCCGGGCGCTGCGGGGCCTGCGCGATGTGGGCCGGTACCTGGGCATCGGCATCAGCAACATGATCACCGTCGTCTCGCCCGACAAGATCGTCCTGGGCGGGGGCGTCGCGGCGGCCGGCGAGCTGCTGTTCGGGCCGATCCGCGACGAGATCGCGCGGCGCGTGACCACCACCTCGGTCGACGAGGTGGAGCTGGTTCCAGCCGAGCTCGGGACGTGGGCGGGCGCCATCGGCGCCGCGGTGCACGGGGCGGAGCGCGCAGCCGAGGGCTGACGCAGGCGTTGGGCGCCGACGTCGCCGCGCCGCGCCGGGCCGATCGCCGGGGCGCGCCGATTGATCGCCGGCTGTCTGGCGCGCC
>JBBIIL010000102.1:0-9006 GCA_037446495.1 Chloroflexota bacterium | reverse complement strand
GACCCGCGCCCCCGCCCGACCCGCCGCGCCGCCGCCACGGACCCGCCACCCCGCCCGGCCCGCCGCGCCCCCGCGGGGGACATCGCCGAGCGGGTCGCTGGCCGCCCGACGCTCCACTCGTGAAACAATGCGTCCCGTCCGCCCGCTGCAAGTCCGTGCCGAGGAGGTCCACGTGCCCCAGTCCGCCGTCCCGCCCGATGCCTGGGCGCCCATCGCCGCGGTGGACCCGGAGCTATGGGCTGCGATGGAGGACGAGCGCCACCGCCAGACGGACAAGATCGAGCTGATCGCGAGCGAGAACTACGTCTATGCCGCGGTGGAGGAGGCCCAGGGCTCCTGGCTGACCAACAAGTACGCCGAGGGCCTGCCGGGCAAGCGCTACTACGGCGGCTGCGAGTACGTGGACGTGGTGGAGGACCTCGCTCGCGCGCGCGCCCTCGCCCTGTTCCCCGGCGCTGACCACGTCAACGTCCAGCCGCACTCGGGCGCCCAGGCCAACATGGCGGCCTACTTCGCCGTCGTCCGTCCCGGCGACCGCGTGCTGGGCCTCAGCCTCGCCCACGGCGGCCACCTGACCCACGGCTCACCGGTGAACTTCTCGGGGCGCCTGTACGAGATCCACGGCTACGGCGTGGACAGGGACACGGAGCGCCTGGACTACGACGCCATCGAGGCGCAGGCGAAGGAGGTGCGGCCCAGGCTGCTCGTCGCCGGCGCCTCGGCGTACCCCCGCCAGTGGGACTTCGAGCGGCTGGCCGGCATCGCCCACGGCGTCGGCGCGCTGCTGTTCGTGGACATGGCGCACTTCGCGGGACTCGTGGCGGCGGGCCTGCACCCCAGCCCGTTCCCGCACGCTGACATCGTCACCACCACCACCCACAAGACCCTGCGCGGCCCGCGCGGCGGCCTGGTGTTCGCCCGTGCCGACCTGCCGGAGGGAATCGACCGTGCTGACTTCCCCGCGCTGGGCAAGAACACCCTCGCGGCGGCGATCGACAAGAGCGTCTTCCCGGGCGTCCAGGGCGGACCGCTGATGCACGTCATCGCCGCCAAGGCGGTAGCCCTGCACCTGGCCCAGACCGAGGGCTTCAGGGCGGACCAGGCCCGCACGATCGAGAACGCGCAGGTCCTCGCCGAGACGCTTGCCACAGCCGGCGCCCGCCTGGTGTCAGGCGGCACCGACAACCACCTGATTCTCGTGGACGTCACGCCGCTGGGCGTCACCGGCAAGGAGGCCGAGGCGCTCCTGGACGACGTGGGCATCACGGTCAACAAGAACGCCATCCCGTTCGACCAGAAGCCGCCCAACACCGCGTCGGGGATCCGGATCGGGACGCCGGCCACCACCACCCGCGGCATGGGCCCCGCCGAGATGCGCCAGGTCGGCCGGCTCATCGTGGCCGCCATCCGCGACCGTGACAGCGCCTCGGTCCTCGACCGCATCCGCGGCGAGGTCCGCGAGTTGACCGGCCGCTTCCCGGTCCCCGGGCTGCCGCAGGACCGAGCCTGACCAGGGCCTGACACGGCGCCGCGGCGAGGAGGAGGCTCAGCACCCCGATGAAGCTGATCGCGACCTTCGGAGTGATCCTGCCGATCCTTGTCGCGGCGTTCATCGCGTCGGCGCTGCTGGCGCTGGTCGCCACCCCGATCGTCGTCCGGGTCGCCACGCGGCTTGGCTTCGTTGACCAGCCCAACCACCGGCGCGTCAACGCCAGGCCCGTCCCGCGCGGCGGGGGCATCGCCGTGGCCTTCGCCTTCCTGCTCGTCGCCACGGTCCTCGTGGTCCTCAACGAGCGGGCGGACATCGTCCCCGACCCCAACCGGCCCGAGACCTCCACGTTCCTCGCGGTCCTGCTGGGTGGGGCCGTGGCCATGCTGCTGGGCCTCCTCGACGACGCCCTGCAGCTCCGCGCGCGCTGGCAGCTGCTCACCCAGCTCGCCGTGGCGGTCATCCCCGTGGCCGCGGGCGTCTACCCGGCTGTCCTCAACAACCCGGTCGGGCCGGACCCCATTCCGCTGTTCCCGGCCGCCGGCATCGGGTTCACCGTCGTGTGGATCCTCGGCATGATCAACAGCGTCAACTTCATCGACGGACTCGACGGTCTCTCGTCGGGCATCGCGCTCATCGCCGCCGCAACGCTGGGGATCATCTCGTTCACCACGGCGGTGGGCCCAACGGGCCAGCCGATGGTCGGGATCCTGTGCTTCATCCTGTCCGGCGCGCTGCTCGGGTTCCTGCGCTGGAACTTCCACCCGGCCCAGATCTTCATCGGCACGACCGGCGTGATGTTCGTGGGCTACATGCTGGCCATCCTGTCGGTCCTCGGCGCCGCCAAGGTGGCCGTGGCGCTGCTGGTCCTGGGCGTGCCGATCCTCGACACCTTCTGGATCATCGTCCGGCGGCTGGCGACGGGGCATTCGCCGTTCACGCCGGACCGGGGCCACATCCACCACCGGCTGCTGGACCTGGGCCTGAGCCACGCGCGGACCGTGCTCGCCATCTACGGGATCTGCGTGGTCCTGGCCGTGCTCTCGATCGTCCTGTCGGGCAACCAGCAGGTCTACGCGTTCCTCGGGCTCGCGGTCGCATTCGGCGTCGGGATCTTCCTGCTCGCGCGCGGCGAGAGCGGCGATGCGCTGGAGGCCGACACCTACGAGGGCCCGCCGGGGCCGGGGCGATAGGGCGATCGGGCCAACGGGGCGCCGGACCCGGGCCGCAACGGGCGAACGGGGCGCCAGGACGATCGGGCGAGCGGGCGAACGGGCCGGCCGACGTCCAGGGATGCGCCATGCGCGGACCTCAAGTTGAGAGGACCCGGGCCGCAACGGGCGGTTGGGAGCGCGGGGGCGCTCTGGTATCATCTCGGGCGCGGTGAAGGGTCGCCCATGAACACTGGTGCCGGAGCGTACATCGCGCTGTTCTCAGAGATCGGCGTGCTCCTGCTTGTGACGACCCTCGCCGGGGCGTTGGCGGGCTACTGGTTGGACCAGCAGCTCGAGACGGTGCCGATGTTCTTGCTGGCGGGCTTCCTCGGAGGCGCCGGGATCGGGATCGTCGGCATCTGGCGAATGATCACGCGGTTCCTGAAGCGGTTGGACTAGACCGGCCACGGAACAGGCTCGACGAAGTACGGCCCCCGGGCCGGGCGACTGACCGCTTGGAGGACACGTGACCATAGAGGCGCAGACGGAGGCGAAGCGCAACCGGAAGCCGCTGGCCATCGGCCTGCTGCTCCTGTTCGTGATCCTCGCGGACGTGCTCGCCTTCCTGTGGGCGCCGCCGTTCGACAAGTCGGACCCCACCGCGGGGTGCTCGTACCCCGTCTGCTACATCAACGGCAACCTCGAGCTGCCGGCCCCGGCCGTCCTGTGGCGCGCGAATGGCCCCGTGGCGGACCAGCCGATGGGCGTGGTCACCGTTGACGTGTCCATCACCAACACCATCGTCACGATGTGGATCGTGTCGGTCCTGGTGATCCTGCTGCTGTTCGCGATGACCCGCGGCCGGGCGATGGTCCCGGGCAAGGCCCAGAACGCGATGGAGTACGTCTGGGAGCAGATCGAGGGCTTCGGCATGTCCCTCGGCGGTCCGGAGGCGCGTCCGTTCATCCTGCTGTTCGCCGGCTTCTTCCTCTACATCCTGCTCTCGAACTGGTCGGGCCTGATCCCGCCCATCGGCAAGATCCCGCAGCTGCGCGCACCCACCAGCGACCTCAACATCACGCTCGGGCTGGCCCTGACCGCCTTCGTCTTCTTCGAGTACCAGGGCTTCCGGGCGCTGGGCTTCCGGGGCTACCTGTCCAAGTTCTTCCCACTCGGGGAGTTCCGCAACGGCATCGGAGCCGGCCTCATCGCCCTGTTCGTGGGCCTTATCGAGCTGATGCTCGAGGTAGTCAAGCCCGTCACGCTCTCGATGCGGCTCTTCGGCAACATCTACGGCGGCGAGGTGGCACTGGGTGTCATCACGGCGCTCACCTTCGCGATCATCCCGATGGCCATGATCGCACTGGAGCTCCTGCTGAACCTGGTGCAGGCGCTCATCTTCGCCACCCTGACGCTGATGTTCACCCTGGTCGCGATCGAGCACCACGGCGGGGACGAGGAGCATGGCGCGACGCACGATGAGGTGTCGGTGCCGGCCTGGCCGGTCCCCGCGCCTTCGATCACCCAGAGCTGACGCACCAACCCAATCGACAGCCGGCCCGGCGACACCGGGCCACACGGAGGAGTCCCGGATGAACCTCGGACCTATCGGCGCTGGCCTGGCCGCCCTCGGCGTCCTCGGCCCCGGCATCGGCATCGGCATCCTCGCCGGCATGGCCTCGAGCGCCATCGGGCGGAACCCCGACGCAGCTGGCCAGATCCGCGGCTTCGCGATCATCTTCGCGGCGTTCGCCGAAGGCCTCGGCGTGCTCGCGATCGTCGTCGGCATCCTGGCGCTCGTCCTCAAGTAGCCCACCCGAGACGAGGCGACCCGTGGACATCCTTGCCCTCGTTGGGGCGGCAGCCCGACAGGCGGCGGTCGCCCCGGCGGCAACGGAAGGCCCGACATTCCAGATCAACCTGTTCTGGGTCATCGTCTCCGCCGCCAACTTCATCGTCTTCTTCCTGATCGTCCGGTCGATCGCGTTCGGGGGGCTCGTGAAGACCCTCGACGAGCGCCGTGCGCGCATCGAGGAGGGCCTCAAGGACGCGGAACAGGCGCGCCGTGATCGCGACGCGGCCGAGGCCGAGCGGCTGGCGGCGATCACCGAGGCGCGCCGCGAGGCGAACGACATCATCGCCCGCGCCCAGAAGGCGTCGGCGGACGCCCGTGAGCTGGACATCGCCGCCACGCGGGGGGAGCTCGCGCGCCTGCGGGAGCGTGCTGCCGCCGAGATCGAGGCCGAGAAGCAGAAGGCCATCGCGGAGCTCCGCGGCGAGGTCACCGACCTCGCGCTCGCCGCGGCCGGACGGGTCGTGGCCGACAGCATGACCGGCGACCGCCAGCGCAAGCTGGTGGCCGACTTCCTTGCCGAGTCCGGCGGGTCGAGGAACTGATGCCCCGACCCGTCGCCGCCGCCCGCCGGTACGCGGAGGCCGCCTTCGAGGTGGCCCTCGCCAACGACACCCTCGACGTCTGGAACGAGGACCTGGCCTACGCCGCCAGCGTGCTGGGCCTGACGGACGTCGCGCGGATCGTCGCCAGCCCGGCCGTGCCGTTCACGGACCGGACGGCGCTGGTCGCCCGCCTGCTCGAGGGTCGGATCCAGCCCGGGGCGCTGCGACTCGTGGACCTCCTGGTCAGCCGCGGCCGGGCGGGCAGCCTGCCGCGCGTGAGCGAGGAGTTCAACCGCCTGCTCAACCGCCACCGCGGCATCGTGATGGCGACGGTCACCTCGGCCGTCACCCTCACGGGCGACGAGACGGCCGCGATTCGCGCTCGCGTGGAGGCGATGGCCGGCGCGCGCGTGGAGCTGGAGACCCTGGTGGATCCCGCCCTGATCGGCGGTGTCGCCGTCCAGGTCGGTGACCGGCTGCTGGACGCCTCGATCCGCGGTCGCCTCGAGCGGCTGCGACACCAACTGCACGCGGGGGGTGGCCCCCGCTAGCCCAACGCCAACCGGCGCCGGCGTTCACCGGCCCGAACGCGAGAGCCTGCGAACGCCCGATACGGAGACGCCATGGCCATCCGGTCAGACGAGATCATCAGCATCATCAAGAGCCAGATCGAGAACTTCGACGCCGCGACGGAGACCCGCAGCGTCGGGACCGTCGTCGAGGTCGGCGACGGGATCGCCCAGGTGTACGGCCTCGACGCCGCCCTGATGTCCGAGCTGCTCGAGTTCCCCGGCGGGGTGATGGGCATGGCGCTCAACCTCGAGGAGGAGACGGTCGGCGCGGTCATCCTGGGCGACGCCACGGCGATCAAGGAGGGCGACACCGTCCGGACCACCGGCCGCGTGGTCGAGGTTCCCGTGGGCGAGGCGCTCCTCGGCCGCGTGGTGGACCCGCTCGGCAACGCGCTCGACGGCAAGGGCGAGATCCCCCGGACGAACACCCGCCCGGTGGAGCGCATCGCGCCCGGCGTCATCATCCGCAAGGGCGTGGACACGCCGGTGCAGACCGGGCTCAAGGCGGTTGACGCCCTGATCCCGATCGGCCGCGGCCAGCGCGAGCTGATCATCGGCGACCGCCAGACCGGCAAGACCGCCGTGGCGATCGACACGATCATCAACCAGAAGGGCGGCGACCTGGTCTGCATCTACGTCGCCATCGGGCAGAAGCTGTCCACGGTTGCCCAGACCGTGGCGACGCTCGAGAAGTACGGCGCGATGGAGCACACCATCGTCGTCGTGGCCGGCGCCGAGGACCCCGCCCCGCTCCAGTACCTGGCCCCCTACGCGGGCGTGGCCATGGGCGAGGAGATCATGGAGGCGGGCGTCACCCTCAACGGGCGCACGGTCAAGGACGCCCTGTGCGTCTACGACGACCTCTCCAAGCACGCCTGGGCCTACCGCGAGATGGCCCTCCTCCTCCGCCGGCCGCCGGGTCGCGAGGCCTACCCGGGCGACGTCTTCTACCTCCACAGCCGCCTCCTCGAGCGGGCCGCACGCCTGAACGACGAGCACGGCGGCGGCTCGTTGACGGCACTGCCGATCATCGAGACGCAGGCGAACGACGTCTCGGCGTACATCCCCACCAACGTGATCTCGATCACCGACGGCCAGATCTTCCTCGAGACGGACCTGTTCAACGCCGGCCAGCGGCCAGCCATGAACATCGGCATCTCGGTGTCGCGGGTGGGCTCCGCCGCCCAGACCAAGGCCATGAAGAAGGTGGCCGGCCCGCTCAAGCTGGACCTCGCGCAGTACCGCTCCCTGGCAGCCTTCGCGCAGTTCGCGGGCGACCTGGACAAGGCCACCCGGGACCAGTTGAACCGCGGCGAGAAGCTGTCCGAGATCATCAAGCAGCCGCAGTACCAGCCGCTGCCGGTGGAGAAGCAGGTGGTGATCCTGGTCGCCGCCACCACGGGCAAGCTGGACGACATTCCCACGGCGCGCGTCAAGGACTTCGAGATCGGCCTCTACCGGTTCCTCGAGACCGAGCGCCCGACCATCCTCGGGGACCTTCGCGCGGGCCAGACGCTGACCGACGAGATCTCCTCGGCCCTCGGCGAGGCGATCGACGAGTTCCGCAAGAGCTTCCTTGCGTAAATGTCAGACCTGCGATTCGGTCCCGGCCGCTCCGATGGCGCCCGGCAAGGCGCCGGCGAGCACGTGAGCGAGCGCACTCCAGTGCGTGAGCGAGCGCGCGCAGACGGCAACGCGGCCCGGCGCCAATCGCAGCGGCTGCCCTTGAGTGCGGGGTGGAACAATGCCCTCCCAGCGTGAGATCCGGCGCCGCATCGGGTCTGCGAAGAACATCAAGCAGATCACGAGGGCGATGCAGTTCGTCGCGGCGTCCAAGCTCCGCCGGGCCCAGGAGTCCACGCTCGCTTCGCGGCCGTACCGCCAGAAGCTCGACGAGGTGATCGCGGACCTGGCGGCCGTGCTGTCGGGCGAGGACCACCCGCTGCTCGCGGACCAGGACCTCGAGCGCGTGCACAGCCGGCTCATCGTGATCATCACCAGCGACCGCGGCCTGGCGGGCGCGCTGAACACCAACACCATCCGGTTCGCCTCGCGCGAGATCGTGGACCACCCGGGCGATCTCCGGGTCGCGACGGTGGGCCGCAAGGGCCGCGACGCCATGCGTCGCGCCGGCGTGCCGATCGCAGCGCACTTCGAGGGCTTCGGCGACCGCCCGTCGTTCGCCGACACGCTCCCGCTCGCCCGCCTCGTGACGGACGACTTCGTCGCCGGGACGTACCAGCGCGTGGACGTCGTGTACTCGCGGTTCATCTCAACCCTCACCCAGAAGCCGGTGCTCGAGCAGCTCCTGCCGGTGATCCCCTCGGAGGACACGATGGGCATCCCGGGCAACCAGTTCCTGTTCGAGCCCAGTCCCGGCGACTTCCTCCGGGCGCTCCTGCCGCGCTACGTCGCGACCCGCCTGTTCCAGGCGGTGCTCGAGGCCAAGGCCAGCGAGGAATCGTCGCGCATGGTCGCCATGAAGAACGCCACCGAGAACGCCGAGGAGCTCATCGACGACCTCACGCTCTCGTACAACAAGGTCCGCCAGGCAAACATCACGCGCGAGATGGTCGAGATCGCAAGCGGCGCCCAGGCCCGCTAGGCCAGCGCGAACGAGGAGGCACCACCCAAGATGGCGACAGCCGCCCCTTCCGCGACCGGCCGGGTCGTCCAGATCACCGGCCCGGTCGTTGACATCGAGTTCCCGGCAGGTCACCTGCCCACCATCTACAACGCCGTCCAGATCGTCCGCGAGGGCCAGCCGCCGCTGACCTGCGAGGTGCAGCAGCACCTGGGCAACAACTGGGTGCGCGCCGTCGCCATGACCACCACGGACGGTCTCGCCCGCGGCACGGCCGTGCTGGACACGGGCGCCCCCATCTCGGTGCCGGTCGGCGAGGTCACGCTGGGCCGCGTGTTCGACGTGCTCGGCCTGCCGATCGACGGCAAGGGCGCGGTGGCCACGGACCGCACGCTGCCGATCCACCGCCGTCCGCCGTCCTTCGAGGACCAGACCACCGAGGTCGAGGTGTTCGAGACCGGACTCAAGGTCATCGACCTCGTGTGCCCGTTCCGCAAGGGCGGCAAGGTGGGCATCTTCGGCGGCGCCGGCGTCGGCAAGACGGTCATCATCCAGGAGCTGATCAACAACGTCGCCAAGCAGCACTCGGGCGTGTCGGTGTTCGCCGGCGTGGGCGAGCGCTCGCGCGAGGGCAACGACCTGATCAAGGAGATGACCGAGTCGGGCGTCATCAAGAGCACCGCCTTTGTGTTCGGCCAGATGAACGAGCCGCCCGGCGCCCGCCAGCGCGTCGGCCTGACCGCCCTCACGATGGCGGAGTACTTCCGCGACGAGGAGGGCCGCGACGTCCTCCTGTTCATCGACAACATC
>JBBIIL010000101.1:0-9040 GCA_037446495.1 Chloroflexota bacterium | reverse complement strand
GGCCGGCAGACGCCCGGCAGACGCCCGGCAGACGCCCGGCAGGACGCCCCCAGGGAGCCTTCCCTCGCCGCGCGGGGCCCCCGGGCGTACCTCGTCGCCGCCCGGCAGGGACGCCCCGCCTGACGGAGCCGCCCGCAGCGGCCGCACGAGGTGTCGCGCCCCCACCGGGGGGGCAAGGAGACCCGGGCACGCCACCCGGGCCGCGCCAGTGACCGCGGGCTGGCATCATCGCTGCATGCTCCGCGACTTCTTCGCGATGCCCGGCGGCGTCCGGGTGTTCCTCGGCTACGCATTCCTGATCCTCGCGATCATCGGCGTGTCGCTGCGCTGGGTCATCGACCAAGCCATTAGCGCGCCCGTCTCCCCGCTGGGCATCGTGGTGATGTGCCTGCTGGCGTTCACGATCTTCACGACGACGCTGGTCCTGCAGCGCAAAGAGGCCTCGATCGCGATGGCGCGCCTCCTGTCGACGCTCACGATCCCCGCCGTGGTGTTGGGACTCCTGGGCGCGCAGCCCGTGCTGGCGCTGTTCGCCGCGATCCTCGGCGTCGCCCTCTTCTACGGGCTCAGCCGCCCGGCCGTGCGCCTCTGGCTGAGCGAGCCGTGACCGGGCGCCTCTGGCGAGCGAGCCGTGACCGGGCGCCTCGCCTGACTCACGCCGCCCCGCACGTTCGCAGGCTCGTGCCCGTTTGCCAATCGCCTCCCTCATTGGGACTCTGGATGTCGCCGGGTCGTCGCTCAGCGCTTGCAGGAACTCGAGCTGGCCGCTGCCCGCCCGCTGCGCGGGCCTACGGTTCGGTGGGTGCCCGCTTCGGCCCGCCGAGCGGGCCAGACGCGCCCGGCAGCGGACAGGTGATGGCGCCATCTGGCCCGGCAGTCGGGCGGTACGGATCACGGAACGAAGCGCAGGCCCGATGGACGGGCACCCCTGCTCTACCCGGGGCGGGTTGGTGGGTCCGGCGCCCACAGCGGATGTGACGCGCCCGCTGGCCACCCGCGCTACGCTTCCGCTCATGGCGCCGCCCGTGGGTGGCGCGACCGACGACGCGGCCTGTCCCCCGCGCGCCGCACCCGCACGGAGCACCAACGCGTGAGCGACCGCAATCGACGGCCTGCGTCCGGCCGCCAGCCCGCCCACCCGACCGGCGGCAAGGGTTCCGCCTCGGCAGCTGGCGCCAGCGGCGGCTCCACCGGCGCCAAGGGCGTGTCAACGACGCCGAGCGGCTCAACTGCGCCGAGCGGCTCCACCGGCGCCAAGGGCGGCTCCCACAGCGCCAGCGTCGGCTCAGCCGGCGCGGGCGGCTCCCAGGGCGCCAGCGGCTCAACTGCGCCGAGCGGCTCAGCCGGCGCCAAGGGCGGCTCGCACGGAGCCAGCGCCAGCGTCGGCTCAGCCGGCGCCAACGGCGGCTCGCACGGAGCCAGCGCCAGCAGCTCCCACGGCGCGGGCGGCTCCCACAGCGCCAGCGGCACGCCCCGCGCCGGCCGCCGCGAGGCCGAGCGCAAGCGCCCGCCGCAGCCGGCGACGCCCACCCTGATCGACCAGCTGCGCAAGCCCTTCCTGGTGTCCTTCCTCGTGTTCGTCGTCATGGCCGTCGGACTCGTCGTGGTCACGCAGACCGCGTCGCCGGCCTACGCCTGCGGTGCAGTGGACACCGTTCAGTCGCCCGCCCCGGGCGAGCTGGGCCAGGTCCAGCCCGACCAGGGCAACCAGCACGTCCTGGTCGGTGACAAGGTGACGTACCCCGTCTGCCCGCCGGCATCGGGCAAGCACATCAACCAGACGGGATTCGGGCCCCTCCCGCCGAAGGTCTACGGCCCCAACGACCAGGCCATCCCCAACGGCTGGGTCCACAACCTCGAGCACGGCGGCCTCGTCCTGCTGTACTCGTGCGACAAGGGCACCTGCGATGCGGCGTCCCTCGCGGCGCTGCAGGCCTTCAGCAGCCAGTTCCCCGCCAGCCCCGTGTGCAAGATCCCGCCGGGCGACGTGGGCCCCGTGGTGGCCCGGTTCGAGCAGATGCCCACCCGGTTCGCGGCCCTCCTGTGGGACCGCGCGCTCTACCTGGACACGCTCGACGTCCAGAAGATCGACCAGTTCTTCCTGCGGTACTCCGAGCGCCTGGCCAACGACGGCACGTTCGTCGCCCCGCCCGAGCCGCAGTGCCCAGCGCCGTCCAAGTCCCCGGCGGCGTCCGCTTCGCCCGCGCCCAGCGCGTCGGGCGGCTGAGGAGGCGCCATGCGGCTGTACGCGTATGCGGACCGGTACGGGGTCGCCCGGACTGGCGTGCTGACTGACGTCGGGCTGCTGACCGGCAGCCAGCTGGAGCCATACCTGCGGGTCCCGCTCCGGACGATCGGCGACCCGGCCACCGTCGCGCTGCGCTCCGGCTGGCGGGATGACCTGGATCGCGCGGTTGGCAAGGCCACGAAGGCGGGCGCCCGACGGCACGACCCCGCCAAGCGCCATCGCCTGCCCGCCGCGTTCCTGCCCGAGAAGATCATCGGGATCGGGCTCAACTATGCGGACCACGCGAAGGAGGGCGGTCGCGAGGTCCCCAAGCGTCCGCTGATGTTCGCCAAGTTCGCGAACGCGATCATCGCGGACGGCGAGTCGATCGTGCGGCCGCCCGGCACCGACGCCCTCGACCTCGAGGTGGAGCTGGGCGTCGTCATCAGGGGCCGTGCCCGCCGCGTGTCTCCCCGGAGTGCCATGGACTACGTCGCCGGCTACGTGGTGGTGAACGACGTCAGCGCCCGCGACTGGCAGGGCAACCCGCAGGCCCTCCGCGAGGGTCAGAAAGGCGACGGCCAGTGGCTGCGCGCCAAGGGCAGCGACACCTTCCTGCCCGTCGGCCCCGTGCTGGTCACCCCGGACGAGCTCGATCCCGCCTCGGGGCTGCGCCTGCGCTCGTGGCTCATCCGCGACGGGGCCGAGATCCTGATGCAGGATGGCACGACGAGCGATCTGCTGGTCGACGTACCCCATCTCATCAGCCTGATCAGCCAGGAGATCACCCTCGAGCCCGCGGACCTGGTCATCACCGGCACCCCGGCCGGCGTCGGCGTCTTCCGCGACCCGCCCGTGTTCCTGCGGCCCGGCGACCGCGTGCGCTGCGAGGTCGAGGGGATCGGCAGCGTCGAGAACCCCATCGTGGACTGGACGGACGACCCGCGAGCGGGCGTCTGAGGAGGCGCGCATGCTCGCCCTCGTGAAGACGGCCTCTGGACCGGGCCTGACGCTGACCGAGGTCCCCGTCCCGGGCATTGGGATCAACGACGTTCTGATCCGCGTCCGCAAGACCGGCATCTGCGGCACCGACCTGCACATCGAGTCGTGGGACCCGTGGGCGCAGAAGACCATCCACCCGCCGCTCGTGGCCGGCCATGAGTTCGTGGGCGAGGTCGTCGAGGTGGGCGCGAACGTGAGCGACTTCCACCCGGGCGACATGGTGTCGGGCGAGGGCCACGTGACGTGCGGGCGGTGCCGCCACTGCATGGCCGGCCGGCGCCACCTGTGCGCGAGCACGGTGGGCCTGGGCGTCGGGCGCGATGGGGCCTTCGCCGAGTACGTGGCGCTGCCCATGACCAACGTCTGGCACCACTGGCCCGGCGTGGACGAGGACGTGGCCGCGATCTTCGACCCGTTCGGCAACGCGGTCCACACGGCGCTCGCGTTCCCGGTCCTGGGCGAGGACGTGCTGATCACGGGCGCCGGGCCGATCGGCCTGATGGCGACCGCCGTCGTCCGCCATGCCGGCGCCCGCTTCGTCGTGGTGTCGGAGCCCAACCCGGTCCGTCGCGCGCTGGCCCTGCGCATGGGCGCCACGCTGGCCGTGGACCCGCGGGAGCGAGCCCTCGCCGACGTGCAGCGCGAGCTGGGCATGGTCGAGGGCTTCGACGTGGCGCTCGAGATGTCGGGCGCCCCGGCCGCCATCCGCGCCGCGATGGACAGCATGGCCCACGGCGGCTCGATCGCGATCCTGGGCATCCCCACGCAGGACATCAGCCTCGACGTCAACGAGATCGTGTTCAAGCTGCTCACGGTCCGGGGGATCTACGGCCGAGAGATGTACGAGACCTGGTACAAGATGACGGTCATGCTCCAGTCTGGCCTGGACATTTCGCCGGCAATCACCCACCGGTTCGGGTTCCGCGACTTCGAGGCGGCCTTCGCGACCGCGCGCTCGGGCGACTCGGGCAAGGTCATCCTCGACTGGACCGCGTGACGCGCACGGAGGCAGGCATGGGAACCGCATCGCGCCCCGATCCGCTGGCCTTCCTGGGCGAGGAGCTGGCCGCGCTCCGCGAGCGCCACCTCTACCGGCCGCTGCGGGTCATGTCCTCGGCGCAGGGGCCCGTCGTCTCGATGGACGACCGGCGCGTGATCAGCCTGTCCTCGAACGACTATCTGGGCCTGACCCACCATCCGCGGATGAAGCAGGCTGCACTCGACGCGGTGGACAAGTTCGGCGCGGGCTCCGGCGCGGTCCGGACCATCGCCGGGACGATGACGCTCCACGAGGAGCTCGAGGCGGAGCTGGCGGCCTTCAAGCACACCGAGGCCGTGCTGACGTTTCAGAGCGGCTTCACCGCCAACACCGGCCTGATCCCCACGATCACCGGCGAGACGGACCTGATCGTCTCGGACGAGCTCAACCACGCCTCGATCATCGACGGCATGCGCCTGTCGAAGGCGCCGCGCGTCGTGTACCGGCACGCCGACCCGACGTCGCTGCGCGAGGTCCTGGCCGAGGCCGTGGGGAAGGGCCGCGACGGTGCCGGCGCCCCGTACCGGCTGATCCTGGTGGTCACCGACGGCGTGTTCAGCATGGACGGCGACATCGCGCCGCTGCCCGCGATCGTCGAGGCGGCCGAGGCCTTCGGCGCGGCGGTCATGGTGGATGACGCCCACGCGAGCGGCGTGCTGGGCAAGGACGGCCGCGGCTCCATCAGCCACTTCGGGCTCGAGGGGCGCGTGGCCGTGCAGGTGGGGACGCTGTCGAAGGCCGTGGGGGTGCTCGGCGGGTACGTGGCCGGGAGCCAGAACCTGCGCGACATCCTGGTCCAGCGCGCCCGGCCGTTCCTGTTCTCGACGAGCCATCCGCCCGCCGTGGCCGCCGCCTGCCTCGAGGCGATCCGGATCATGCAGGACGAGCCCGAGCTGATCGAGCGCCTCTGGGCGAACACGCGCAAGTTCAAGGCGGAGCTCTCGCGCCTGGGCTTCGACACCGGCCGCTCCGAGACGCCCATCACGCCGATCCTGCTCGGCGACACCGAGACCACGATCCGGTTCAGCAACCGCCTGTTCGAGGAGGGCGTGTTCGGCACCTCGGTCGTGTTCCCCACCGTGGCGCTGGACCGGGCGCGGATTCGGACCATCGTGACGGCCGCCCACACGGACGAGCTCCTCGACCAGGCGCTCGCGGCCTTCGACCGCGTCGGGCACGAGCTCGGCGTGATCAGCGGCTGAGGCGCCCGTGACGGACGCGGCGGGCGACGAGCCGACCTCGACCTCGCGGCCCTCGCGGCAGGAGCAGGAGGCGGAGATCTTCCGGGTTGGCCTGGCGGCAGGCCTGGGCGACGCGCGGAACCTGCCGCTCGACACGCACATGCACACCGTCCGATCGCCCGACGCGCAGCCCGACGCGCTGCTCGACGCGTACTGCATGGTGGCCCTCGAGCGCGGTTTCGCCGAGATCGCCATCACCGACCACGTGGACTTCGACCCGCTGGCCCCGGCCTACGCCTTCAGCACGTTCGAGGAGCGCGAGCGCGACGTGCGCGAGGCCGCCGCGCGGTGGGCGCCCCACGGCCTGGCGGTCCGGTTCGGCGTCGAGGTGACATACGAGCGCGCCTACGAGGACGACATCCGCGAGTGGCTGCGCCGGCACCCGCACGACTTCGTCATCGGCAGCGTGCACAGCGGTCCCGCCTCGCTCTACGAGCCCGACCGGGTGGCCGACTACATCGCCGGCAAGTCGCTGCGGGAGGCGACGGCCCCCTACTTCGACGAGGTTGCCGCGTGTGCGCGCTCCGGACTGTTCGACTCGATCGGCCATCTCGACGTCGTCAAGCGGTGGCTGTTCCCGCACGTCCGGCCCGAGGCATTCGCCGCCCAGCCCGAGCTGTGCGAGCCGGTCCTGGCGGCGCTGGTCGAGTCCGGCACCGCGCTCGAGATCAACGCCTCGGGGCTGCGCCACCTGCCGCGCGAGACCTACCCGAGTGCGGCGATCGTCGCCCGCTACCTCGCAATGGGCGGAACAGCCGTGACTATCGGCTCGGATGTTCACCGCATGGAGTGGTTCGCCTACGGCATGGCCGAGGCGTATCGTCTGGCGCAGGGCGCTGGAGTGGAGGCGCTCGCGTTCCGGCGAGGCGGCGACCGTGTCTGGGTGCCGATCGCGCCGGGATGAGGCCAGGCGTGAGCGGTCGTGTTCGCCCGGGGCATTGGCGCCCAAGGCGCCACGTCGCGCGTCGACGGAGGAGAGTCTGTGTACGGCACGGTCAAGCACGCACGTCAGGTTGCGCTCACGGGAGCGCTCGCCCTTCTGGTTGCGGCCTGCGGGGGCGCATCCGGATCCGCGGCCCCGTCGGCCGCTGGCGGCACGGCCGCCTCCCAGGCGCCCGGAGACTCCGTCGCAGCGTCGCAGGCCCCGGCCGGATCGCAGGCTGCCGCCTCGGCCGCCAACAGCGGGACCGGCAACGCCATCGCGGCGCTCTCGGACCTGAGCAGCTACAAGATCAAGTTCGCGATGGCCTCGAAGGGCACCGCCAGCGGTGTCGCCGCCATGGGCAACATCACGATGGCGGGCATCGTCGTCGCCAAGCCGGAGAAGGCGACGGACATCACCATGTCCATCGGCGGCAGCGCACCGGGCGACGCGGCCTCGGCTGCCGCCGGCATGCAGATGCGGATCGTCGAGGTCAAGGGTAAGAGCTACGTGGACCTGGGCGGCGGCCTCACGGAGTCCACGGACGCGAGCCAGTCGTCGGTGGCCGATTCGCTGAGCCCCGACAAGCTGCTCGGCAGCGTTGCGCCGTACCTGAGCCAGATGAAGTCCGTGGGCGACGAGCAGAAGAACGGCGTCAGCACCACGCACTACCAGGCGGACGCGGCGACGCTTGCGACCGCGGCGGCCGGGCTTGAGGCGCTCGGCCTGGCCAACGCCACGTGGAGCTGGGACGTGTGGGTCGCCAAGGAGGGCGGCTACGCTGTCAGCTACGTCATGAAGGGCGCCGGGAGCGACAGCTCCGAGCTGTCCATCGCGCTGGACGTCAGCGACGTCAACAGCGCGTCCAACGTGGTGACCGGTCCGTAGCCGATCGAACGGCGGGCCCCTGGCGCGTCCACGCGGCGCACCGGGGCCCGCGGCGTCCGGGCCCGCGGCGTTCCGGGGTCCCGGGACCCCGGGACTGAGACCCCCTGCGTTGAACCGGCGGGTTACGATCCGCCGATGCTGAGCGAGGTCGAACCGTGCACCTGAGCGTTCTCGGTGCCGGGCCCGCCTACACCGACCGCCAGGACGCTGCCGGCGCGTGCTACCTGGTCACGCTCGACGGCACCAACCTGCTGCTCGACCTGGGCCAGGGCGCCTTCGCGCGGATCTTCCCGCACGTGGACCCGGCCAGGCTTGACGCGGTGGTGGTGAGCCACCTGCACCCCGACCACTTCATCGACCTCGTGCCCCTGCGCCACTACCTGCGCTATGAGTTCGAGCCGCCGCGGCGCGTTCGCGTCATCGGCCCCCGCGGCCTCGCTGAGCGGCTCGACGCGCTCCACGCGGAGCCCGGCTTCTCGGCCCAGGCGCTCGACTTCGAGGTGCTCGGGACCGCCCGCCGGCAGATCGGTGCGCTCTCAATCGAGGCCGCGCCGGTGGCCCACACCGCAGAGAGCTACGCGATGCGCATCGCCGGACCCGCGGGGCCGGGCCTCGTCTACAGCGGCGACTGCGGGCGCGCGCTCGACATCGCGCCCCTGATCCGGCCGGGCGACACGCTGCTGACCGAAGTGGCATTCGGACCAGGCCCCGTCCCGCCGGGCGTGCTCCACCTCGATGGGCCCGCCGTTGGTGATCTGGCAGCGGCTGCGAACCCGGGCCGGATCCTGCTGACGCACGTGCTCGCCGGCCGGGACCTCGACGCCACCATCGCCTCGATCCGCCGAAGCTGGGACGGCCCCGTCGAGTTCGTCTGGCCGGGTGCGGGGCTAGACCTCTAGGAGCCCAAGTCGGCGCAGCGGAATCGATTGAGCCGGGGCCGCAAGGCCCCGGCTCAATCTCGACTCGGATGGACGGCCCCGAGGGGGCGGTCTAGCGGCGCGGGCGCCTCCGCGGGGACGGGGTGACGAGGAGCACGCCGGCGAGGATCAGCGCGGCCATGGCGAGCATGACGCGGAAGCCGTTGTCGCTGGACGTGGTGCCCGACGTCCCGATGGTATCCGTGGCTGGCGGCGTGACCGCCGGCGTGCCCGTCTCACCCGCCACGTTGCCAGAAGGCGTCGGCGTTGCGGTCGGCGTCGGCGTTGCGGTCGGCGTCGGCGTGGGCACGAACGGCGTCGGCGTGGGCACGAACGGCGTGGGGGTCGGGCAGCTGCTTCTGGTTTCAACGCCGCTGTACCACGGCCCCGTGCTTGTCTTGTCGCCGTCACCCCATGCCGTGCCCGAGGCCAGGACCGCCCTGATGTTCACGGATGTCGCGGCACCGGCATTGAAGGTCCCGCCAAAGCCGGTCGTGTAGTTCCCCAGGGTGAACGAGTAGTTGCCGATCGTCGTCCACGAACCGCTGCCGTTGAGTTGATACGAAACGGTCAGCTTCGCCAGGGCCTGACCGAGGGTGCCGTGCTTCTTATTGCCGTTGTCCGTGGTCCAGTCATCGACATGCCACTTGACCGTCCCGTCGCACGCCAGCGTGGCCGACGGCAACGAGTGGTGCGCACTCGCGATGCCCGGGGTCGCGAACAGCGCCGTGGCGACCATCGCCATCACAGCCAGCCAGCCCAGGCCCCGGATCCTCATCCTCTGCCTCATTGAATATCTCCCGT
>JBBIIL010000100.1:0-9215 GCA_037446495.1 Chloroflexota bacterium | reverse complement strand
GGTCCGGGGCGGGGGCCGGGGCCGGGGCCGCGGGGGTACCGGGGCCGGGGCCGCGGGGGTACCGGGGCCGGGGCCGGGGGAGCGTCCTGCCCGGCCGCTGAGTCGGACGCCGCCAGCGGCCCGAGACCGTCCAAGACACGACCGTTTCGCCCGGGCAATTCGGGACAGCCCATCAGTCCCCCGATCGCCCCACCGCGTCGTACACTGCCTCGGGCATGGACCTCCGCATCGCCGACATCGCTGCCTCGCCTGCCGAGCGCGAGGCTGTCGACGCGTATCTCGACCCCAGGATCGGGGCGGCGCGCGGCGGCTGGGACGGCGGCGAGCGGAACATCGAGCTCGACGGGCGCGTCGCCCGCGGCGGCCACGAGGCGCGGTCCCACCGGGACCTGCTGCTCCCGACGCTGCACGCCGTCCAGGATCGCGTCGGCTGGATCTCGCCCGGCGCCGTCGCCCACATCGCGCGCCGGCTGACGGTGCCCCCCGCCGACATCTTCGGCGTCGCGACCTTCTACGCCCTGCTGTCCACGACCGAGCGCCCTCCCGCCGCGGTCCACGTCTGCGACGACATGGCCTGTCGCCTGGCGGGCGCGGAGCGGATCTGCGCGGAACTGGAGGGAGCCCTTGGACCGGCCGGCCACCCGAGGCCCGGCGAGCAGCGCACCTGGCACCGCAGCCCGTGCCTGGGCCAGTGCGAGCGCGCGCCCGCCGCCCTGTTCACCATCGCCGGCGACCCGCCCATTCGCGTTTCCACGGGCCCGCTCGACGCGCCCGCCATCCTGACGCGCCTCGACGCTGGCCTGCGCGGCCCCGACGACCCCGGGACGTTCGGAGGTCCGTCGGGGACCGCACCGTCGCCCGCGCGTCTGGAGCAGCTCCGTCGCTTGGCCCCGCAGGCGGGCCAGCCGGGGCTCCGGCTCCTCTCCCGCGTCGGCCGGGTGGACCCCACCAGCCTCGACGACTACCTCGCCAACGGAGGCTACCGGGCGCTGGGCGAGGCCGTCGCGGCCGGACCTCAACGCGTCATCGAAGAGGTGGTCTCCGCTGAGGTCGTCGGCCGCGGCGGCGCTGCGTTCCCCACCGGCCGGAAGTGGGCCGCCGCGCGCGCGACCCAGGCGTGGCCCAAGAACATCGTGTGCAACGCGGACGAGGCCGAGCCGGGCACCTTCAAGGACCGAGTCATCCTCGAGGAGGACCCGTGCGCGCTGGTCGAGGCGATGACGATCGCCGCATTCGCCGTGGGGGCAGAACGCGGGTTCATCTACCTGCGCGGCGAGTACCCGCTCGCCGAGGCCCGGATGCAGAACGCCATCGACAGGGCGCGCGAGAAGGGCCTGCTGGGCCGAAACATCCTCAACGCCGACTTCGAGTTCGACATCGAGATCCGGCGAGGAGGCGGCGCCTACATCGCGGGCGAGGAGACGGCGCTGTTCGAATCGATCGAGGGCGATCGTCCCGAGCCCCGGTCGAAGCCGCCATTCCCGGTCGAGGTCGGCCTGTTCGGCAAGCCCACCGTCATCAACAATGTCGAGACGCTCGCGAACCTGCCGCATATCCTGCTCGACGGAGCGGCGGCGTACGCCGGGCTCGGCACGCCGGGCTCGCGAGGCAGCAAGCTGTTCAGCCTGTCCGGCCACGTGGCGCGGCCCGGCGTGTACGAGGTCCCGTTCGGCACCCGGCTGGGTGACCTCATCGAGCTCGCCGGCGGGGTGCGCCGCGGTCACCGGGTCGAGATCGTGAACCTCGGCGGCGCGGCCGGCTCGTTCGTCGGGCCCGACAAGCTGGGCATGCTGCTCACGTACGAGCACGCCAAGGCGGAGGGGGTCACGATCGGCGCCGGCGCGGTGGTCGTGTTCGACGAGACGACCGACGTGCTCGACATCCTGCGGCGCATCGCCGAGTTCTTCCGCGACGAGTCGTGCGGGCAATGCGTGCCCTGCCGCGTGGGCACGGTGCGCCAGGAGGAGCTGCTCGCACGGCTCATCGCCAACCGCCCGCGAGGAACCGTCGCCAACGAAATCGCGCTGCTCGACGATCTGGGGCAGGCGATGCGCGACGCGTCCATCTGCGGGCTCGGCCAGACCGCCACCGCCGCCGTGGCCAGCGGCTTGCGCGTGGGAGGGCTCATACCGTGAGTGAGCAGCTGCCGCCCGAGGGCGTGTGCCTCGACTCCGGCGAGTTCACGGGCATCGACCCGCGGATCTTCACCACGTCGCCGGCGCGCTCGCCGCAGATCCCGACGGTGCCGTCGGCCCGAGCGCGCGAGACGGTCGAGATGAGCATCGACGGGGCGCCTGTCACGGTGTCGGGCGACCTCACCATCCTCGAGGCGTGCCGCGCACGGGGCATCGACATCCCCACCCTGTGCACGTTGTCGACGCTGACGCCTGAGGGCGTCTGCCGAATGTGCGTTGTGGACACTGGCAGCCGGGCGCTGACGCCGTCGTGCTCGGCCCGCGTGGGCCAGGGCATGACGGTGTGGACCAACAACGAGCGGGTCCGCCACTCGCGCAAGCTGGTGCTCGAGCTGCTGGCGTCGTCGGTCGACGTGGACCTCGCCGGGCCCGAGCTGCCCGATGGCTCGATCGCGCGCTACATGGCCGAGTACGGCGCCGACCCCGCGCGCTTCGGCCCTCCTTCGGCGCCCGCGCCCGCCGGCGCCCGCGATGCCGCCGAGTCCGGGCATCACGTCCCGCCGGACGGCTCCGTGGCGGAGCGGGTCGCGCAGCCGGTCAAGGTCGACAACCAGCTGTTCGTCCGCGACTACGCCAAGTGCATCCTGTGCTACAAGTGCGTCGAGGCGTGCGGGTCGGACGCCCAGAACACCTTCGCGATCTCCGTCGCGGGCCGTGGGTTCGCCGCGCGGGTGTCCACCGAGTTCGACGTCGGGCTTGCCGAGTCGGCCTGCGTGTTCTGCGGCAACTGCATCAACGTCTGCCCCACCGGTGCCCTGATGTTCCGCTCCGAGTACGAGCTGCGCCAGGCCGGCGACTGGCGCGAGGCCGACCAGACCGCGACGCGCACCATCTGCCCGTACTGCGGCGTCGGCTGCACCCTGGAGCTCCACGTCCAGGACAACCGGATCGTGAAGGTGCTCTCGCCGCTGGACTCTGACGTCACGAGCGGCAACCTGTGCGTGAAGGGCCGCTTCGGCTTCGACTTCGTCCAGGTGCGCCCCAAGGGCACCGCGCGCGAGGCCTAGCGCGCACGCCCGCGCTCCCATGACGGCGCCCCTCACGATCCACCGCGCGCCACGGGCGCTGATCGCGCTACTCCTCATCGTCGCGCTCGTCGCGGGCTGCGGCGCCACCCTGCCGACACCGCCATCCACGTCGCCTCCGAGCGCCGCGGCACCGGGCGCCTCGTCGCTCGCGACCACGAGGCCCAGCCCATCGTCGAGGCCCCGGCCGACGTCCACACCCGGGTCGTCGCCCAGGCCGACACCGTCGACCGCTCCTACCGCCAGCCCGACGCCCAGCGCCCCGCCGATCGTCGGCGCCACGCAGACGGCGTGCCCCGGTCACGCCGTCACTCCCCGCCAGGGCCAGGTGGCAGGCGGGCAGTCGCGAAACTGGGCCGGCTACATTGTCGGCGCCACCGTGGGCCAGGTAACGTGCGTGGAGGGCACCTGGGTGCAGCCCAAGGTGCGATGCCCAGCGTCCGGCCAGACCTCGGTGGTCGTCTGGGTGGGGATCGACGGCTCGTCTGCCGTTGGCGGGCTGCCCGATGCCTCCGCAACGCTCGCCCAGACCGGCACGCTGGGCGAGTGCGCGAACGGGCAGCCGCAGTACGGCGCCTGGTTCGAGTTCCTGCCCGACCTGCGCCAGATGGTCGCGTTCCAACTGCCGGTCAACGCCGGCGACCAGATCTGGGCGCAGGTCCGCTGGTACGGCAAGGGCAAGTTCATCGCGACGCTGATCAACCTGACCCAGCGCGTGGGGGCGACGCAGACGTGGAGCCTGAAGCTCGCCCCGCTCCTGACCGCGGAGTGGATCGTCGAGGAGCCAGCCGCCGACTGCTCGGGCGGGTCGTGCACGTTCGTGACGCTCGCCCGGTTCGCGACGGTGACGATCAACGGGGCGGTGACCGTCAGCGGGACGAGGTACAGGCTCAACGCAATCCCGTTCCCCTACCTGCGGACCAGCATCAGCCGATCCGGGAAGATCCTCGCCGTGCCCTCGTCGCTGAGCAGCCGCGGCTTCACGGTGACCTGGAAGTCGAGCTGACGGCGCACCCGGTTTGTACCGACCGGGGGGCGGCGCCCAGGCGGTGCTCCCGCGCACCGCCTGCGGGTGCACCACGCACGCCCGTGCCGCATGGGGGCCCTCTGACCTAGCCCCGCACGGCCACTCGGCCCTGCGGCGGGCCTTGTACCCAACGATACATTTCGGCTCGTGAACAGCCAGCGTCCCGACTACGACCTCTCGCGCTTCAAATGGGCGATCGTCGTCCTGCCGCTCGTCTTCACCGTCTTCCTCCTGGTCCTCCGCGAGACGGTCCTCGACAAGTCCCTCTCCGCAGACGAGAGCAGCGTTGCCGAGCTGATGATCGTCAGCAGCGGCATCCTCGCCTTCGCCTTCGTCGTGGGCATCTACCTCGACCGGGCGCAGCGCGCGCTCGTGGCGCAGAACAAGGACCTCACCGTCACCCATGCCGTGAGCTCAGCGGTCCGGGGCGGCCTGAGCCTCCCCGACCTCCTGGAGCAGGCGCTGGACCGCATGGTGACCCAGACCGAGGCGCTCGCCGGCCAGGTCACCATCACCGCCGCCGCGGAGCCGCTCACCATCCGCCGGCCCAGCGATCTCGCGCCTGGCCTCGCCTGGCTGGGGCGCATCCTCGACGAGCCGGCGGACCCCGCCGTCGCCACGCCGACGTACTCGCGCCGCGAGGACATCGACACGGGTGTCCTGGACATCCCGCTGATCCGCGGCGCCGAGCGCATCGGCCACCTGCGCCTCGCCTTCCACCCGCCCGTGGAGCCCGACATCAGCGAGGCCGCCTTCGCGGACATCGGCGGCGAGGTCGCCGGCGCAGCGCAGCTGGGTCTCACGGTGGCGGACCTCCACCGCCGAGAGCGCGAGCGCGCCGCGCTGTATGCAGTGGCCCTCCAGCTGACCGGCCGCAACGACCTCCGCGACGTGCTCGACACCATCACCATGCACGCCCGCGACCTCCTCGAAGTTGAGCGGGCCGTGGTCTGCCTGGCCGACCCGCGGGACGCCGCCACCCGGGCCGGCGGGGGGCGCGACCGGATGGCGATGACGGACGACGGCGGCACCTGCCTGATCGCCCACGAGATCTCGCCCGCACGTCACCTGCGCAACCCCGACTGCCCGCTTGTGGCGCCCGACGACCAGCGCGCGTGGGCCGCCCGCCCCATGCGCGGCCCCGACGGCCTGCTCGGCGAGCTGTGCGTCGTCCGGGTCGGCCGCCCGTTCAGCACCACCGAGCGCACGCTCCTGGGAGCCCTGGCCGACATGGCGGCGATCGCCGTCCGGACGGCCCGCCTCCACGAGGCCGAGGAGCAGTGGACCATCCACGCGGAGCGCGACCGGATTGCCCGTGAGCTCCACGACAGCCTGGCCCAGGTCCTGGGCGTCATCCACCTCCAGCTCCGCGCGCTCGAGACGCGGGCCAAGGACGAGGCGACGAGCGGGATGGCCGATCAGCTGGGTGAGATCGCGAACACGGCCGACGAGGCCTATCGCGACGTCCGCGAGGCGATCCTCGGCCTGCGCGAGACCGTCCGCGAGGACGACGGGCTCGAGGGCAGCCTGGGCGAGTACCTGCGCAAGTACAGCCGCCAGACGGGCATCGCCACCAAGCTCACGTGCGAGGGCGACACCCGGCACGCCCTCCCGCCCCGCGCGGAGGTCCAGCTCCTGCGCGTGGTCCAGGAGGCGCTCACCAACATCCGCAAGCACTCGCGCGCGACGCATGTCGAGGTGACGATCGACTGCACGACGGCCGTCGCCAGCCTCACGATCGAGGACGATGGGGTAGGCTTCGACCCCTCGACGGTGGCGCGGTCGATGGAGGGCGGCTTCGGCCTCGCCTCCATGCGCGAGCGGGTTGAGCAGGTCGGCGGCAGGATCGCCCTGCATACTGCGCCGAACGAGGGCACCACCATCGTGGTCGAACTCGACGTCGAGGACACGCGTGGCACACCTTCCGCCCAAGCTCCGAGTACTGCTCGTCGATGACCAGCCGCTGTTCCGGCGGGCGCTGGCGACCCTGATCAGCGCCCAGTTCGACATGACCGTCGTGGGCGAGGCCGAGAACGGCCGCGACGCGCTCGAGAAGGTCCGTGCCCTGCGCCCCGACATCGTGGTCATGGACGTGAACATGCCGGTTGCGTCCGGCGTGGACGGCGTCAACGCCATCCGCAGCGCCGGCTTCACCACCCCGATCGTGATGCTCACGGTGTCCGAGGACGACGACGACCTGTTCAGCGCGATCAAGGCTGGCGCCAATGGCTACCTGCTCAAGAACGTCCGCCCCGAGGAGCTGTTCGAGGACCTTCGCGGCGTGATGCGCGGCGAGGCGCCGATCGCCCCCGCGCTGGCGTCCAAGCTGCTCGACGCCCTGCGCACTGGCGGCATCCCGACACGCGGTGGCGACCCGACGGCGGGCCCCGGCGACACGGTGCTGACCCGGCGCGAGTCCGAGATCCTCCAGTTGGTCGCCAGCGGCCTGTCCAACAAGGAGATCGCGAACGAGCTCACGATCACCGAGGGCACCGTCAAGAACCACGTGCACAACGCCCTCGAGAAGCTGCACCTGACGAACCGTGTGCAGGCCGCCGCGTACGCCGTGCGCCAGGGGTTGGCGAGCCCGGAGACCACCCGGGACTGACCGCGCCGGGGCCGGGGCCCTGGCCGGGTCCGGGGCCCGAGCCGGGGCAGCTCGCAACCGGGCCGCAACCGTGCGTCACGCAAGGTCCCCCGTCGGGTATACCGACTCGCGGGCTCCCGTGTGCAATGCGACGGATGGGAAACCACGCGCCACTCGCCTAGCATCGCGCCACGGGCCGGGGGTTTGGTCCGGGGGAGAGGGAGCCTGGTGTCGCCTGTCGTGGTCCGTGTGCTGGTCCTGTACAGCCATCCCCTCATGGGCGAGGGCCTGGGGCGCATGCTCGCGGCCGAGCCCGGGCTCGTCGTGGAGGCCGTTGACGTCTCGATGCCCGGCGCCGTCGACGCGGCCCTCGCGGTCGAGCCCGACGTGGTCATCGTCGAGGAGGGCGGCGCGATCGACGCGGCCGACATCGTGCGGCGGTCCACCTGCTCGGTGGTGCTGGACGTGGACATCACCACCACCAACGCCTGGAGCCTGCGGCGCGAGGTCCTGTCCACGCGCCCGGACGACTTCCTCGCATCGCTCCGCACGGCCGTGGCGCGCGTCATCGAGCGCAGCGACGGCCAGGACGCGGACCTCGGCGCGCACCCGGCGGGCGTCTCGGGCTGACCCTGCCGCCGTGTGCGACGCTTGACCGATCCCGGATAACTGCAGATAATCGGCACCACAGGAACCATTGATTATCCGATTATCCGAGTCCTGCCGGTGCGCAGCTTCGTCAACCTCGACCGAACGTTCGGATCTCAGCCCGTGCGCCTCGGTGCGCGGCTGGCGCGAATCGACGTTGGCCGCGGCCGCGAGGGCCTCTTCCGCGATCAACTCCCGCAGCTGCTCAACGCCTTGGCCGAGACAACCCGCGTCGAGTCCATCACGGCGTCAAGCGCCATCGAGGGTGTCGTCGTGGCGACCGGGCGGATCCAAGGTCTCGCGGCGGCCGGGGCAGAGCCGCGGCGCTTCCGGAACCGCAATGAGCGCCAGTTCGCCGGGTATCGAGACGCGATCGACGAGATCAGCCGGGCGGCCGAGCTCGAGGACCTGTCGGTGCCCTACGTTCTGCACCTCCACCGGCTCCTCTACGGGCACACCGGCACGGGCGGCGGTCGGCTCAAGACCGAGCAGAACCTGATCGTGTCGTACCAACAAGGTCATCGGGAGGTGCTGTTCACGCCCCCGTCGCCCAGGGAGACGGAGTTCCTGCTCCCCGACCTGTTCGACCGGTATAGGGTCGCCGTCGCCGATCAGGCCGCCCACCCGGTGCTTCTCATCGGCGCCCTCGTTCTCGACTTCCTCGCGATCCACCCAGTGGCTGACGGGAACGGGCGGCTTGCCCGCCTCATCACAACCCATGAGCTCCTTCGGGTGGGTTATGCGGTGTCCCGCTATGTCAGCGTCGAGCAGCGCATGTTCGACACGAAGGACGCGTACTACGACGCCATCTACGCGTCGCAGCGGCGATGGCACGACGGCGAGCACGACATCTGGCCGTGGATCTGCTACCTCGTCGACGTCCTCGTCTCCGCCTACGACGACTTCGAGGCGCGAGTCGTGGCACGGCGACGCCTGCTGGCGTCGTCCAAGCAGGATCAGGTGCGCGGCTACATCCTGGACCATGCCCCGGCCATGTTCCAGCTGCGTGACATTCGTCTCGCCCTGCCGGGCATCAGCGATTCGACGATCAAGCTCGTGCTTGCTGATCTGCGGCGCAGTGGCGCGATCGAGCTGGTCGACGCTCAGCGCAGCGGCAGGCGCTCCGCATGGAGACGGCGAGCAGCGGGCGCAGATCCATCCTGATCCGATAGAGTCCAGTCCTCATGGAGTCGAAGCGCCCCGCCCCTGTCGCATCCCCGGCCACCAACCTGCTCGCGACGCCCATCCCACGCCGCCGCATGCTGCTGTTCCTGGGCGCCGGCGTGCTGGCCGCCGGCTCCGGCCTGGGCGCCCTGCTCGAGGCATGCGCGCCCGCCACCGCGGTGACCGTGACCCTCCAGGTCAATCCGGCCACCATGCCGCCCGGCGTGCCGGTCGAGGTCCCGTTCTCGATGACCAACGCCAGCGGCGCCTCGCAGGCTTCCTCGATCTGGCTGCTCAAGAACGCCGACGGCTCGCTGGTCGCCTACGACCCGCGCTGCACGCACGCGAAGTGTCGGTACAAGTGGGTCGGCGCCGAGAACGAGTTCAAGTGCAACTGCCACGGCGGCGCGTTCGCGCTTGACGGCTCGGTCCTCGCCGGCCCGCCGCCCAAGCCGCTCAGCACGTTCCCGCTCAAGGACGCCGGCGGCGTGGTCACCGTGGACGTGCCTAGCGACTTCGTGACCCCCCGGGAGTCGCTGGGGGCGTAGGGGCGCCGCCGAACCGCGACG
>JBBIIL010000099.1:0-9303 GCA_037446495.1 Chloroflexota bacterium | reverse complement strand
GCTCGCCGATGTAGAGCATCGGCGCCTCGTCGCGCTCGCCCTCGCCGATGACGATCGTGCCGGCGATGTCAGCCTCGTCCATCGTCTTGCGCATCGCCTCGGTGGCGGCGGCATCGGCCTCGTCGCGCATCCCGCGGCCCATGAAGCGGGCGGACGCGATGGCTGCGGCCTCGGTCACCCGGACCATCTCGAGGGCGAGGAACTGTTCCATCGGGGCCTCCGTTGGTGGGTCCGGGCGCCCGCCCGGTCAGTGCCGGATCGGTCAGTGCCGGAAGTGGCGTCGCCCCGTGAACACCATCGCGAGGTGATGCCGGTCAGCGACCTCGATCGCCATCTCGTCGCGGATGGAGCCGCCCGGCTGAATGATGGCGGTCACGCCGGCGTTGGCGGCAATCTGGATCCCGTCGGGGAACGGGAAGTAGGCGTCCGACGCCATGACGGCGAGCCTCGCCCGGTCGCCCGCGCGCCGCAGGGCGATGTCCACGGCGACCGACCGAGACGCCTGTGCTGCGCCGATGCCCACCGTGGCGCCGTTGCGCGCCAGCACGATGGCGTTCGAGCGAACGTGGCGGACGGCGCGCCACGCGAAGAGCAGGTCCGTGAGCTCGCCCAGCGTCGGGTGGCGGCGAGTGACCACCTGGAGCTGGCCGCGGTCGATGTCGAGACGGTCGAGCGCCTCCACGAGCAGCCCGCCGGCCACGCGCTTGAAGTCCAGATTGGCGATGCCGTAGTCGCGCATCCCATCGACCGGCGACGGCGGGATGGACAGCAGCTCGAGACCGGACAGGCCCGAGAGGATGCCGAGGGCCGCCTCCGAGAACCCGGGGGCGATCACCGCCTCGTAGGAGTTGGCGGCGATCTCCCTGGCCGTGGCGCCGTCGAGCTCGCGGTTCACGCCCACGATGCCGCCGAAGCTGGCAACCGGGTCGGTGTCGAGGGCGTGGCGGTACGCCTCGACGAGCTCCGTGGCGGATGCGAGGCCGACTGGATCGGTGTGCTTGGCGATCGCGACAGTGGGCGCGGTGTAGTCCGACGCGATCCGATACGCGGCGTCGAGATCGAGCAGGTTATTGAAGGATGGCGCCTCGCCGGCCAGTTGCGCAGCGTCGGCGAGCGTCCCGGAGCGGTGGGTGGTCTCGCGATAGAACGCGGCGCGCTGGTGGGGGTTCTCGCCGTAGCTCAGGTCGCTGACCTTCTCGAGCACCAGCGCGAGGCGCTGCGGGTAGTTGTTGTTCGAGATCTGGTTGAGGTAGGCCGCGATCTCGGCGTAGTACGCGGCGACGGTGCTGTACGCGTCCGCGGCCAGGCGGTACCGGGTGTCGGCCGAGACCTGGCCCAGCGTGCGGAGCTCCTCGAGCACCATGGCGTAGTGCTTGGGGCTGGCGACCGCGACCACGCCCGCGGCGTTGCGGGCAGCGGCGGCGAGCAGCGCTGCCCCGCCCACGTCGATCATCTCGATCGCCTCGTCGATGCTGATGTGGCGGCGGGCGACCTCCGGCGCGAACGGCTTGACGTTCACGACGACGAGGTCGATGAGGCCGATCCCGCGGTCCCCGAGCTGCTCGAGCTGCTCGGGGACGTCGCGGCGGGCGAGGATCCCCGCGTAGATGGCGGGGTGGAACGTCCGGACCTGGCCCCCGACGAGCGGCGGGACGGCGGTCAGATCGCTGACGGACAGCGCCTCGATGCCGTCCGCGGCGAGGTGCTCACGCGTGCCGTCCGTGGCGTACAGCTCCGCGCCCAGCCGAGCGACCTCGCGCGCGAACACGGAGATCCCGTCACGATCGGCGACCGACAGCAGCGCTCGCACCTGCGCTGACCCTCCTGCGGGGGGTGACTCTGACGCCCCGATTCCGGCCGGGACGGGACGGATCCCGGAACCGTTCGGGCGGGCGCGATTCTGGCTAGCGAGTATACCCCGGCCTCATGGCATACTCGGACGGCCCATCAGCTGACCGGTTCAAGCCGGGCCGTCGCGGAGAGCTCACGCGTGCAGGACCTTCCCTGGGAATACCTCTTCAAGGCGTTCACCCAATACAACGTCCCGGACCTCTACGGACCGCTGACCGTTGCCTCGCTGCTGTGGCTGATCGCCTCGATCGCGGTCTACAACCTGCGCTCGCGGCAACTCCGCCGACACACCGTGTACGTGCAGATGTACGAGTGGATGATGTGGACGGGCGTCGTCACCGCGTCGCTGATGCTCGTCTACTGGGTCTTCCACTTCGACATGATCCTCGTGCTCGGGACCCTCGTCGCCGGGCTCGGCACGCTGGTCTGGGTCCGCTACCGCAAGTTCCCGCCCGAGTTCGCCGCGTACGAGCGTCAGCTGGCCAAGCAGCGCTACTTCACCCGCGAGCGCTTCGCGCACCCCGAGACGACGATCCGCGCGAAGAACTCGCGCCGTCGGCGCCGCCGGCGGTAGCATCGGCCGCCCACCGAGCGCAGCGGCGTCCCACGCCATGTCGATCGAGGTCCGGCGGTTCGGCGTCGGGCACCGCCGCCCGGACGGGCCGCCCGGCACGCTGGGGATCGAGGGCCAGGTCATCGAGTCGCGCGCGTCGGGCTCCGTCGCCGAGCTCGCCTTCGGGCGGGCCGCCCGGATCGCGCCGCACTCCAACCCGCGCACAACCCTGTTCCTCGTGATCGAGGGCGGCGGCTGGGCTGGCGTGGGCGACGAGCGCACGCGCGTGACCGCGGGTGAGGCCGTCGTGTGGCCGCCCGACGTCCTGCACGCCGCCTGGACCGACGGCGTCCCGATGCGCGCCATCGTCGTGGAGCTGGCCGAGGACCCGAAGCTGCTCGCGTGGGACGGGGACGACGGTGGCGAGGTCGCCGAGGCGCCGCGCCCTCGGCCCGTCACGCGGGGCGAGGGATCGCTGGCTAGGCGGCCTCCTCGTCGTGGCGCGAGCTCAGCGGACGGGGAGCCGGACTAGGCGCGACGCAGGCGGCGAGCACTTGGCCACGCCTGGCGATCAGTCCTCCCGCGCCAGCCACGCGCCGAGGCCACCGAGCACGCGGGCCGTCATCCCCCAGATGACGAGGCCAGGACTCGCGCCCGGCAGGTGGCCGATGGGATAGGCGTCGTACGTGAGGCGGGCATCGCGAAACGTGCGCTCCCGTGCCACCAGCGGGGCGCCCGGCAGGATGGACGCCACGGGCAGGTCCAGGATCGCGGCCACCTCTATCGGCTGGCGCCGCATCGTCGGGCGCCGCTCGGCCACGGCCACAACTGGCGTCACCGCGAAGTTCGAGACGGGGACCCACAGCCCCGGCAGCCGGCCGACGAGTCGCAGGCCGCACTCGGTCGGGTCGAGCCCCACCTCCTCGGCGGCTTCGCGGAGCGCGGTGGCCTCGTCGTCCGCGTCCTCCGGCTCGGCGCTGCCGCCCGGGAACGAGACTTCGCCCGAGTGGTGTCCCCCGCGATCGGTCCGCTCGGTGACCACGATGTGCGTCTCACCCGCCACATCGGGAAACAGCAGCATGAGGACCGCCGCGGGTCTCGCGTGCGACAGCGGCACGTCCAGACCCGGCACGGGCCGGGGCCCGCCCGCCTCGTGGATCAGGGGCATCAGCGAGGACGGCCCCAGCGGCAGCGGGTCCGGCAGCGGCTCGAGCCGGGCGAGGACGTCGTCGAAGCGCACCGCGCCTAGTTCACCAGCTCGCCGTCGGGCTTCTTCCTGGGCGCCTCGGAGGGCGGCAGGTCGAATGTCGGGACGCCCGCGCCACCCGCCGCGGTCGGCTCGCCATCGGCGTCCGACGACCGGGTGGACGTCCGGGCGTCACGCCGCCGCGCCAGATCCGACACGACTGAGCCGCCGCCGGCCGCCGAGAACACCAGCGTGCCCGACACCGGGTCCGCATCCGCCACCACGGTGTCGCCCGGGTGGAACGTCCCGCCGAGCATCGCGCGCGCGAACGGGTTCTCGACCAGGCGCTGGATCGTCCGCTTGAGCGGCCGGGCGCCGTAGGCCGGGTCCGTGCCCTCGCGCTGGATCACGGTCAGCGCGGCCGGCGTGAGCTCGAGCGCCAGGTCGGCCGCCGCGATCCGCCCTTGGAGGTCGGCCACCAGCAGCCCCACGATAGCGGTGAGATCCGCGTCCGTGAGCGCGTGGAACACGATGACCTCGTCCACGCGGTTGAGGAACTCCGGCCGAAAGACGCCGCGCAACTGGTCGGTGACCTGCCGCTTCATCGCGTCGTAGGCCCCGCTGTCGGTCCGCCCGGAGTACGCCGCGATCTGCTGTGACCCGACGTTGCTCGTCATGATGACCACGGTGTTGCGGAAGTCCACCGTGCGACCCTGGCCGTCGGTCAGGCGCCCGTCGTCGAGGACCTGGAGCAGCACGTTGAACACGTCCGGGTGCGCCTTCTCGACCTCGTCGAGCAGGATCACCTGGTACGGCCGCCGCCGGACGGCCTCGGTGAGCTGGCCGCCCTCCTCGTAGCCCACGTAGCCCGGAGGCGCCCCGGTCAGACGCGACACGGCGAACTTCTCCATGTACTCGCTCATGTCGATCCTGACCATCGCCGATTCATCGTCAAACAGGAACTTGGCGAGCGCCCGCGCGAGCTCGGTCTTGCCCACGCCCGTAGGCCCCAGGAACAGGAACGAGCCGATGGGCCGCCGCGGGTCCTTGAGGCCCGCGCGCGCCCGCCTCACTGCGTCCGACACGGCCTCGATGGCCTCGTCCTGGCCCACGACCCGCTCATGGAGGCGCTCCTCCATGTGGACCAGCTTGTCGAGCTCGCCCTCCATGAGCCGGCTGACGGGGATGCCCGTCCAGGCACCGACGATCCCCGCGATGTCGTCCGCGGTGACCTCCTCCTTGAGCAGCGCACCCGGGCCCTGAAGCGCGGCGATGGCCGCCTCCTGCGCGCTCATCTGGTCCGCCAGCTCGCGAGCGCGGCCGTACTTGAGCTCCGCGGCGCGGCCGAAGTCCGCCTCGCGCTCCGCCTGCTCGATCCGCACCGCCAGCTGCTCGACCTCTGACTTGGTGGCCCGCATTGCCGCGATCGCGGACTTCTCCGCCTCCCAGCGCTGCTTCATGGCGCCGGCCTGCTCGCCGATGTCGGCCAGCTCCTTCTCGAGTACCTCGAGCCGCGACCGGCTCGCGTCGTCGGTCTCCTTGCGCAGCGCTTCTCGCTCGATCTCCAGCTGAATCCGGCGGCGCTCCAGCTCGTCGAGCTCGCTGGGCATGGAATCGATCTCCATGCGCAGTCGGCTGGCGGCCTCGTCCACCAGGTCGATCGCCTTGTCCGGCAGGAATCGCTCGGTGATGTAGCGGTTGGACATCGTGGCCGCGGCCACGAGCGCGGAGTCCGTGATCCGGACGCCGTGGTGCACCTCGTAGCGCTCCCGCAGGCCTCGGAGGATCGAGATGGTCTCCTCGACGGTGGGCTGGTCCACGAGCACCGGCTGGAAGCGCCGCTCGAGCGCCGCATCCTTCTCGATGTGCTTGCGGTACTCGTCGAGCGTGGTGGCGCCGATCGTGTGCAGCTCGCCGCGCGCGAGCATCGGCTTCAACAGGTTCGACGCGTCCATCGCGCCCTCGGCGGCGCCCGCGCCCACGACGGTGTGGAGCTCGTCGATGAACAGGACGATGCGGCCGTCGCTGTCCTTGATCTCCTTGAGGACCGCCTTGAGGCGCTCCTCGAACTCGCCCCGGAACTTGGCGCCCGCGATGAGCGCGCCGAGGTCCAGCGAGATGACGCGCTTGTCCTTGAGCCCCTCGGGCACGTCGCCGCGGACGATCCGCTGCGCGAGGCCCTCCACGATGGCCGTCTTGCCCACGCCCGGCTCGCCGATCAGCACGGGGTTGTTCTTCGTCCGGCGGGACAGGACCTGGATCGTCCGGCGGATCTCCTCGTCGCGGCCGATGACCGGATCAAGCTTGCCGGCGCGAGCCTCGGCGGTGAGGTCGCGGCCGTACTTCTCGAGCGCCTGGTACGTGGTCTCGGGGTTGGGCGTGGTGACGCGCTGGCCGCCGCGGACGCCCTGGAGCGCGGCGAGGATGGCCTCGCGGCCGGCGCCGTGGCGCTCGAGCATCGACTGGGCGTCACCGCCCGCCTCGGCAACGCCGAGCAGCAGGTGCTCGGTGGAGGTGTACTCGTCGCCCATGCGACGGGCCTCCTCGGTGGCGCGCTCGACGACCCGCTTCGCGCGCGCGTCCAGGCCCATGCTGCCGCCGGAGATGCGAGCCCGCCGCGCCAGGCCGCCCGCGACCTCGTCGCGAAACGCGGGCAGGTCGACCCCCAAGCGGCGGAGCGTCTCGGCGGCCACGCCGTCGTCCGGGGTCACCAGCGCGGCGAGCACGTGTTCGGCGTCGAGCACGGGGCTCTGCATCCGCTCGGCGAGCTGCTGGGCGGTGACGATGGCCTCCTGGGCCTTCTCGGTGAAGCGGTCGAGCTGCATGGTGGGGATCTCCGCGTGTGCGGGCGGACGGGCTAGCCGGCCGAGCGGGGGTCGGGCTGGTGGACGAGGTCGAGGAAGCTGGCTGCTGCGGCCTGCGCCGCCTCGTCGAGCGAGATCGGCAGGACAACCCGCACCCTGACGTACAGGTCACCGGCGCTCTCGCCCTTGAGCCGCGGCATGCCCTGTCCGGTCAGGCGGATCGTCTTGCCGCTCTGCGTGCCCGGGGGGATGGTGAGCAGGAGCTTTCCCTTGAGCGTGGTGAGGGGCACCTCGCCGCCCAAAAGGGCTTCGCGCAGCGTGATCGGCAGCTCGCGCTCGAGGTCGGCGCCCTTGCGGGTGTAGACCTCGTGCGGGCGCACGGTCACGGTCACGACCACGTCGCGACCCTTGGGGCCCTTGCCTGCGAGCCGGATGCGGCCGCCGCTGTCGACGCCGCGCGGGATGCTCACTTCGTAGCGCTTGCCCTCGACCTCGACCAGGCGGGTCGTGCCGTGGAACGACTCCTCCAGGGCGAGCTCTGCCGGTGCTTCGAGCTCGTCCTTGGGCCTGGCGCGGGTGGCGTCCTGCTGGCGCCCGGCGCCGCGGGGCGCGGACCCGGCGTTGGGCACGCCGCCCATCTGGGCGAGGACCTCCTCGAAGCTGGCCCCGCTCGGGCCGCTCGCGGTGGCCCGGCCGGCTTGGGCGCCCGCACCAGCGCCGCCGAAGAACATGCGGAAGAAGTCGGAGAAGCCGGCGCCGCTGCCGTCTGCAGACCGGAACTCGTAGCGCACGCCGCCGGGCGCCCCGGCTCCACCCCCGGCCCCGCCGAAGTTGAAGTTCGCGAACGGGCCCCCCGGGCCGAACGGGTCCGCTCCGGCCCGGCTGCCGCCAGCGCGCTGGTACTGCTCCCAGTTGGCGCCGAGCAGGTCGTACTGCTTGCGCTTCTCCGGGTCGGAGAGGACCTCGTTGGCCTCGTTGACGTCCTTGAACTTGCGCTCGGCGGCCTTGTCGCCGGGGTTACGGTCCGGGTGGAGCTCGCGTGCCAGCTTCCGGAACGCCTTCTTGATGTCGGCCGGTGTGGCCGACCGAGGAACGCCCAGGGTCTGGTAATAGTCGCGGTACTCCATCGGACCGTACCCTCGCCGTCCGTCCGGCTAGGCGACGACCGTCGGCTGGTCGCCCGGGAACGGGGAGCGCTGGACGCGGCCCACCGCGCCCTTCGACCCGCGCCCGCCGGGCTCCTTGCCGGTGGTGTTGGCGGACTTGAGCGGTTGCGGCTTGCTTCGGAGCGCAGCCGCCAGCACCTGGTCCATCGTGTCGGCGAGGACCAGCTTCACCTGCTTGCGGATCTCCTCGGGGATGTCGCGGAGGTCCTTCTCGTTCTTGCGGGGCAGAATGACCATGCCGGCACCGGCGAGGTGCGCGGCCAGGATCTTGCTTTTGAGCCCGCCGATCGGGAGGACGCGCCCGCGGAGCGTGATCTCGCCCGTCATGGCGACGTCCTTGCGGATCGGGATGCCGGTGAGCGCGGAGACCATCGCCGTGGCCATGGTCACGCCCGCCGACGGCCCGTCCTTGGGGGTTGCCCCCGCCGGGACGTGGATGTGCAGGGTGTGCTTCTCGAAGGTTTCGCGCTCGATGCCCAGCTCGTCGGCATGGGAGCGGATCCAGGAAAGGGCTGCCCGGGCAGACTCGCGCATCACGTCACCCAGCTGGCCGGTGAGGATGAAGTCCTCCTTGCCCTCCATCTTGGTGACCTCGACGGCCACGACGTCGCCACCGACCTCGGTCACGACGAGGCCCGTGGCAGACCCGATCTGGTCCTCGGCCTCAAGCTCGCCGTACTCGAAGCGCGGCGGGCCCAGGTACTCCTCGAGCTTCCGCAGGTCCACGACGGTCTTGCGCTTGCGCCCCTCGGCGACGGAGCGGGCGACCTTGCGCATGATGTTGGCGAGCTCGCGCTCGAGACTGCGGACGCCGGCCTCGTGGGTGAAGTTCTGGACCAGGGCGGTCAGCACCTCGTCGGTGATCTCGATGTGCTTTGCCTTGAGGCCGTGGTTCTCCATCTGCTTGGGAACCAGGAACCGCTTGGCGATCTCGACCTTCTCCTGCTGGGTGTAGCCCGGCAGCTGGATCATCTCCATGCGGTCGCGCAGCGGCGCCGGAATGGGGTCCAGCAGGTTGGCGGTGGCGATGAACAGCACCTTGCGCAGGTCGAAGGGGACCTCGAGGTAGTTGTCCTGGAAGCTGAAGTTCTGCTCGGGGTCCAGCACCTCGAGTAGCGCCGAGCTCGGGTCGCCCCGGAAGTCCATGCCGATCTTGTCGACCTCGTCGAGCATGAACACGGGGTTGTTGGTACCGGCGGTCTTGACGCTCTGGATGATCCGGCCGGGGAGCGCGCCGATGTAGGTGCGCCGGTGGCCGCGGATCTCCGCCTCGTCGTGGATGCCGCCCAGGCTCATGCGGACGAACTTGCGCCCCATCGCCCTGGCGATGCTCTTGCCAAGGCTGGTCTTGCCCACGCCGGGAGGGCCGACGAACAGCAGGATTGGGCTGCGGATGGTGTCCGCCAGGCTGCGCACCGCGAGGTACTCGAGGATCCGCTCCTTGATCTTCTCGAGCCCGTAGTGGTCCTCGTCGAGGATGCGGGCGGCCTCCTTGATGTCCAGGCGGTCGTCCGTGGTGACGTTCCACGGCAGGCCAACCAGCCAGTCCACGTACGTGCGGATCACGCCGACCTCGGGCGAGGCGGACGGAATCCGGCTCATCCGGTCGATCTCCTTGATCGCCCGGGCACGGACCTCCTCGGGCATGCCCGCGCTCTCGACCTTCTCGCGCAGCTCGTTGATCTCTGCCTGCTGCGGGTCGTCCTCGCCCAGCTCGCGCTGGATCGCCTTGAGCTGCTCGCG
>JBBIIL010000098.1:0-9444 GCA_037446495.1 Chloroflexota bacterium | reverse complement strand
GCGGCGGCCGCGAGGCGCGGCTGCAGCACCGGCGGGGCCGGTGGCTGAGAGGCGGGGCGGCAGCAACGGCGGGGCCGCCTGACTACTGCCCCGGCTGCTCCTCGGGTGGCCGCAGGCGCCGGAACGAGCGGTACAGCAGCAGGTCGTAGACGATCTTGAGGCCGCCCGAGATCACGAATGGCGCCGAGGCGAGCGCCGCCGTGGCGAACAGGGGGCCCGCGATCAGCGCCGCCGCCGCGACGCCCAGTGACCGCGCGATCCCCGTCACACCGGCGGCCGCCGACCGCTCGTCCGGAGCGACAATCGCCATCGTGTAGCTCTGGCGCGTGGGCACGTCCATCTGGCTGATCGCAAATCGCGCGATCAGGACGAGGACCGCCAGCGGCAGCGTGGGCATGAGCGGCACCAGCGCCAAGAGCACGTTCGACGGCAGGTGTGTGAAGACCATCGTGTTCACGAGGCCGAAGCGCGCCGCCAGGCGCCCCGCCGCGAGCGCCGAGAAGCCGGCCAGGATGTTCGCGCCCGCGAGGACGGCACCCAGCATCGCCGGGTCCACGCCGAACCGTTGATGGAACCAGAACGCGATGAAGCTCTGGATCGCAAACCCTCCGGCGAACGCGTCGAGCGCGAACAGCATCGACAGGCGCAACACGACGCCCCTCGATCGGTGGAGCCCAAGGCGCTTCGCCACGGTCTCGTCGTGGACCAGGCCCGGCGGCGCCTCAACGCGAGGCGAGACGAGGAGGAACAGGCCGCCCAGCATGATGCCAACGATCGAATAGCCGATGATCACCACCCGGTACGCGTCTGCCGGCTGTGCGCCGCCGTTGATCACCGCCTGCGCCACGATCCCGCCCGCCAGCGTCCCGGCCGCCGTGGCGAAGGAGCCCGCGAGCTGGTACCAGGCGAAGAGCTGCGTCCGCTGCCTGTCGGCGACAAGCTGCGAGAGCGCCGCCTGCTCGACCGCCAGGAAGGGGCCAACCTCGTTGCCCGACGGGCTGATCACCCCCAGCGTGGCCGCCACGAGGAGCACGGGCAGGAGCGAGGTGGCGGTGAAGGCCAAGCCGGCCCCGAGCATCAGCACGGCGCCGGTGAGTAGCACCCGTCGCCGCCCGATGCGGTCGGCATGCGTCGTGAGCCACAGGGAGACGCCAGCGTCGCCGAGGAGGGTCAGGCCGAGCAGCAGACCCGTCTCGGCGCCCGAGAGCCCGATTGCCGTGAGGTACAGCACGAGGACCACGGCCAGGAACCCATAGCCGAACATGCGCAGCACGCGCGTGGCGAAGAGCAGCGCGATGTCGCGACGGTCGGTCCCCGGCGCGCCGGCAGAGGCGGCGGCCGACGCGCTCACGCCCGGCGGCGAACCATGTCCAGGAGCCTGCCCACAACCCGTTCGCCATCGGCGCGCAGACCGTTGTGGGCGTACTCGTTGGTCACCCACGCCCGCAGCCCTCGGACACCCCTGGCCGTCTCCTCGGCGAACGTGCGCTCCACGTAGACGTCGTCCACGTAAATGGTCGCCGCGACGGGAACGTCGTTCTCGGCCAGACGGAGCTCGTCGTAGAGGCGCGGCCACGAATGCTCGGCGAGGATCTCGGCCACCTCGCGGTGCGGGCGGAGCGCAGCGTAGTCCTCCCACATCCACGGCAGGACGTGCTCGGCGCCGAGCAGGTCGCCGCTCACCGCGTCATCGGGCGCGAGGCGGTGCGCGGACCAGCGCGTCGGACCGCCGTCCGCGTACGAGGACTCGTGGAGCGTGGCGTAGATGGGATTGCGATCCCAGCTGGGCGCGTCCTCCACATCGTGCAGGAAGGCCGAAGACCCGAACGGCAGCTCGAGCACCTGGTGCAGCTTCTCGAAGCCCGCGCTGTCGCCCAGCCACATGCCCAGCTGGCGGAAGCGCCGCGCCGTCAGCCGGTCGCCGTTCGGCAGGCGGACATCGGTGGCGTCGAGGCGCGCCAGGATCGAACGGAGCCGGTCCCGGTCGCCGGGGTACCGCGCGTGGAAGCGCTCGTTGGCCTCGCGGACGCGGGTCCACGTGGCGCCGTAGACGTCGTCAACGGGGCGGTTCGTGATCGGCGCGAGGCCGCCGGTGATCAGCGCCTCGCGCAGCCCCTGGGGCGCGATGGAGAGGTACGTGAGGGAAGTGAACCCGCCGAAGCTCTGGCCCAGCAGGCTCCAGCGGTCCACGCCCAGCTCGGCGCGGATCAGCTCGCAGTCGCGGACGATCGAGTCGGCACGGAAGTGGGTCAGGTACTCCGCCTGCTCGGCGGGGGTCGCGCCGGGGACGTCCGGGCCTACTGGCGTCGAGCGGCCGGTCCCGCGCTGGTCGAGCAGCAGCACGCGGAAGTCGGCCAGGGCGCGAGCCATCCAGCCGGAGGGCGGGCTCGTGGGACGCGTGGCCTCGAACCCCGGGCCGCCCTGGAGGAAGACGAGGTACGGTCGGTCGAGGCCGTCGGGCACCGCCACCTCGCGCGTGAACACGCTGATCGTGCCGCGCGACGGATCGCCATGGACCAGGGGGAGGGTGTGCTCGCGCTCGGTCAGGACCGCGCCGGGCACGCGGAAGGTCACGCTCATGGGACCACGATACCCCGCCCCGCGGGCCCGGTCCGGACTCGCCTGTATCCTCCCCGCGGGCGGCCAACCGACCGCCGGTCACCGAGGCGCGCGTGGACCTCGACTATCGGCTGCCGGGCACAGACGAGCCGGCGATCACGATCCGGCGCACGACGCTGGGCGGGATTCACGTGCTCGTGGACGGGGTTCGGGCGGCCGGGCGGGCCGGCCTCTACGAGATCCCGGGCGCGGACGGCGAGGTCCACCTGCTCAAGGTGCAAGGCGCCTGGCGCGGCCTGCATGCGATTGCAGACGGCTGGGACACGCCGCTCGAGCCCGACGTCCCGACGTGGGCGCTCGCGCTGATGGCCCTGCCGCTGGTGCTCCTGCCAGTGGGCGGGCTGGTGGGCGGGCTGTTCGGCGGCATCGGCGTCGCGGCCAACGGCGTCGTCGGCCGGAGCCCGCTGCAGGCTCCGGCGCGCGTCGTCGTGATGATGGGCGTCCTCGCCCTCGCGCTCGAAGCGTGGCTCGGCGTGGCGATGGCGCTCACGACGGTCGGCAGCGCCGGCGTCTCGTACGCGACGGGCACGTGCCTCGACGGGATCGCGCCCGGCACCGACCTCGTCAGCCAGGCGCCCAGGGCGGCGGACTGTGGCACCGCGCACGATGGCGAGGTCATCGGCACGTTCGACGCCGCGTCCGCTGCCGCCTACCCGGGCGAGACGGGACTCACTTAGGCCGCCGCCCAGCAATGCCCTGCGCTGTTCGCAGCCTATGTGGGGCTCGACTTCGGCGCGTCGCGCCTGGACATCCTGCCGGTGGTCCCGACCCAGGTGGCGTGGGAGGCGGGCGTGCGCGAGGTCTCGTGCGTGGCCCTGACCACGGACAAGTCCAAGCTGACCGGTTCGGTCAAGGGCTCGGCGAGATAGCCTCCGGCGGGAGCCCGACCGCCTACCAGCGCCCGTGGACGAGGGGTTTGACCTTCGCCTGGTAGAGCTCCCAGACCCGTTCCATCGTCGCGGGCGGCAGCGGCGCAAGGTCCCCGGCGGCCGCGTTCGAGGCGGCCTGCTCCGGCGTCTTGGCGCCTGGGATCGCGGCGGTCACGCCATCGTGCATGAGGATCCAGCGGAGCGCGGTCTGGGCCAGCGTGGCGCCGCCGGGAACGATCTCGCGGAGCGCCTCGGCCACCTCGAGGCCCGTTGCGTAGTCCACGCCCGAGAACGTCTCGCCGACGTCGAACGAGGCACCCTGCCGGTTGAAGTTGCGGTGGTCGGACGCGTCGAACGAGGTGTCCGGGCGAAACTTGCCCGTGAGGATCCCCGACGCGAGGGGAACGCGGGCGAGCACGCCCACCCCGCGGCGAGCGGCCTCGGCCAGCAGGCGCTCGGCGGGGCGCTGGCGGAGCATGTTGAACACGATCTGGACGGACGCGACACCCGGGAACTCGATCGCCTTGAGCCCCTCCTCGACCTTCTCGACCGAGACGCCGTACGCGCGGATCCGTCCCTCAGCGACCATCGCGTCGAGGTCCGCGAAGACCTCGGGCAGGTAGTAGACCTGTGTCGGCGGGCAGTGGAGCTGGACCAGGTCCAGCGTGTCCACGCCAAGGTTCTCGCGGCTGCGGTCGTTCCAGGCGCGGAACGCGTCGGGGCGGTAGTTCTCCGGCAGCTGGGGCACGCGGCGGCCCATCTTCGTCGCCACGAAGAACGTCTCGCCCGGGCGCTCGCGCAGGAACCGGCCGATCAGCTGCTCGCTGTGGCCGTCGCCGTACACGTCCGCGGTGTCGATCAGGTCCACACCCGCGTCGGCCGCGGCGTGCAGCGCCCGGAGGGCCGTCGCGTCGTCGCGGCTGCCCCAGTCGCCGCCGATCGCCCAGGCCCCGAAGCCGATGACCGAGACGTCGCGGCCCGTCTTGCCGAGCCTCCGGTGCTCCATGGCGCGGATCCTCCTGGGGCGGCTCGGTCGCGAGCCGTGTAACGAGTGTACCGGCGGCGGCCGTCTGCGGGACGCTCCTCCACCCCGCACGATCCGGCGAGACGGCCACGTCACGGGCGCGAGCGGTTCAATCCCTGAGTGAGCGGAGGAGGCGCGAAGTGGTTCACACGGTCGTTCCGCGATTGCGAAACCACTCGACCGGGAGGCGGTGCCCAAACGACTCCCCCGAGGGGACCGGGCGGTGTTGCGGTGAGGTGGGGGCGCCGGGCCGTCGGCGACCGATGTGACCACTGGCCCTACCCTGCAGCGGGATCGCGCATGACCATTCCGCCTTCCGTTGCCGTCGGCGTTCAGGCGGCGCCAGGAGGAGCGAGCCCGGTGGCCGACCTGTCCACGCGCTTCACGGGGATCCCATTCGTCAATCCGTTTCTGCTCGCCTCGGCGCCCCCGACCGAGTCCGAGAGCAACATCGAGCGAGCGTTCGACGCGGGCTGGGGCGGCGTGGTGACCAAGACCATCGGCCTGCACCCCGTGGTGAACGTCGCGGGACCCAAGACCAAGTTCCTGCGCACCGACCCGGCAACCGGCCGCACCACCATGGCCAAGCGCCCCGATTCGGCGCTCCTGGCGTCATGGAACTGGGAGCTGATCAGCGATAAGCCGCTCGACTGGTGGCTGCCCCGGATCGAGCGGATCAAGCGCAACTGGCCCGACCGCGTGCTGGTGGCCTCGATCATGGCTGGCTCCGGTGACGACAAGGAGTTCGACCACTGGCAGACGCTGACACGCGGCGTCCAGGAGGCCGGCGCCGACGCGATCGAGCTCAACTTCAGCTGCCCGCACATGGACCGGGTGGACATGGGCTCGAACGTGGGCAAGGATCCCGTCCTGTGCTCGGTCTCCACCCAGGCGGTGAAGGCCGCGGCGACCGTGCCGGTCTGGGTGAAGCTGACCCCGGCGACGGCCAACATCGTGGAGGAGGCCGAGGCCACGTTCCGGGGCGGCGCGGACGCCATCGCCTCGTCCAACACGTTCCCCGCGCTGCCGCTGGTGGACCCGGACACGCTCGAGTTCGAGATCAACGTGGACGGGTTCGTCTCGCCCGGCGGGATGGGCGGCCCCGCGATCCTGCCGCTGTCGCTCGCGAAGATGGCCGAGCTCACCAAGGCGTTCCCGGACCGCGAGTTCACCGGGATCGGTGGCATCTCCGGCTGGGCGCAGGCGCTCGACTACTTCCTGCTCGGCTGCGGGACGGTCCAGGTGGCGACAGCGGCAATGCTCGACCACGCGATCGGGCCCAACGTGATCCGCGATCTGACCGACGGCATGACCGCCTTCCTCGAGCGCCACGCCGACCGCGGCTGGACCCGCCTCGACGACTTCCGCGGCCTGCGCCGCGACCGCATCGTCAGCCAGGCGGAGATCCGACGCCCCGAAAACGCCGAATACCACGGCGGGCACGAGGAGGAGGTCGAGGGCTACGCCCCCGGCGTCGTGTCCGCGTAGAGGCCGGGAGGATTGCGCGGGCCCGGTGTCGAGGAGGCGCCGGGCCCGCGCCCTGTGTCCGCGAGGCGCGGGCGCGCGAGGGCCGAACGGCCCGCAGCGACGTGCGGGAACGCCAAGACATTCGTCGCGCGGCGGCGCAAAATCCGGTGCCAAGGTTCACCGTCGGCCGCATGGCCGAGGGCACGGACCCACTCGCGACGTCCAGTCGTCGAGGTCCGCGATCGTGCAAGGGTGAACGTGCACCAGGCACCGGCCGCCGAGCCTCCGAGCCGTCTCGATGCCCTGTCGAGCGATCATGCCCGTCCGACCCCTGTCTTGTGCACGGCCGCGCACCCCACCCTGCCGACCCCCGGGACCCCCGATGCCTGACCTCGAGACGCGCCTCGCGCGTCTGCGCCGGAACGTGTCCGCTGCGTGGCGGGCAGGAGGGTTCCGGGGCCACGGGGAGCTGGACAGTCGCCCGTTGTTGGTGCGAGGCACCGGTCAGCCCAAGCGGAGGGAGGCTCTATGACAGCGGCGTCGATGGAGCAGACGGTCCTTGTGGACGGTCGAGTCGAGTTGAGCCCGGAGGTCGACGCGGCCCTGGGCGTCTCGCGGCTCCACAACGATGACCTGGCGCCGGTCCCGATCGGCAAGCGCGTCTGGACGACGTACAACTACCTCGCGCTGTGGGTTGGCATGGCCCACAACGTGGCGACGTGGACGCTGGCCGCGGGCCTTGTCGCGCTGGGCATGGCGTGGTACCAGGCCATCCTGACGATCATGATCGCCAACATCATCGTGCTGGTCCCGATGCTGGCCAACAGCCACGCCGGCACCAAGTACGGCATCCCGTTCCCGGTGTTCGCCCGAGCGTCATTCGGCGTGTTCGGTGCCAACCTCCCGGCGCTCATCCGCGCGGGCGTCGCCTGCGGCTGGTTCGGCATCCAGACCTGGATCGGCGGCGGCGCGATCTTCGTGCTCATGGGCTCGATCCTCGGCGACAACTGGAGCAAGGCGGGGTCCATCTCGATCGGCACGGGCGAATTCGCGTCGCAGCCGTGGACGATGTGGCTCTCGTTCCTGATCTTCTGGGCCATCAACATCTTCATCGTCCTGCGGGGCATGAACTTCATCCGCCACTTCGAGAACTGGGCGGCCCCGTTCGTCATCGTGGTGGCGCTGTTCCTCCTCATCTGGATGACGATCCAGGCTGGCGGCTTCGGCCCGATCGTCAACGACGCTGGCAGCCTTGGCTGGGGCGACAAGTTCTGGCCGGTCTTCTGGCCGTCGCTGATGGGCATGATCGCATTCTGGTCCACCCTGTCGCTCAACATGCCGGACTTCACCCGGTTCGGCCGGAGCCAGCGTGACCAAGCCATCGGCCAGACCCTCGGCCTGCCGACCACCATGACCATCTTCCCGCTGATCGCGGTCCTCACGACCTCGGCCAGCCAGGTCGTGTACGGCAAGGCGATCTGGGACCCGGTCGAGCTCACCGGTCACTTCAACAACCCGATCGTCGTGGTCCTGGCGCTGTTCACCCTCGCCATCGCGACCCTGTCGGCCAATGTCGCGGCCAACATCGTCAGCCCGTCGTACGACTTCTCGAACGCCTGGCCGAAGCGCATCAGCTTCCGGACCGGCGGCCTGATCACGGGCGTCATCGGCATCCTGATCCAGCCGTGGAACCTGTACAGCGATCCCCACGCGTACATCTTCACGTGGCTGGGCACCTACGGCGGCGCCACCGGCGCCATCGCCGGCGTGCTGATCGCTGACTACTGGTGGGTCCGGCGGACGCACCTGCACCTCGCCGACCTCTACCGCAGCGACGGCAGATATCGCTACGCCAGCGGCTGGAACTGGATCGCTGTCGTGAGCCTCCTCGTGGGCATCCTGTTCGCGATCGGCGGCTCCTACTCCGCCAGCGGCGCGCCGTTCCCCGTAGACGGCCTGATCCCGTTCTTCAAGCCGTTCGCTGACTACAGCTGGGTGGTCGGACTGGTGGTCTCGTTCGTCCTCTACGGCGTCCTCACCATGGTCGCCGGCAACAAGGCCGCAAACGAGAAGGACTGACCTTCCGTCCTCTTCGCCGAACGCCAGGCGATGCCCTTCCGGCAACGGAGGGGCATCGTCATTTCTGAGGACTGCCAGTGCTGGCGCTCCACGCTTCGCGGGTCTCCTGGCGGCTCGCCGCGCAGCTGACCCGCCGAGGTCAGGGTGCGGGATCGTTGCGCAATCACGGAACCACTTCGGGTGGCGATGAGTGGCCGCACGGCAGATCGTGTCGCGTTTGCACGACGACCGCGAACGCCCGTGGAGCGAGCGGCAGAGACGGGTGCCGGGCTACGTCCCGAGGCGCCACTGCCATCGGCGGGCGGCATGGAGGCGCGTCTGGAGCTCGGCCTCGGTGGCCTCGGTCACGCGCCGGACGCCCGCCCCGCGGTTGAGCTCGATGTTCACGGCCGCGTACGTCAGCCCGGACCAGCGCGCGATGTCCTTCGCGGCCTCCGCGTTGGCCAGCCGCAGGCGGTCCTTGGCCGCTCGGCGCGTGGCCCCGTCCATCGGCAGACCCGCCGGCGACGCCACCAGTGGCGGGGGCGGGCCAAGCTCGAGCTCGATCGTTGCGTCCTCGCCCGTCTCCCAGTCGGACGGCAGCGGCTCGCTCCAAGCCTCACCGGTGAACGCGTCGCCCCAGGCGACCGCGGAGAGGGCGGCGAACAGCGAGAGCTGCTCGCCCGACGCCAGCTCGGCCGACTGGGCCCGGCGCTGCGCCTCGGGATCGTCCTCCTCGCCCGGGCGCACGACCCGCCGCAGCGAGTGCCGGCGCTGCTCGGCGATCTCGGCGGCGCGGATGCGCAGGCGCGGATCGTCGGGGATGAACAGCCAGGCGCGCTGGTCGCGGATGCCGGGCACCCAGCGCACGAAGCGGCCCACGGCCTGGCGGAAGAACAGGTCCGTCGTGACGGTGGTCGCGTACACGCCCACGCGCAGGCGGGGGATGTCGACGCCCTCGCTCACCATCCGCACCGCAACCAGCCACGGCTCCGTCCCTGCGGCGAACGCCGAGATCCTGGCCGAAGCGTCCGGGTCATCGGAGGTCACGACCATCGCCGGCGCACCGATCTCCCGGCGGAGCAGCTGCGCGATCCCCCGAGCGTGCTCCTGGTCCGTCGCGATCACGAGGCCCCCGGCGTCAGGCTGGTGCCTGCGGACGATCGCGAGCCGCACCACGGCGTCGCGGAGCACGGTGGCGAGCCACTCGCCATCGAGCGAGAGCGCCGTCCGCAGCCGCTGGTTGGCCAGCTGGTTCGCGAGCGGGTCGTCGAACGTGGCCTGGTGGACCGAGCCGTCGGGCGCGCTCCACTCCATCTCGCCTCCGGTCCGCGGGAAGTACACGGGGCGCACCACCCGCCCGTCGCGCAAAGCGTCGCCGTACCCGTACTCGAAGTCCGGGACGGC
>JBBIIL010000097.1:0-9666 GCA_037446495.1 Chloroflexota bacterium | reverse complement strand
GCAGCGGCGGGCGCGGCGGCGGCGGGCGCGGCCGGGGCTGGCGGAGCAGCGGGTGCGTCGTCGTCGCCTGAGGATGCCTTGCGGAACTCGCGGATGCTCTTGCCGATGGCGCCGCCGACCTCGGGCAGCTTGCCCGGGCCGATCACGATCAGGGCGATCACGAGGACCAGGATGAGGTGGACCGGCGAGAGTCCTTCGATCATGGCTTCTCCTTCGGCCGGACCCCCGGTGCGGTTTCGGCAGGTCGCCGTGCATGGCGCAGGATACTGACCGCGGGGGCTGCGCGCCCCGGTCCGCAGGTCCCTACACTCGGTGACCATGGCCCTGAGTGTTTGTTGCCGAACCCAGAATCCCGAATCGTCGCGAGCGTGGCTGCGCGCCGGCGCTCCGGCGTCTGGCCGCCGAATCTCGTCGGCGGGGTTGGGAGTCCGGCGATGACGCGGCCGGCGAGCCTTGGCCTCGGGGAGTCCTCGAGGGCGGTCAGCGCCAAGGAGATCCGGGGCAACGTCTACCGCGGCGCGATGTGGGAACTGGCCCGGATCGGCCATCCCTGGCCGGCGATTGCCCAGGGCGTGCTGCTGGTGCTCCTCGTGGTCTTCGCGATCACCGGGATGCCATGGCCGTCGATCATCGCGTCGGGGGCGCTCATGGGCGTGGCCATCTGGAGCCAGCGCAACGTGGTCAGGTGGGCGGAGGCGCACAACGCCCGGGTCGCGCCCGCCAAGGTGCCGCCGCTGAAGTCGAAGCCGCAGGCGGCGCCGCGACCGGCCAGGGCGACGAAGTCCAAGCGGCGGGCCTGATCCCCGTCCACCCCGCGTGACGCAGCCGGGTCCGGGTCAGCGGCAAGGGGTGCTGGTGGTGGAGGTCGCCGGCCCTCAGGACGAGTTGCCGCTCGCCGGGGCAACCGCCCTGCGCAGGCGCCACGTGAGTGGCCGCTGCTGGGTCAGGCGGGGAGACACCACGTCCTCCGGCTGGAGCACGACGTCGAACGGCTCCTCGCGGTCCGCCTCGAGCAGGTCCACGTGCCGTGGGAAGAACCGGCACGAGTGCCCAGACCGCTCGACGATGCGCACCGCCAGTTGCCGGATCAGCGCTGTGTCATCAACCCGCCCGACCCGCAACGGCGTGGCCGATGCTGCACCGCGCGCGGACCGACCACAATTGCGGCGGGTTCCCTATTGGCACCCGCGCACCACGCGGCGTCCGCGCACCACGTGGCTGAGAAGTCCCGCGGCCGCCCCCGGCCCCGCGTCGCGCGCCGGACGACGGCGGCGCCGAAGTCGCGCGACTTCGGCGCCGGTGCCTCATCGTTCCCGGCGGCGGTCGGCGTCCGCAGCGCCTGCGTCCGCCACCGGGCGTCGTCAGGCTCAGCCCGTCATCTGCGATCCCGACGATCGCGCCGGCTGCGTGCGCGACCCGGGCGCCCAGGGGGTTCCCAGCCTCGGCAGCAGGACGCGGTCAACCCCGTAGTAGCCCGCGACCTTCCAGGCCATGATCACGCCAATCGCGAGCGCGAACATGACGGGGTTGGTCGAGGCCGACCCTGCGAGCAGGTAGGACATGTTCATGAACGCGCCGAAGAACGCAGCGAACCCGGTCAGCGCGCCAACGATCAGGCCGATGCCGACGAGGATCTCGCCGTACGTGATCAGCGGCGCGAACCAGGAGTAGTGGCCGCCGTTGAGCAGGAAGCTCAGGAAGTTGCGGTACCAGTCGTACGTGATGAGGCCCTTGCCCGGACTGGGCACGGCGACGGCCGCCGTCCAGTATCCCTTCAGCGCCGCGCCGCCATCGAGCCAGCCGGTTCCAGTCGCCTTGTGCCAGCCGGCCTCGAGCCAGTCGAAGCCCAGGAACAGGCGGATGGGCAGCCACACGAGCCCGGCCCGCGAGTTGCCGAACAGGAACCGCGCGAACCCTGGACCCTCGATCTCGACCGAGCCCGACTGCGGGTCCCGGCGCGCGTCGGCGTAGAGGACGATGACCAGGACGATCGACAGGATCCAGAACGCCCAGGTCACGATCGGCGACAGGCTGTCCGGGACGCTGACCCAGGGGTTGACCATCCAGACGAGCAGGATGGTCGCGACGGCCCCGATGGCGGCCGCCAGTGAGCGAGATTGGGACACGGAATCCTCCCCGTCCCAAGTGCTGACCAGTGCCGACGCCGGTGGGACGCTGCCGGCGGGCGCTTGCGGCCGCGGGAGGACCCGCGTGGCGCCGTACGGTTCCTCTGGAGTCGCCGGGGGCCGCGCGGCAAACGACTGCAACGCCACTCTAATGCGGACCCGGCGAATCTGCTCCGCCCCGGGGCGACGCGCGCGGCCCGGTCCGCTGTTCAGGCCGGCCCCCGACGGGAACCCGGCCGGAAGTCAGCCGGCCGTCGGCTTCGAACCCGTCATTCCGAGGACCCAGCGCATGCACCTGTGGCCAACGTCGGCCTTGTCGCCGTACATCAGCGGGCAGGCGCCAGCGATCACCGTGAGCCCGGCGTCGCGTCCCGCCCTGGTGGCCGCGTCGTCCACGCTGCCCCCGCCGAACGAGCGGTGCATCCACACCCGGTGGACGCCCAGGCGGGCGCACTGGTCCACGACGTCTCCGGTTGCTGCCGGGTTGGTGGCGATCAGGACGCCGTCCACACCGCCCGGGATGTCGGCCAGCGTGTGGTAGCAGGGATCGCCCTCGACGGTGTCCGCATTCGGGTTGACCGCGAACACCTCGTAGCCGCGCTTCCTGAGCGTGGTGTAGACGTAGTTGCCCCCATGCCCCGCGGCCTGCCGCGAGACCCCGGCGACGGCGATGCGCCGCTGGGCGAGGAAGTCGGCCGCGGCCTCGGCGACGGTGGTCATCTGCGCTCGATCCTCCTGGCGGTCCGTGCCTCCTGCACGCTCGCTACCGTAGGCACGAGTCCCCTCGCCTGACAGGGCCCTTGGTCCCGGGGATCGGGCCGGTGGGACCAGGCGTGGCGCCGCCTGACCGAGGCCGGGCGGCACGGCCTCGAGGCCATGCCGCCCGGCGATGGGGGCCATCGACAGCGGGCTCAGTGCCCCACCCTCAGTCCGCGGGGCCGACGCCCGTGACGAGCTCGCGGCGGCGCTCGCGAGCCACGCGGCCCTCCTCGACCATCGGACGCGGGGCGGGCGCCGGGGCCGGCAGCCGCAGCGAGAAGACCAGGCCCAGGCCGATGAACCCGGCCGCGGCCAGGCCGGCGCTCCGTGCCGCCTGCGTGAACGCGTCCTCGATGGCGGGCACCACGGCTGCGGCGCGCGGGTCCTCGCGCAAGGCGATCAGCGCCTGGCCGTCGGAGGCCTCGATGACGCCGGCCACCTGATCCACGGTGGCCGCCGGGATGCCCGGAATGGCCTCGAGGTTGGTTCGGGTGCCGGTGTTCAGCCCCACCAGCAGGATCGTGCCGATGAGCGCCGCCCCCACGGCGGTCCCGATCTGGCGCATCGTGGAGTTGGCGCCCGAGGCCAGCCCCGAGCGAGCAGCAGGGACCTCGGACAGGACCACGTTGGCGAGCTGCGCGGTGGCGAAGCCCACGCCGACCCCGTAGACGAACAGCGGCACGGCGATCACCCAGCCGGACATGCCCGGGGCCAGCAGCAGGGCGGTGGCCAGGACCCCGATCGCCTCGAGCGCCATGCCGATCTGGACCACGCGCCTCGGCGCGTACCGGTGGGCGATGCCGCCCGCGATCGGCGCCGCGACGAACGCCCCGACAGCGAGGGCGAGGAACACGAGGCCCGTCTCGAAGGCCGAGTACCCGAGCACGCCCTGGAGGAACAGCGGGAGGGCGAACAGCAGGCCGAACTCGCCCAGGGCGACGATGGTCGCGGTCAGGTTGCCGAACCGGAATGACGGGTTGGCCCACAGGGTGAAGTCGAACAGGATGAACTTGCCGGCGCGCTGGCGGCGGAGCTCGATGACCGCGAAGGCGACCAGGCCCAGGATGCCGAGCACGAAGGACAACGGGATGATCGAGACGGTCTGGAGCGGCCACGTCCAGCCGGCGATCGTGACGACCTTGGACGGGGCGATCCAGCCGTAGCTGTACCCCTCGATGAGGCTGAACACGATGGCGACCAGGCCGAGGGACAGCGTCGCGAAGCCCGGGGCGTCAAAGCCCGCTCGGGCGTGCTCGTCGCGCGACTCGGCCACCCAGAGGAGGGTGGCCACCAGTGCGATGACGCCGATCGGCAGGTTGACGAGGAACGCCCAGCGCCAGGTCAGGTTGGTCGTCAGCCAGCCGCCCACGAGCGGGCCGAGCGCCGCCATGCCGCCGATCACCGAGCCGTAGACCGCGAATGCGATGGCGCGGTCCTTGCCGCGGAATGTGGCGTTGAGGATGGACTGCGTGGCGGGGGCGATCGCCGCGCCGCCGACGCCCTGGAGGATGCGGGCGGCGATGAGGAGAGGCCCGGTGGGGGCGAGGCCCGCCAGCAGCGAGGCGCCGACGAACGTCACCAGGCCGAAGATGTAGAGGCGCTTGCGGCCGAGGATGTCGCCCGTCCGGCCGAGCGTGATCAGCAGGGCTGCGAAGACGAGCGGGTAGACGGAGACGATCCACTCGGCGCCCGACCCATCGAGGCCGAGGTCCCGTACGATGGACGGGATGGCCACATTCACGATGGTGGCGTCGACGATGATCATGGAGATGCCGAGGCTGATGGCCAGGAGGGTCAGCCAGCGGGCCCGACCGAAGTTCACGAGGTACGTCCTTTGCGTAAGGAATTGAATTCGTGAAGAATGTATCTGATGGAGCCGCGCGTGTCAAGGGGTTGATGCCCGCGGCTGACGTGGAGGCGCCGGTCGCTGCCGCGGCGACCTCCGGCGTCGCCCACCCGCCGCTCGGGCGGGCGGCCGTCGAGATCAGCAAGCTGCTCGTCGAGGTGCTCCAGGTGGGACACGTCGGGCGGCGCGGCGGGCCGGACTCAGGCTCGACATCGGAGGGCGATGCCGCGGCCAGTCCGGAGCCGATGACGGCCGGCATCCCCGGCCACGAGGGGCCCGCGTCCGCCCACCTGATCCGCGCGGCCATCCACATCTACGGCAACGGCCCGCAGACGATCGGCCAGCTGGCCACGGGACTCGGCGTCTCGCAGGGCTGGGCGAGTCGCCTGGTGGACGAGATGGAGCGCGCCGGGTACGTCGCCCGTGAGCGCGACCCCGAGGACCGGCGCGTGGTGCGGGTCAGCCTCGTGCCAGCCGCCGTCGAGCGGGTGGAGAAGGCGTACCGCTGGCGGGGCGACGCGGTCGAGGCGGCGCTCGAAGGCATGTCGCCCGAGGAGCGGGCGGCGGTGGCTGCATTCCTGCGGCGCTTCGTAGACGAGGTGAGGGCCTCGGCCGGCCAGGGTTGACGGGCGCGGCCGAGGCTGCGGTGTCCGGCCATAGCCCCCGGGCTTCCGGCGCGTTTCGTGCCACCCCGTCGCGCTCGGAGCCCTTCAGCGCTCCCCAGCCTGGGGCTCGGCCACGCTCCGGCGGAGTGAGGCCGGGGAAAGCGACGGGGGAGCGGACCATGCCGGCGTTGATCGGGGGAACCTGCCGGCGTTGATCGTCGGATGCGCGCTGGGATCGATCTGCGCACCGTCCAGGTGCGGCCAGCAGGGGCGTTGTTCGCTCCTTTCGAACAACGCGTCGCCCGCAACCCTGCGAACACGCGGATTCGGGACCCATGCGAGTGCATACGCGCTGATTTCGGGATGTTCGTGCGGTCACCTGGCCACCCGCGGGCAGGGCCGTGACGCACGGTCACCGGATGTGGGGCTCGCTGTTCGCTCCTTCCGGAATACCGCCTCGGTGCCCGAGCCTGGACCGCGCGGCGACGCTCCGGTCTCAGGTCGCGATCCCGTTCAGGCCCCGGCTCGGGTCGGGGCGGAGACCGGACGGCGGCGGGGACCGGACGGCGGGACTGGCCCAGCGGCCGGGTCAAGCGTGGCGCGCATGCGGAGCCCGAACCGCGTCAGGGCGTGGTGCCGGGCGTCGGGTCGCCAGGACGGAGCCCGCGATCACCAGCGCGAAACCGATGGCCATCGCCGGCGTGAACGGCTCGTTGAGGATGAGCACGCCCAGGGTCGCGGCCACCGCCGGGTTCAGGTAGGTGATGACCGTGGCGCGAACCGGGCCGACCGCGGCGATCAGCTCGGCGAACAGGATGAACGCGAGCGCCGTGCAGAGGAGTCCGAGGATCGCGATCGAGGCGAGCGCCTCGGCGCTGGGCATGGTTGCCGGCCACCCCACGATCGCGACCGGCAGGTAGAGCAGCGCGGTCAGCGCGAGCGACGGTGCCATGACGCCCAGCGAGGGCACGCCGACCAGCTTGTGCGCCAGGATCCAGGGACCCAGCGCATAGCCGATGACGACGAGCGCAATCGCCCCGATCGCCCCCGCGTTCTCCACGTTGAGGTCCGTCGCGGCGATGGCCGCCACGCCGACGAGGCCCAGGAGCAAGCCGAAGAGCCCGGTTCCGCTCACGTGCCGGTCGCGACCCCCGGCGATGACGGCGATCACCGTCCCCACCAGCGGCACCCCGGCGACGAGGAGGCCCGCGAGGGAGCTCGTGACGTGTTGTTCGGCCCAGCCCAGGAGCACCCACGGCCCAGCGATCTCCACGGCGGCGAACGCAAGCACCCAGCGCCAGCGACGGAGGGTGGGGCGCAGGTCCACCCTCGCCACCGCGAGTGGGAGCAGCACCGCCGCGCCGATCGAGGTCCGGACGAAGACCAGGACCGGCGGCGAGACCTCCGCAACGGCGATGCGAATCAGCAGGTACGGGATGCCCCAGATCACCGCCATCGCGGCGAACAGGGCAAGGGAGCGGCGACTCACCGGCCCACCGGCTCACCCGATCGGGTTTGGGCGGCGGGGTCGACGGCGCGTCGGATCACACTGGAGATTGTCGGGCAGGTATGGCGGTCTGTCAGGCCGGCCAGCGGCCTACGCGCGTCGTGGCCGAGCCTTGCCGAGCGCGAGCCAGCGGGGACGGAGCCAGCGGGGGCGGAGCCACGCGGAGCCACGCGCCCAGCGCGGGCCGGGGTCGGCGCTGCTGTGCGAGCCACGCGCCCAGCGCGGGCCGGGGCGGGCGGCGCTCAGCGCAGCCAGGCGGGCGACCCCTCCTCGAGCCCGGGGAGCGTCGCGAGGTACCGCATGACCGGCAAGGACGCGGCGAGGTCCGACGCGATCCGCGCGGGCAGGTCCTTCTCGAGCGCCTCTCCGTCCGAGAGCGCATGGCCGAAGATCACGTCCTTGAGCTTGAGCAGCTCAACGTCCGGGTCCGCGGGATCGAACCCCGCGGGTGCCCGCTTGAGGCTCGTCTCCCCGTACACCTTGACGTACGCGTTCACGAACGCCACGTCCCCGATGGCCTTGTGGACACCGTCACGGTCGCCGACAACGCGACTGCGCCAGGCCGCCAGGCGGGCCGGTGACGGGTGGTACATCCCGCCGCCGGTGAACGAGGCGCCGGGCTCCAGGTGCAGGTAGCCACCCACGCCGCCACCCACGCCGGTCCACGGGAAGCTGGCGCCGAGGTTGGTCTTGTAGGGCGACTTGTCCCTCGCGAACCGCACGTCGCGATAGATCCGGAATGGCGACCGCTCGTCGGCGCGCATGGGGATCCCGTGCTGATCGAATTCCTCGCCCAGCGCCACGCAGAACGCCTCGAGGGGCTCCTTGAGGAGCGCCTCGTACTCGCGCTTGCGGGGCGCGAACCACGAGCGGTCGTTGTTGAGGCCCAGCGCAATGAGGAAGTCGAAAGCCTCCTGGCGGAAGCCCTCGAAGCCCGAAGCCATTCCGACGCCCTCTCCGTGCTGCGCCACCGGCGGCGCCGGCGATCCCTGGACGATAGCGCCTCGCGCCAACCGCGCCCTTATCCGGGGCTTGCGCCAAGCGGCGTCTGCGTCCGGAATCACGAAGGCCGGCCCCGGAGGAAGGGCCGGCCTTCGCCGCGGAGGGAGGGAGTGTCAGAACAGCCAGTACGGGATCAGCACGTGGTCGACGACGTGGATCACGCCATTTGACGCCTGCACGTCGGCCGCCACGATCTTGGCGTACCAGTTGATGTAGGCCGAGCCGTTGCGCACCGACGGGAAGGTGTAGAGCCCGTCGAGCATCTTGATCCGGCTCATCGAGAGCACGTCCTTGGCGTACAGCACGCCGGGGGCAACGTGATAGGTGAGGATCTTGGTCAGCAGGCCGTGCGGGAGGCGGCAGATGTTCTTGGCGGTGAGGCCGAGGCGTCCGAAGGCGGCATCGGTCGGCGCGAAGACCGTCAGCTTGGCGTTGGGATCGGCGACGGCCGGGACGAGGCCGGTGCACGAAAGGGCGCTGACGAGCGTGGTGAAGCTGCCGTTGGCGATGGCGACGTCAGCGATGGTGCCGGGCGTCGAGGCCGAGGCCGGCGCGGCGAAGATACCGAGCGCGAGGGCGCCCGTGAGCAGGGCGGCGAACAGGCGGCGCATTGAACGTCTCCGAATCGGTGGGTCTCGTGGGCGCTGGAGTCGGTCAGCCGCGTCTCCCGGGATCCGGCGGGAGTCGCAGGTGCCGTTCTCCTCCCATCCTTCGCAGCAGGCTCGCGGCGGGATTGGTGGGGATGGTGCGCAGGTCAGCTCCCGTCGTGGAATGATCCGTTCGTGAGCAGCCTGCCCGAACCGCTCGGCTCCTTCGTGGCCTGGCTCAGCGGCCATGCCGTCAGCCTGGTCCTGATCTCCATCGCCCTGCTGTTCCTGCTGCGGGGCGCTCAGCCACTCGTCCACCGCCTGCTGGTGGGGGCGTTCCGCGCGCAGCAGATGGCGGTTGGCGACCAGCCCGCGTACCGTGCCGAGACCGAGCGGCGCGTCGCCACGATCGAGGACCTGCTGCTCAAGCTGGTCCGGGCGCTGGTGCTCATCGCCATCGTGGCGCTGGTCATGGGGCTGCTCGACCTGTGGCCGCTCCTGGCCGGCCTGGGCGTCGTGCTGGCGGCGCTCACGCTGGCCGGCCAGAGCATCATCCTCGACTTCCTGATGGGGACCCTGATCCTGTTGGAGGGGCAGTACTTCAAGGGCGACACCGTCCAGATCAACGGCATCGAGGGCACGGTGGAGGAAGTCACGCTTCGCCGGACGATGCTGCGCGACGTGCGCGGCACACTCCACATGTTCTCCAACGGGCTGGTCCGGAGCCCCGCCAACATGACCCGGACGTTCGCCGCGGCAACCATCGAGATCGACGGTGTGTCGGATGGCGATGTCGAGGCCGTGATCGAGATCCTGGGCGATGTCGGGCACTCGCTGGCTGAGGACGAGCGGCTGGAGCCGATGCTGCTGGACGTTCCTGGCTACACGGGCACGACCCGCCTGACGTCCGCCGGGGCCACGGTTCGGATGTCCGGCAAGGTACGTCCCGAGGCGCGCCCGCAGGTGGAGCAGGAGATGCGCCGCCGTGTCGCCGCCGCCATCGCCGCGCGGGGCATCAAGCTGATCCGCCCGGGGGCGTATCGGGCACCGTAGCGGGCAGAGCGCGGGCTCGACGCTCCTCGAGCGTCGTCGACGCCGCTGGTCAGTGGTGTTCCCCGGTCGAGGCGCGACCCCCGGTCGAGGCGCGACCCCCGGTCGAGGCGCGACACCTCAGCGTCCGTCGCGGGCGGCTCCGACAGCGGGGTGTCCACGCCTGGCGGCGACGGGACGCGCC
>JBBIIL010000096.1:0-9818 GCA_037446495.1 Chloroflexota bacterium | reverse complement strand
ATCCAGAGCGTGACCCTGGGCGACGAGGAGGCGCGCCGGCGTCGAAGCCAGAAGAGCGTCCTCGAGCGCAAGGCGCCGCCCACGTTCGACGTGATCGTGGAGATCCAGGACCGCGAGAAGGTGCTGGTCCACGCGGACGTGGCCCAGACCGTGGACGCGATGCTGCTGGGCGACCCCCCCACGCCGGAACAGCGCTGGCGCGACGAGGAGGGCGTGCACCGCAGCCAGTCGCGACCGAAGCCCACGGCGCGCGAGATGGCGGGCGGCGGCGACCGCTTCAGCGGCCTGACGGGCCAGGGCGGCGCGGGCGCCTGGGGTCGAGACCCCGGCTGGCGGGGCGCCTCCACCTACCGCACCGGCTTCCCCGGCACGGACGAGCGGCTTCCGCCCCGGCCCGGGTACCGGCCGGGCCAGTCGGGAGGCTGGCGCGCCAACCGAGGCGCCCCGTCCGGCGGCGATCGCGGGCCCCGCGGCCCGGAGGGCGATCGACCGGGTCTGACCGTGATGCCGGGCGAGCGGTTTGCCGCGCAGCCCAGCGGCGCATTCCAGGCAGGCGAGATTGCCGACCGCGGCCCCGTGGAGCGCTCCGAGAACGGCATCGGACCGGTGCAGGCCGCGGAGGTGCGCGCCCGCGACGCCCGCGAGCTCGGGCGCCATCGCGCCTGGCGCGCCGAGGCCGTGCGTGCGCTCGACACGCTCCACGAGGACGAGGGGACCCGACCGGTCAACGCGGCCGAGCTTGAGCAGGCGGAGGAGGAGCGGATCGCCCGCATGGTCCCGGGCGAGGTGGGCTGGGACGGCGAGGACGAGGGCGAGGACGACCTCGCGCCCCTCGGCTCCGCGGCGCTCACGGTGGACGGCGGCACGCTCCCGACGCTGCGCGTCTACCCGCACGGCATCAGCCGCCGACGGCTGGAGCAGGCCATCCGGGACCTCCAGCTGCCAGTGCTGATCGCGCGGGATCCCGACGGGGCCGACGTGGTGATGACGCTGCGCTCGGAGTACCGCCAGAAGCCGCCCGCGGTGCGCGACGCCGAGGACCGCGGCATGCCGATCTACGTGCTCAAGGCGAACACGATCGCGCAGATGCAGTCGAGCCTGACCTCGGTGTTCGCCCTCGAGGTCGACCCGCGCGAGGCGGCCCTGCGCGAGACCGAGCAGGCCATCTCGATGGTGATGAAGCAGCAGGAGGCGGTGGAGCTGGCACCCCAGAACGCGTACGTTCGACGCCTCCAGCACCAGATGGCCGAGCGCGCCAACCTGGTCTCGCGCTCCCGCGGCCGCGAGCCCTACCGGCGGGTCCGCCTGTACCCGGACGTGGCGCGGCCGTCCTGGCGGTAGGTGCTACCCGGCCCTGTACGCGGCGAGCGCCTCGCTGAGGCGGTTGCGGCGTATGGGCTCGGTGAGCTGCTCGATGTCCGTGAGCGCGAAGTCGTTGCCCTTGTAGAGCAGCGGCTCGCCCAGGTCGCGGGCCAGCGCGTACGAGAAGCAGTCGCCCATGTTGAGACGGGCGGGGTGGCCGGAGCCGCGGCCGAACCGCTGGTACGCAGCGCGCGCGAGCGACGCCTGGTGAGCCGTGAACGGGACGACCTCGATCCGCATGCCGGTGAGCGCATGGTCGAGGGCGGCTGAGAGTCTCGGGTCCCGCCGTCCATCGACGACGGCTGCCGCCTCAACATAGTTGGCTGCCGAGATTCGCCGGACGGCTGCCTGCTCGATCCAGCGGCGGAACAGGTCTGCCTCGGGTTCCTCGTGGATCAGGGCCACGACGACCGATGTGTCGATAATCACTTGGGCAGCCCCATCTCGTCATACAGCAGCTCGTCAAAGTCCTGACTGAGGTACTCCTCGCCCAGCAGCTCGCGCATCTCCGCCAAGATCGCGTCCACCTTCTGCCAGTTGATATCGGACGTCTTGCGCTCAGCATGGATGGCCGCCAGGCGCGCCTGCACCGCGTCTGTCACGGCGGCCGTCAACGACACGTTCAGTTCGCCGGCGAGCTCGCGGATGAGCTGCTCCGTGTGCGCGTTCTTGATGTTGAGACTCATGGTCGCATTCTACCAAGGACAGGGTAGATGTCTACCATGACGTTGGGGCTGGCCAGCCGAGCAAGCGCCTCGGCCGGTGACGCGCGGCCCCCCGCGGCCCCCCGCGGCCCCCCGCGGCGTCTCCTCCGCGTATGCTCGCCAAGCCATGACCACTGCCGCCGCGCCGCACCCTGGGACGCTCGCCGCGCACCCCGAGCTCGCACCGACGCCGGACGGGGGCCTGTCGGCGGTCGAGGCCGCCCGTCGCCATGAGGCGGGCCTGGGCAACGAGTCGCTGCCGCCCACCACCCGCACCTACGCACAGATCCTGCGCGAGAACACGTTCACGTTCGTCAACAACATCCTGTTCGCGCTGGGGATCCTGCTCGTGGCGGTGGGCCGGCCGACGGATGCGGTGGTGTCGCTGGCGGTCATCTCGTCGAACATCGTCGTGGGCATCGTCCAGGAGATCCGCGCGAAGCGGATGCTGGACAAGATCGCCCTGCTCACCCGCCCGACGGCCACCGTGGTCCGCGACGGCACGCTGGCGGAGGTGCCCCCGGACGACCTTGTCCTCGGCGACCTGGTGGAGCTGCGCGCCGGCGACCAGGTGGTGCTCGACGGGCGGCTGGCGAGCGGCGGAGTGCGCGTGGACGAGTCGCAGCTCACCGGCGAGAGCGACCTGCTGCCCAAGCGCGTCGGCGACGAGGTGTTCAGCGGCAGCTTCGCCACGGCCGGCAGCGCGCGGTTCGTCGTGGAGAAGGTGGCCTCGGCCAGTCTCGCGAACCAGATCACCGCCGGCGCCCGCTCGTTCCGGCGCATCGTGACGCCACTCCAGAGCGAGGTCAACATGGTCGTGCGGGTGGTGCTCGCGATGGTCGTGTACCTCGAGATCCTGCTGGTCATCCGCGGCTTCGTTCAGGCGCTGCAGGCGGGCGACGTCGTGGCGGACGCGACGCTGCTCGCGGGCCTCGTTCCCAACGGGCTGTTCGTCTCCATCGCGGTGGCCTACGCGCTGGGCGCCATCCGGATGCTCCGCTTCGGGGCGCTGGTCCAGCAGGCGAACGCCATCGAGAGCCTCAGCCACGTGGACGTGCTGTGCCTGGACAAGACCGGCACGCTGACGGCGAACAAGCTCGAGGTGGACCGCGTGGTCCCGCTGGGCGACGCGACCGAGGACGACGTGGCGCGCGCTGCGGCCGCGCTCGCCGCCTCCGCGACGGCTGGCAACAAGACGAGCGAGGCAATCGCTGCCCGCTGGGCGACCGCGCCGCAGCCGTTGGCGGGCGAGGTGCTGTTCTCGTCGGTCCGGAAGTGGAGCGCGGTGGCCTTCGCGGGCGACGCGGCTGACCCGGGCGGCGCGGGCGACGCGGATGACCCGGGCGGCGCGGGCGTGCGTGGCGTCGTCGCGCTGGGCGCGCCGCAGTTCCTGCGCCGATACCTTGCGACGACCGGCGACCTCGAGGGTCCCGACGACGCCGAGCTCGATCCCGATGGCTGGGCCGCGATCCGCGCCGAGCTGGCCGAGCTGACCGCGGTCGGCCTGCGCGTGCTCCTGGTGGCGACGCACCCTGACCCGGGCGCGCTGGTGGCGGTCGATGACGACGACGCCGCCACGCTGCCGCATGGCATGCGGGCACTCGGCCTGGTGGCGCTTCGCGACGAGCTGCGCGCCGAGGCGGCGACCACCCTGGCGTCGTTCCGCGAGAACGGCGTGCAGGTGAAGATCATCTCGGGCGACGACGCCGAGACCGTCGTTGCGCTCGCGCGGCAGGCGGGGATCCTGGACGCCTCGTTCGTCAGCGGCGCGGACCTCGACGCACTCGATGACGTGCAGCTGGGGGCCGTCGCCGTCGAGACCACGGTCTTCGGGCGGATCACGCCGCTCCAGAAGGAACGCCTGGTGGACGCGCTCCGGGCCCGCGGCCACTACGTGGCCATGATCGGTGACGGCGTGAACGACGTGCTCAGCCTCAAGAAGGCGAACCTCGCCATCGCCATGGGCAGCGGCACGCAGGCCACGCGGGGCGTCGCAGACCTGGTCCTGATGGAGGATTCGTTCGCCGCCGTGGCGCAGGCCGTGAGGGAGGGCCAGCGGATCCTCAACGGCATGCAGGACATCCTCAAGCTGTTCCTCGCCCGAATCGCGACGCTCTCCCTCCTGATCGTGTCCTCCCTCGTCGTCGTGACGTTCCCGATCGAGCTGCGCAACGCGTCGGCGCTCACCGTGTTCACGGTGGGGATCCCGAGCGCGATGCTCGCGTTCTGGGCTCCGTCGAGGCGGCGGGTGCGAGACAGCCTGCCGCGCACGCTGGCGACATTCGTTGCCCCCGCGGCCCTCGTGTCGAGCCTCGCCGGCCTCCTGGTCCTGTACGGATCCCTGTTCATGGCCGGCGCCAACGGCCTCCACACCGCGAGTTTCCCGGTCGCGCTCGACAACGCGCGCACCGCGCTGACAGCGTTCCTGGTGTTCGTCGGGCTGCTGCTGGTGGTCTTCGTCGAGCCGCCGACCGCGTGGTTCGCCGTGGCCGTTCCCCGGACGCGCGACTGGCGCCCTGCCATCCTCGCGGCCGTCCTGGCCGCGGGCTTCCTGCTCACGATGCAGCTGGGCTTCGCCCGCAGGTTCTTCTCGTTCGGGGTGCCCGCGCCGAGGGACGCGGTGCTCGTGACGATCGCGGTGATCGTCTGGACGGTGCTGGTGCGGGAGTTCTGGCGCCGGCGGCTCGTCGAGCGGTTCCTGGGCATCGCCTGAGCGCGGGAGGAGGGCAGCGGGCCCTGCGTCCGGACGACGCCCGAGCCGCGCCCCGGTCGGCTACCCTCGCCGCAGCACCTCGCGCGCGGCGAGCATCCCGCTCATCCCGTGGACGCCGCCCCCCGGCGGCGTGGACGACGAGCACAGGAAGAGCGCCGGATCGGGCGTCGTGTACGGGTTCCAGCGCAGGACCGGGCGGAACAGCAGCTGCCGGACGTCGCCGATGCCGCCGTTGATGTCGCCGCCCACGTAGTTCGCGTCGTACGCCTCCATCGCCGGGGCGTTGCGCGTCGAACGGGCCAGGATCACGTCCCGGAACCCGGGGGCGAACCGCTCCACCTGGGCTTCGATCGCGGCCGTCATGTCGATCGGCGAGCCGTGCGGCACGTGGCAGTAGGCCCACGCGACGTGCTTGCCCGCCGGCGCCCGTGACGGGTCCGCGACCGTCGGCTGGACCAGCAGGACGAACGGCCGTCCCGCAGCGCGCCCCCGCCCGACGGCCGCCCCGGGCGCGAACGCCTCGGACGCGAACGTCCCGGACGCGGCAACCTGGGACACGGCCGCCTCGGACGCGGCCACCTCGGCCATCGTCCCCCCGAGGTGGACCGTCCCCGCGCGCGAGGTGCGGGAGTCCTGCCACGGGACGGGGCCGTCGAGCGCCCAGTCCACCTTGAAGGCGCCAGGGCCGTAGCGGAACCGTTCCAGCTGCTGCCGATACCCGGCGGGCAGGCGGTTCCCGGCGACCGCCAGGACCTGCCTCGGCGTCAGGTCCAGCACCACCGACCGCGCCGGCGGCAGTTCGGCGAGCGAGTCCACCCGGTGCCTGGTGACGATCTCGACCCCGAGCCGCCGCGCCTCCGCCGCGAGCGCCGCGGCCACGGCCCCGCTGCCGCCTCGGGCGACCGGCCAGCCGACGGCATGCGCGAGCAGTCCGAGCACCAGGCCGAACGACGCCGTGAGCGGTCGGCCGAGCGGGACCATCGAGTGGGCGGCCAGGCCCGCGAGCATCGCCCGCGCCCCGGGCTCCCGGAAGGCGATCCGGGCGAGGGCGGTTGCGGGCAGGAGCGCCGGCAGCCCGAAGCGGGCCATCAGCACGGGGTGGCGCGGCGGCCGCACGACGGGGGCGAGCAGCGCCGGCACCAGGCGCTCCCACTCGCGGACGAGCGGGCCGAACAGCCGCACCCAGGCATCGCCGTCACGGCCCAGCACTTCCCGCATCGTGGTCAGGTCGCGCTCCAGCAGGACGCTTCGGCCCGGGGCCAGGGCATGCGCCAGCGGCACGTCCGGCTGGACCCATTCGAGGCCGTGCCGCGCGAGGTCGAGCGAGCGGAAGAACGGCGACGCGATCCCCAGCGGATGGGCGGCCGAGCAGACGTCGTGGACGAACCCCGGCAGGGTCAGCGCGGCCGAGCGCGTCCCGCCGCCCACGGTGTCGGATGCCTCGTAGATCCGGACGGACCGTCCGGCCCGCGCCAGCTCGATCGCCGCGGCAAGGCCGTTGGGGCCGGCGCCGACGACGATCGCGTCGATGCCGCGCTCGTTCGTCACGCGCTGATCATGCACCACGCGCAGCCGGGCGGAGGCCGAGGCGGCGGTCGCGAGCTAGGCCTCGCGCACCACGCGGATCCCGCGCTGCTCGGCGAGCGCCTGCACCCAGCCCGCGGCGTTCATCCCGGGGTCGCTCTCCCGGTACGGCTCGTCGTCGCCGTCGTCCGCGCGCCCCGCGCCGCCGACCACCGTCAGCGTCCCGCCGTCGGCCGCGAGGTTGTCGAGCAGGCGCTCGAGGTCGTCCTGGGCCACGGCCACGAACCGCGAGCCCACGTCCACCGAGACCGACCCGTCGTCGCCGGCCATGACCGTCAGGTCCCCGCCGTGCGCGTCGCTGATGCCCATGGTTCTCGCCCGCCCCGCCCCGCGTCCGCCGGTCCGCTATTCGGCGCGCGTCGCGCCGGTGAAGCTGAACGAGGAAAGCCGCACGGCCGGCACCGTGCACCCGCCCAGGAGCCCGCGCAGGGTTCGCCGGTCGCGGCCCACCGCCTCCACGCCCGCCAGCGCATCGAGGTACGACATCGTGAACCGCAGGTTCCGCACCGGGCCCACGATCTTGCCGCCCTCGACCAGGAACGTGCCGTCACGGGTCATGCCCGTGATCACGACGCGCTTGGGGTACACCGGGTTGGTGTAGTGGAAGCGGGTGACGAGGAGGCCGCGGTCGAGCGAGCCGATGAGCTCCTCGAGCGAGGCCTCGCCCGGCGTCATCGACATGTTGATCGGGAACGGGCCGTACGGGTTCGGCGCGGGCAGGCCGTGGCCCGTTGAGCGACGGCCGGCGCGGGCGGCGGTCTGGGCGTCGAACGCGAGGTCCCGGCACACGCCCTTGTCCAGGAGTGCGAGGCGCTGCTTCGCGACGCCCTCCGCGTCGAAGCCCATCGGCAGGCCCGCCGGGTCGCGCCCGTCGTCGGTGATGGTCACGAGCGGGGAGGCAACCTGCTTGCCGGCCTCGAAGAACGAGCGGTCCTCGGCGACGGCGAGGGCGCTGAACCCGAGATACCCCAGCATGTCCAGCAGGTCCACCACCGCGTACTGGTTGAGCACCACCGGGTAGTCGCCGGGCTCGAGGTCCACCGGGTTGGCCGACGCCCGCGCCCGCTCGGCCGCCTCGCGTCCCAGGGACGCGGCGTCGATCCGCGTGGCGTCCACCGAGCAGTCCTCCGCGTACCCGGTCCCGTTGTCGGGGCCCATCGACACGGTGAGGAGCTGGCTCGTCGTCCGGCGCTCGGCGGCGCGGATGCCCTTCGAGTTGGCGACGGCGAACGCCTCGGCGTCGGTCGAGAACGAGCCGAACGCGGTCACGCCCTCGGCGTCGGCGGCGGCGATCACGGCCCGGGCGCCGTCGGCGCGGAGTTCGGGAGTGGCCCCGCCGGTGCCGTCTGACCAGGCGGCCTCGACCGGTTGCGGCGCGGCCCCGTCCGGCTCTGGGAGGCCGGCCCAGTCCGCGAGCTCCTCCACGTTCGCGGCGACGGCCACAGCCCGCTCCACGAGAGCCCGGAGGCCCTCGGCGTCGGTGCGGCCCGAGGAGGCGACGCCCACGCGCCGACCCTTCGCCACCCGCAGGTTCACCGACGCCTCGGACGAGGCGACGTTCTGGTGGATCTCCGAGTTGGCGAAGCGCGTCAGGGCTGACTCGCCCGACATCACCAGCGCCTCGGCCTCGCTGACCCCGGCCCTCTCGGCCAGCCGGACGACCTCCTCGGCGATGCGGAGGGCGGCGGCCGGATCCGCGGCGGCGCCCAGGGTTCGCTGCCCGCTCACGACATCACCCCCACGCGCACGTTTCGGTCGGCGCCGGCGGCGCCCACGGCCCGCGACGACCCGCTCACGACATCACCCCCACGCGCACGTTGCGGAACCTGGCGCCCGAGACGCCGTGCCCCACGTGCCCGGTCTGGGGCGGCTCGCCCTTGCCGCAGTTCGGCGTCCCCCACATCCGCCACGAGCTCGCGTCGCCGACGGCGTCCATCGAGCGCCACAGCTCGTACGTGATGCCGGTGTAGGTGCCGTTGCGGTACAGCCGGCCGAGCTGGCCGTTCTTGACCTCGCGGACGATCTCGGTGCCGAACTGGAAGTTGAGGCGCCGGTCATCGATGGACCAGGATCGGTTCGTCTCGAACAGCAGCCCGTCCTCCGTCTCGGCGACGATCTCGTCGAAGCTCCGGCCGGGCTTCGGCAGCAGGTTGACGTTGGTCATGCGGATGAGCGGGATGCGGTTCCATCCGTCGGCCCGCATGGCACCGCCCGATTGGCGACCGATGCGCGGGGCGGTCTCGCGGGAGCTGAGGTACCCGACGAAGATGCCCTCCTTGATCAGCGGGACCTGCTGTGCGGCGACGCCCTCGTCGTCCCAGCCGAACGTGCCCAGACCGCCGGGAACGGTGGCGTCGGCCACGATGTCGCACAGGTCGCTGCCGTAGCGGAAGCCGTCGCGCAGCATGTCCGGCATCAGGAAGCTGGTGCCGGCGTAGCTGGCCTCGGTGCCGAAGGCGCGGTCGAGCTCGGTCGGGTGGCCGCAGCTCTCGTGCACTTGCATGTAGAGCTGGCTCGGGTGGAGCAGGATCGTGCGCGTGCCGGAGGGGAGCGGGGGAGCGGTGAGGAGCTCCACGGCCTCGCTGGCGATTCGCTCGGCGTTGCCGGCCAGGTCCATCGCGCGGACGAACTCGTAGCCGGCCGAGGCCCACAGCCCGCCGTTGTCGGGGAAGCTGCGGCGCTGGTGCTCGTCGCCGTCGATGGCGTTGGCCTCGAGGCCGCTGCCGATGTGCGTGATCAGCTGCTCCGTGTAGCTGCCGTCCGACGCGGCGAAGGTCTTCTCCTCGCGCTGCGCCGAGTAGATCGACTCGGTCCAGGCGATCCCCTTGACCGCGTTCATGGCGCGATCGGCAGCGAGCAGGTCCGCGATCTTGCGGTCGAGCGGGATCTTGAAGGGGTCCTCGAGCACCGGCGTCTCGTAGCGGCCGTGCGCCGGGGGCCGGTCGTCGAGGACCACCCTGTTGCGGATGGTGGTGGCGCTGGCCCGCGCGATCCTCACGGCTTCGGCGGCGACCCGGTCGGCCTCGGCCGTGTTGAGCTTGTGGCTGGCCGCGAAGCCCCAGGCGCCGTCCACGACGACTCTGACGCCGAAGCCCTCGGTCTCGCCGGCCGAGACGCCTTCCACGCGCGTGGACTTGACGGTGATCGACTCCTCGAGGCGCCGAACCACGCGCACGTCGGCGTACGCGGCTCCGAGCGCAGTGGCCGTGTCGAGGGCGCGGCTCGTCAGGTCTTGCATCGCCGCCGAGGGTATCGCGGGTTGCGGGGAGGTGTCCCTCGGGCGAACGGCGTATTCGCGTTGGTTTGCGTCGATGCCGCGCGCGTGGTTGCGCGCGTGGTTGCGCGCGTGGTTGCGCGCCGCGCTCTCAGCCACCGCCCGCGCCGGGTTCCGCCGCCCGCGTCCCGCGCCGCGTCCCGCGCCGGGTTCCGCCGACCGGCGTCTAGGCGCTGAGCGG
>JBBIIL010000095.1:0-10029 GCA_037446495.1 Chloroflexota bacterium | reverse complement strand
CATGCCCGCCCAGAACGGCTCGCGCAGCTCGGCCTTGAGGATCTTCCCAGTGCCGCCCTTGGGGAGCGCCTCGCGGAAGTGGAACTCGCGGGGGACCTTGAACCGGGCCAGTCGCTCCTTGCAGTGCGCCTTGAGCTCGCGCTCCGTGGCCGTCGCGCCCGGCTTGAGCACCACCAGCGCCACGGGCGCCTCGCCGAACCGCTCGTCCGGGGCGGCCACAACCGCCACCTCGAGCACGGCGGGATGCGCGGCGATCGCATTCTCGACGTCCACGGAGCTGATGTTCTCGCCGCCCCGGATGATGACGTCCTTGCTGCGGTCCTTGATCACGACGTAGCCCTGATCGTCAAGCGTGGCCATGTCGCCCGTGTGCATCCAGCCGTCGCGGATCGCCGTCGAGGTGGCGTCCGGGTCGCGGTAGTAGCCGATCATCACGGTGTTGCTGCGAACGACGATCTCGCCGATCTGCTCGCCGTCGGGGCGCACGTCGGCGCCCGAGGCGTCCAGCACGCGCAGGCTGATCCCGGGGAGCGGCCAGCCGGTCATCGCCTGGCGCTCGGCCGCGCGCTCTGGCGGCTCCGCCTCGGTGAGCAGCTTGCGAGGCTGGGCGAGCGTCACGATGGGCGTCGTCTCGGACAGCCCGTACCCCACGATCGCCTGCACGCCCATCTCGGACCCCAGCGCGCGCACCAGCGCGGGTGACGCGGGCGACCCGCCGATGATCAACTGGCGGAGGCTGGACAGGTCGTGGTTCGGCCGGTCGTGGTGGTGGAGCACCGCATTGAAGATCGCCGGCACCCCGAGCAGGCGCGTGACCCTGTTCTGCTCCACGTGCGCCATGAGCCCGACGGGGTCGAACTTGCGGAGCATCACGTGGCGCCCGCCGGTCATCGTCACGAAGTGCGGGACGCCCCAACCATTCACGTGGAACAGCGGCACGACATGGAGGACCACGTCATCCTCGTCGAAGCGCAGCGAAATCTCCGCAGTCAGCGCGTGGAGGTACAGGTTCCGATGGCTGAGCGCGACGCCCTTGGGCAGGCCCGTCGTGCCGCTCGTGTAGAACAGCTCGGCGATCGCGTTCTCGTCCACCTGGGGGTGGCGCGGTTCGGTGGAGGATCCGCCGAGCAGCGCTTCGTACTCATGGGCGGCCAGCGGGCCGGTCTCGCCCTCCATGACCACGAACACGGGTCGGGTGGAGAGCTGCGGGAGCAGCGCCTCCACGAGCGGCGCGAAGTCGCGGTGGAAGAACACGGCCTTCGAGGCGGCGTGGTCCAGGATGTACGCGATCTCGTGCGGGGTGAGTCGGATGTTGACCGGGTTGAGCACCATGCCCGCCTCGAGCACGCCGTAGTAGGCCTCGAGCAGCTGGTGCGTGTTGTATGTGATGAACGAGACGCGGTCGCCGGGCTGGAGGCCCAGGTCGTGGAGCGCGTTCGCGAGCCGGTGAGTGCGCTCCGCGAAGGCGCGGTAGGTGAGCGCTGTGTCGCCGTCGACGACGCCCACCTTCTCGCCGAAGTAGGCCGCGGCACGGTCACGGAAGTCGAGGACCGAGAGGGGCACGAACACCGGATCACCTCGGAGGCGTGGCGGAGAGACGCTGTCGGGGCCCAGTGTCGCGCGTTCGGTGCCAATCCTGCACGGTGTCGCAACCTGCGCCATCCTGTTGTCAGCGGGCGGCACTCGTCGTCCACCGGGGAGAAGACGATGCGACGGACCGCGCTCGCGATCGGACTGACGGCAATGCTGGCCGTGGCCGGCTGCGGGAGCGACGCGACGCCCTCGTCGGGCGTGACGTCCACGCAGCTACCGTCGGCGTCGGCCGAGACTGGCGCCTCGGCGTCGCCGCCCTCGTCCGGCAATCCGGCGGGCGGGTCCTCCGCCGAGGCTTCGTCCGCCGCTGCCTCGCCCAGCGCATCACCCGCCCTCAAGCCCCCGCCCAGCCCGGCCCCCGTGTGCGGCAGTGCCAACCTGACCGCCAGGGTCACCGGCTGGGAGGGGGCGATGGGCAGCCAGATCGCGACGGTACTCGTCACGAACTCATCCGCGACCGCGTGCCTGCTGCGTGGCACGCCGGGTCTCCAGCTGGTGGACGCTGCGGGTCACATCCTCATCGACTCCAAGGCGCTGGGCGCATCGGGCCTGCCGCACGTCTCGCCCGGCGACACGCTCTGGACCATGGGCCACCTTGGTTCGCTGAGCACGATGGTCCAGGTCTCGAACTACTGCGGCGCGACCACTCCGGTCCTGCCCACCACCATCGCGCTCATCCTGCCGTCGAACGGCGGGAGGATCGTGGCGGCGGCGAACGCGGCTGGTGGCGCGCCGGCATGCCTGGGCAGCCCGGGGGAGGCTGGCGTCATCGCCATGAACGGCTGGGCCAAGTCCTAGGCCGATCGTCCGCGCGGCCCTGTCTCCCGCGAGTCGCTCGGGAACGGGCCGCGGGATGCCCGCCGGGCGGGAACGGGCCGCTGCCAACCTTGCGGCGCCGGCTAGACGGCGCGACGCCGGGCGGCGTGGACCGCGTCGTGCACCTCGGCGGTCGTGCGGCAGCGTCTGACGCTCGCGAGGACCGGTGTGGGCGCGTGCGTGTGGGTCTCGTTCAGCGCGTGGAGATGGGGATGGTCATGCGGCTCGGGCTTCCACGGGACGCCAGCGGGGAACTGCTCGGCGAAGACCTCGACGAGCTCCGGGTCGAACTGGATCCCGGCCATGCGGCGGAGCTCGGCGATGGCGGCCTCATGGGAAATCGCTGCCCGGTAGGGTCGTCCGGCGACCATCGCCTCGTAGGCGTCGCAGATCGACACGATCCGCGCCCCGACCGGGATGTCGACGCCCGCGAGCCCATACGGGTACCCCCGGCCGTCGAACCACTCGTGGTGGTGGAGCACGATCATCGCCGCGTCACGCAGCGCCCCGGCCTGTTCGAGGACCACCTGGCCGATCTTGGGGTGCTCCGTCACCACCCGCCACTCGGACGCGGCGAGGTCGGTCGGCTTGGCGAGGATCTCCTCGGGGATCGCCAGCTTGCCCAGGTCGTGGAGCAGGCTCGCGGTTCGGAGGCGGTCCAGCTCCCCGTCGGGCAGCTCGATAGCGCGCGCCATGGCGACCGACGCCTCGGCGATCAGCGTTGACGGCTTGCCGGCCCAGGCGGGCAGGGTGTCGAGGCTGGCGAGGAGAGCGTCCTGCGCCGCCGCCATCGCCGCGCGGCCCACGTCCAGCGCTGCAGAGCGGGCCTCGGAGCGGATCGGCGAGCGGCGAACGGTGTTCTCGTCGCCGGCCTCGCGGAAGACGCACACGGTGTTCCGGCCCAGCGCCTTGGCTGAGTAGAGCGCCGTGTCGGCGTCACGGACGAGCACCTCGGGCCGCAGGTTCTCGCCCGGGCCGCCCGCCACGCCCGCGGACAGCGTCACAGTGACCTCGTTGCCGTCCGGCAGCCGGAGCGGTGTCCCGGCGACGATGCGCCGCAGCTTCTCCGCGAGCACGGCGGCTGCGTCGGCATCGGTCTCGGGCAAGACGAGCAGGAACTCCTCGCCGCCGAACCGGCCGGCCATGTCCACCGCTCGGATGTTCTCCGCCAGCCGCTGCGCCACCTCGCGCAGGACCAGGTCACCGGCAGCGTGGCCGTACGTGTCGTTGAGGCGCTTGAAGTGGTCGAGGTCCACCATCACGACGGCCAGGGGCCGGTGATAGCGGGCGGAGCGCTCCAACTCCTCGTCCGCCCTCGCGAGCACCGCCTGACGGTTCGCGACGCCGGTGAGCGGGTCCACGGTGGCGAGCGTCCAGGTGTCAGCCACGCGGTCGACCAGTCGCTCGAAGGCGCGGCGAAGGCGCGGGTCGTGGATGTGGTGCGCGTCGACCGCAACAAGGGCGGCGGCGTCACCCGCAATCGCGAGGCGCTCCGCGAGTGAGGCCAGTCGCCGCTGCTCCCGGCGCACGACGAGGGCCGAGAAGCCTGCGGTTCCAGCCAGCGCGCCGACGGCGGCGACGGCCAGCCCCATGGCGGTGGCAACGGCGAGGATGTCCAACCGGCATGGACCTCGTTCGGGTGCCTCCACTTCCCCATGGGCACCGTGCTCTGCAGCCTACGGAGCCGCCGCGGCAGCGCCCATGACGCGAAGGTCCTGCCTCGGGTCCACGAACCGGCGTCGGTTCCCGGGCGCACCGAATGGGCGGGTGGCGGTCATGGGCCGTGAGTACCATGCCGGCAGCGTGACCGGGGGACCATGGTCCCGCGGGCGCTGGCCGCCGCCGCAGGGGCTCGGGCCTCGCCCGCCCGGCAGCCCCGGCGGCAGCCGAGCGGTCCGCAGGCCCCCGACGCGTCAGGCGCTGTCGGCGGTCACGAGACCACGAGCCAGCACCGTGCCCTCGGCGTCAGCCAGACACCAGGCGCGACCGGGACGGGCTTCGCCCGCCTGGCCGGACGCAGGGAGCGACCACGACGTCCCGGTCAGCTCGGCGTGCAGTGTTGCCGGTTGCACGTACTCGAGGCGGAACCGGCGCGGCACGCCGGACGTCAGCTCGGCCGCACCCTCCCCCTCAGCCGCGAGCGACTCCTCGAGGTAGTCCAGGTAGGCGGCGTTGTTGACGTGGCCCATCGGGTCGATGTCCTGCGGGCGAACCGTCGTGCGGTGCTCGCGCACGACGACGCCATCCGCCGACGGCAGCGTCACGCGACCGGGCGCGAAGCCCTGCGGGAGCACGTCGAACCGGGCGACGAACTCGGGCGGGACTCGGGCGGGCGTGCCGCGCGCCGTGTCCACGATCACCCAGTCGGTGTGTCCCCAGAGGGCGAGCGTCCCGTCGTCGAGGCGCCCCTCGGTGCGTCGGCGGGCCCAGACGCGCCGAAAGCCGATGACCTCGGTGCGCAGCGTGATGGTCTCGCCCAGCGGCAGGGGCGCCAGGATGGCCAGCTCGGCGGCCCGCACCACCCACGCGAGGTTGCGCTCGGCGTACCAGTCGCGGGTGAAGCCCATGCGCTCGGAGTGGATCCAGGCAAGGTCCTGTGCGTACCGCAGCAGCGCCGACGATCGGACCAGGCCGTCCGGGCCGCACTCGTCGAACCGCGCCCGGTACGGGACCGTGATGCTGCGCCTGTCGCCAGCAGCCTCGCCCGGCTGCCCGCTCACGCCGGCCTCCTCCCCGCCAGCCGATCGAGACCCTCGAGCGCGATCAGTCTGAGCCCCTCGAGTGGAACCGGCCCCCGCTCGCGGACGAGCCGCACCTCGCACGAGCGCCGCGCGTCGAAGACCACCAGGCCCACGAGCAGCTTCCCACCCTCGTCGGTCGCTCCGCGCCGAGCGTCGTCAAGCTGGTGGATGACGTCGCCCTTGATGCCTCGAGCACCCCACTTGCAGTCCCACGCCTCGGCGCCGCCCTCGCGCTCCACCGTCACGTCGTAGGGGTGGATCTCTGACGGGCGGCCGTCGAACAGGATCCGCCGTTCGCGGTGGACGGGTCCGGTGCGCTCGGCAAGCAGCCGTTCGGCCAGGGCCTCCACGATGGCGCCACGGAACTGGCTGCGCGTCTGCTCCCCGCGGTCCGCCACCTCGAGCGAGGCCGCGAGGATGGCCTCCGAGCGGTCTCGGACCGGGTCGCCAGGCGTAGGCGCCTCCGGGCCGAAGAGTGTCGGAAAGATCGTTCGCCAGTGGGACGCGTCCGTGGACTCCCCGTTCATCACCGCGCGGGCGAGGAGCCGCTGGACGGTGCTGGCGGCCGCGAGCAGGTCCCCGGCGCGCATCACGAGCGAGTCAGCCTGGATGTGCGCATAGACCACGGCGCGCCCGTCGGGGCGGGCCTCCATGAACCGCATCAGGCCGCTTCGCCCAGCGCGGCCAGCGCAACTTGCGGCAGTGTGGACATCCAGTCGATCGCGCGGTGCGGGTCGCGAATGGCGGCCGCCTCGGCCTCCAGCGCCCAAATCGCGGCCGTGGAGCCTGCAGGAGCCGCCTCCGCACCGCGCGCATCGGCAACTTCCTGGAGGCGAGCGCCCCAGACGGTCTCGAGATCGGTCAGGTACTGGAGCTCATCCGCCAACGGCTCGGCGGTCGCGGCAAGCACGTCGAATGCTGCGAGCGCACGGGCGATCAGGTCGGCGATGGTCATGGACATGCGGCCAGCGTACGCCGCGATGGCGTGGCATGTCGGCGGGGAACCCGCTAATTGGCCTCGGCGCTGGCCTCGAGCGCGACGCCGGCGGAGGGACGGCACGTCGCGAGGTGCTTGAGCGCGTCACGATTGATGCGCATCAGGTCCTTCTGGCCACCCTCATCCCAGCGGGTTGCGTAGGTGCGCACGGCACGCTGCCGGATTGCCAGCGCGAAGTCCCGCTCGCCGAGGCGCTCGAGCCGCCAAACCGTGTCGAGCACGGCCCGGTAGAGCGTGGGCATCTCCTCGGCAGGCGTCTGGTGCTCCATGCTCTGGAGAATGAGGCATCCGGCATGACCCACCCAATAGCCGGTAGGTCCCACGTGCCCTGCGGCATCGGTCCTGCCCCGCCTGAGGACCAGCGGTGGCGCCGGAGGCGGGACAGCGACGGCCGCCGCAACGCCGATCGGCGCGGATCGTCAGTCGCCGCGGTGCTCGCCACTCTCCACGCGGAAGCCGGTGGCCATCCCGCGCGCGGGCTCGCGTCGCTCGATCACGCGCTCCACGATGGACGCGGGCGGCCCTTCTCGCAGGCGTGCCATGAGATCGTCCACGACAGCCGTCGGCCCCTCGGCCACGACGTGGACGCTGCCGTCGCGCTCGTTGGCAACGTACCCGTCGAGGCCGAGATAGCTCGCCTCGCGCAGGACGAAGTAGCGGAAGCCGACCCCCTGCACACGCCCGCGAACCGACGCGTCCACGCGCTCGCGCGGGCCTGGCCCGGTCATGCGGCACGCCGACGGCGCGGCCAGTGGATCAGCAGCACGTCCAGGAGAAGCTCCGGCGTGACGTTGCCCCGCACGAGGCCGTCAGCCTCGGCGATCCGGGCGAGGAACGTCGCCGCCTCGACGGGCCGAAGGTCGTGGGCAGCCGCCTCGAGCTCCTCGAGCAGCGCGAGGTCTCGGACGGTCATGCGGGCGCCGCGCTCGGCCAGGACCAGGTCACGAGCGAGGTCGCGCCAGACGTCGAGCAGCTGGGCGGTGGCGCGGCGGCGGTCCTTCGCTGTCGTCCTCGCCGGCCCCACGTCAGCGGATTGATCGTCGTCGGCGTCGTCGTCGTCGTCGGCCGGCCTCATCGTCCTGCGGCCCCTCGCCTCGCGGGCGGGCGCGGCCGCCTCCGAGTCGGGCAGGACTGCCGGACGGGTGTCGAGCGCGGCGGCCAGCTCGCCTGAGCGCGCCTGCAGCACCTTCGCGGCAGCCAAACGCGCGCTTGCGCCCTGGCTCAGCAGGTCCAGCAGCGAACGCGCCAGCTCGCCCCGAATCGTCACCGCGTCGGGCGCCGACGCGTAGGCGACCGCCAGCCCCGGCCGACCCCCGGTGAGCCTTGCCAGCCGCGCCGCAGTGGGCGGGTCGGCAAGACCCCGTTCCGCGAGCAGGCGCTCGACGTCGCGGGCACTGACCGTCCCCAGCCGAAGCCGAGCGCACCGCGAGCGGATCGTCGGGAGCAGGCGCTCCTCATCGTCGGCACAGAGGATGATCGTGGTGCGGGGCGGCGGCTCCTCCAGTGTCTTGAGCAGGGCGCCCTGCGCATCGTCGCCCATCCGGTCCGCGTCCCGGATGACCGCCACGCGCTGGCCACCCTCGATCGGCAGCAGGACGAGCTCCGAGATGAGGTGGCGGACGGTGCCCGCCTCTGGGTTGAGCTCCTCGCCGATCTTGATCTGCATGCCTGCTCCGCCGGGCGCGAGGAGGTGCAGGTCGCCATGGTTGCCGTGCTCGACCATCCGGCAGGTCCTGCAGCTGCGGCACGGTCGGTCGGCGCCGGTCGCGCCGGAGCAGAGCAGACCGGACGCGATGTCCAGCGCCAGGGACGCCTTGCCCACCGACGCCGGCCCGCTGATGAGGATCGCGTGCGGGACCGACGAGCCGAGCATGGCGTGGACGGCCGCGACTGCGGCTGGGTGGCCGACGGTGAGGAAGCCGTCCACGCTGCTCGTGCTGTGGGCCGCGGTCAGCTGTCGGCGGCGTCTGCCTTCTTGCGCGTCGTGGTCCGGCGCTTGGGTGCCGCAACCGGAGCCTCGGCGGCGGGCTCGGCCGCGGGAGCCTCGGCGGCGGAAGCCTGGGCGGCCGGAGCCTCGGCGGCCTTGCGCGTCGTGGCCCGGCGCTTCGGGGCTGCGGCCGGAGCCTCGGGACCCGAGGCAGCAGGATCCTGCGCCCCGCTGACCGGAGCGGCGGCCTTGGGAACCGGAGCCGCGACGCGGGGCGTCGCGCGGCGCTTGGGGGCCGCGGCCGGTGCCTCGACGACGGGCTCGGCCAGCGTCCCGGGAACGGGCTCGGCCGGTGCCTCGGCCGGTGCCTCGACGGGCTTGCGGGTCGTGGTCCGGCGCTTGGGGGCCGCGGCCGGTGCTTCGGCTGCCGCAGCGGCGGGAGCGTCCACGGCGGGAGCCGGCGCGGAGGCCTTGCGGGTCGTGGCCCGGCGCTTGGGGGTTTCGGCCGGGGCTTGGGCCGTTGCGTCGACAGCCCTGGCGGCCTTCGGGGCGCTGGCCGGAGCGGCCTTGGGGGAGCGCTGGATCTGGGCGAGGAGCATCTGCTCGAGCTCCGGCGGCACCTCGCTCCACTCCTGGCCGCCGCGCGACCCGCGGTCGACACGGTCTGTCCGGTCATTCCGGCCACCGCCTCGGTTCGGCTGGGGCTGGGACTGGGGCTGGGGGGCTCGGCCCGGGCTTCGGGAGGGCTCGGCGTACCGACTGGGGCTCACAGCCCCACCGCGGGACCCGCCGTAGCGCTCCCGTTCAATGGCCGCGTTGTAGGCGCTGCGGTTGCCGCCGCGGCCACCACCGCCTCGACCGCCACGGTTGCCACCGCCCTGACCGGTCTGAGCGCCCCGCCTCTGCTCGGCGAGCAGGTACTCGGGGACCTCAGGCTCCTCGAGATCCTCCTCGTCGTCGGGGAGCGGCGCCAGGCCACTCGGCGCGGGCCGCGCTGTGGAGCCCAGCTGGGCGCCCCACACGGACCCGAACGGCGTGACGGGCTTGCGCGCCCTGGTGTTGCTCAGCGAGTCCATGTCGTCGAACGGGGTGGGCAGGTCACCCGACGCCGTCCGGCGAGCGGGGCGATCCTGACGTGCCGGGCGCTCTGCGCGCTCCGGGGCCGCCGCTTCCTCGGCGTCGGCCGCATCTTCGGTGTCCTCGGGATCGGCAGGCTCCGCGTCAGCCACGGCGTCAGCGCCATCGACGGCCTCGCCGCCCTCGAGCTGCACGCCATCACGCCGACCGCGACCTCGTCCGCGACCGCCGCGTCGCCGGCGCCGGCGGTGGCCATCGCCATCAGTCAGGCCCTCGCCATCAGCCAGGCCCTCGCCCTCGGCGCCCTCGAGGGCAACCTCGTCGAGTTCCTCGGGCTCCTCGCCCTCATCGGTCCGCACAGGGGCGGCCGATGCGCGAGACAGCTTCTCGCCGGGAAGCGCGATGAGCTGGCCGCCGGCGGACGACGCCGCGACCTCCTCGGGACGGGACGGCCGCTCGCTGCGGGACGAGCGGTACGGCCGCTCGCCGCGGGACGACGCCGCAACCTCCTCGCGCTCGCCACGCCCGCGACCCCGGCCGCGGCCGCGGCCCCGGCCCGTGCCCTCGGACTGCTTCTCGGGGACCTCGGTCATCGAGAGGTCCTCGTCGTCGTCCGCCACGCGGCGGCCGGACCGGGTGGACCCCTTGTCAACCTTGGCGATCTGGGTGATGTCGGTGAACAGGTCCGCCACGTCGATCAGGTCCGACGACGTGTTGCCGCGGAACGAGATCACCTCGACGCGGACGCCCATCTCCTGGACGGCGCGGATGGCGGAGGCGAAGTCGCCGTCGCCGGAGACCACCACCGCGATGTCGAGGTTCCGGGCCGTCTTCATCATGTCGACGACCAGCTCGATGTCGAGGTTGGCCTTGACCTT
>JBBIIL010000094.1:0-10120 GCA_037446495.1 Chloroflexota bacterium | reverse complement strand
TCAAAGGCCGATGCCGTCCTCCAGGCCGAGGCCCTCGCCGATGACTTTGAGGGCTGGCTCGGAATCACGGACGAGGTCGCTAGGGACTACGCCGGGCGCTTCGTCGCGGAGCTGATCCAGAACGCGCACGACGCGCACGATCCCAACCGAACGGACGGCGAGATCGACATCGTCTTCGATCCACGCGAAGGACCAGCGGGCACCCTGTACGTCGCGAACAAGGGTCGCCCGTTCACTTATGGCGACCTTGCCTCGATCTCAGTGCTCGCAAAGTCGTCCAAGCATCCTGGCCAGGGCATCGGCAACAAGGGGGTCGGATTCAAATCCGTCTTTCTCGTGTCGTCCACCCCGGAGGTCTACTCGGCCGGGGCTCGGCGGCGGGACAGGGCTCTGGATGGCTTCTGCTTCACGTTCGCCTCACCCAAGGACTACCTGACGCTTACTGACGGCGACGCGGAGGCGGCTGATCGTCTCAGGAAGCGCCGCCACCACAGCGGTCTGCCGATGCCGCTGACGCGGGACGGCAACGCCACCGTCAAGTCGCTCGCCGCCCTGGGCCACAACGTAGTCATCCGCCTGCCCATCCGCAGGAATGCGGGGAGCGACGTCCAGGGCCAGCTACAGGAGCTTGTGCACGGCGGCGCACCCATGCTGCTCTTCCTCGACCGCATCCGACGGCTCCACATCGACGTCCGCGGCAGTGAGCCTGTCACGCTCGACCGCAGGGTGGAGGCGATGCCGGCAGCCGGGACCCTCCGCCTGGGGCTGGTCAAGCTCGGAGCCCAGGGAACATACCTCTGCTCGACTGCCGAGGTGCCGGCCAGGCGATTTCGGCGAGCGCTCCGCGAAAGCGTCGAGCAGGGGCGTATCGACCCCCGCTGGCTCAAGTGGTCCGATCCAGCCGTGGTCTCCGTCGCCGTTCGGACGGACGAGGCCGGCAGTGACGACCGCCTGTACTGCTTTCTGCCGATGGGGGAGGACGCCCGATCTCCGTTCCAGGGCCACGTCAACGCCCCGTTCTCCGTCGCGATCGCGCGGAAGGCGCTCGTCGAGAAGACCCCGCTCAACGAGCTCCTGCTCGACGTGGCTGCCGAGATCACGTGCAGAACCGCCGCAGCGATTGCCGCCACTCGTCGGGGCCGGATGGCCGCCGCAGACCTCATCGCGTGGAAGCCAGGTGATGTCGATCGCCTCCTGACTGCTGCAGCGCGGGAGCGTCTCAACCTTGAACGGAGGCCGCTACTCCCAGTCCTGCCGGCTGACTCGCTGGGGTCATTCGGCACGGCCTCGGCATGGACCGGCGACGGCTTGATTGTTCTGACGCCGGCCACCCTGGCGCAAGCGAAGGTCGAAGTGCTTGACCCCGGACTCGGGCGCGAGCGGGTGGCTCGGATCGCCGCGTTTTCAGCGAAGGCGTTCGGCCGGACCATGCAGCCGAGGAGCGACGACATCGCCGACTGGTCGCAGGCTGTCGCCCAGGTGCTTGCGACGACCGAGCACGGCCGCCGCAAGCTCGACACGTCCAGGTGGCTCGCCTTCTACGACGACCTCGCCTCCGTCGCCGGGACCCGTCCTGACCTGCCGACAGCGCTCTCGACCCGGCGGATCGTCATCGACGACCGCCTTCACCTGCTTCCCTGTCGCGCGTCGACGGCCGACAAGCGCGTTCGCGGCGACTTCACGGTGTTCTTCCGACCAGGTTCGACCGCCGACGACGAGGGCGACGACGCGCCAGGCGACCTCGAGCTCCCAGACTCGCTGCAGGCACGCCTGGCCTTTCCGCACGTGGCGCTTCGATGGCTGGAGGTCACCTCCCGAGGCCGGAGCAACCGTCCGGGCCGCGACTTGCTCGAGAACGCGGGTGTCCGCCAATGGCGACTCGAGGACCTGTACCCAGAGGTCGGCGCCCTTGTGGATGCGAGCCAGGACGAGCGGAAGTGGCGCCACGCCCTGCAGTTCGTCTTCGAGGCGTATCGAAGGACCGCCCGGTCACGGATGACCGATGTGACACCGGCGAACCTGCGCGTGCCGACTGCCGACGGCTCCTGGAAGCTGGCCCGCGAGGCCCGGTTCGGCAGCGGGTGGCCCGAGGCGACGCTCGGTCCCGACCTTGCGGCGTTCGTCGCGGTGGCCGGTGACGATCCAGAGATACAGCAACTGCGGTCTCGATTGCTCGCCCCGTTCGATGGCCGGCGCTACCGCGGGACCGCCGAGGAGTGGGCGGCATTCCTATCTGCGGCAGGCGTGTCCAGGGGCCTCGCGCCCGACAACCTCGTGCCTCAAACCCTGCGGCTGCCCAAGTGGCAGTTCCGGCCGCACAGCCTGCTGGAGTACCTGGGCCTGTCGTGGGAGCGTGACGGGGCGTGGGCGGGCGCGGTCGCCGCGGCGCCGCAGCCGACACGGCGCACCCCTTGGACGATACGGGGCCCCGCATACCGGATCCCGGGCCAGGGCGCGCTGCCAAACCTGACCCCGGAGGCGCACCTGCGCTTCTCGGATCTCGTTCTCACTGGGCTTCCGGCATGGCCAGCCGATGTGTTCAACACCGCCATCGAATCGGTGCGCTGGCCATCGCCTGTGTTCTCCTTCCTGCGAACGGCGCCTTGGCTCCCAGCGGGCCGACCGTCCGGCTCTCCGACACGCTTCGTATCTGCCCTGGACGGGTGGCACTACATCGAGGACGAGGGTGGCATCCCCGTGTACACGGAGCTCCTGCAGCGCTCCGTTCGCGTGAGGATCGGCACCAATCCGACGCTATGGGACCGGCTACGGGAGCTGGGGGTGAAGGAGTGGGGAGATCCCCAGTGTGCGTCCGCCCGCCTGAAGGTCCTGACGGACCTCGCCGCCACCGACCTGCCAGACAACCACCGTCAGTACGTGCGGCGGGCGTATGAGCGATCGTGGTCGAGCGTCGTCGCACTCAAGCTCACGCTTCCGTGGACCGATGCCCCGCCGCTCGTGGTCACCGTCAAGGGGCGCCTGGCCGTGCACGACCCGAACCAGCAGCGTGGCAAGGTCTACGTGCTGACTTGGCGCGACGCGCTCGCGGAGAAACTCGTGGACGAGCGCGCGGTCGCCCGCCTGCGCGTGGAACCCAGGGACGCCGACGCAGTAGCCGCGCTCCTGCGGCCGTCGATCGGCGACCGGCTCGTCGAGGTTGGCAGGCGCGATATCACTGTCTCGATCGGCAGCCAGGTAGTGCGCCCGTCGGCTGCGGATCCCGCCCTCGTCACCTCCCAGCGTGCCTGGCTTGCGGACCTTCTTGCCATCACCCTGAATCTGGTCTTCCGTACCGACGTCACACCTCAGACCACGGCTCGCGCCGTGGGCAAGCTTCGCAGGATCCGCCTCCGCTTTGGCAGCCCCATCAAGGTGACCGTCCGGAACACTGGCCTCGGGGACACTGACGGCGCCGTATCGGTTGTGCCGGTCGATGACGACCGACTGCCAACCATCGTGGTCGCTCCGGACGGAGGGGAAGAGGCGAACGTTGTTCGGTGGCCGCAGCTGGAAGCCATGTCCGCCGCGATCGCCGAGCTCGTGGGCTATCCGTCGGCAGACGTCGCCTTGCGGTTCGCAATTTCCAAGCTCTCCGGCGGCAGTACGGGGCCGATCTCACGTCCGAACGGAGAGACCTACGCGTCCGCGCTTGGGGTCCGCGAAGCAGCGGTCAGCGAGGTGCTCCTGGCGAACCGCGACTTGCTCAATCGGCTGGTCTTCGTGCTGCGACCGGTGGTCCGATGCCTGGGCGGGAGCCGAACCCTCAAGGCCCTTGACGGCGCCGGGGACGACGGCCCATCCGAACGCCGGCTGCTGGAGCTCTGCACGCAGCTACAGCTCCCCCCAGGATGGTCCCCGGAATTGCTGGTGGCCGCGGCTCGTGAGGCAGATTCGCCGACTGAACTCCGGGACCGCCTCGGGATCCCCTTCGCAGAGTTCAACGAAGCCCTCGAAGCTCTCGGGGGCGCATACGAGCCCGATCGGCAGCGCGACGCGCACGATGCCGAGTTCGCGAGGTGGCTCGAGGACAACCGCGAGCGGGTCACACTCGCTCTGAGGGCGGCGGCGCTGCCGTCGTTCGACGCGGGCGCGATCCCACCCTGGTATCCGCCAGCGCTCGCGGAGCTTGAGCGGGCGCGGCGCCTCGATCCGCCCGCCGAACGTCCCGGTGTCGCACGCCTCAACGCGAACCCGGCCTGGCTCGATCGGATGCGCGTCCCCAGTCCCGAGGTGATGGAGATACGGCTCGACGCTTGGTTGGCGACGGTTGGCGTCACCGAGTCACCGAGCCGGGTGCCGGGGCTGCGCAAACTGGCCGATGCGCGGACTGCCAACGCGGCGACTGCGGACCGTTGGACGCGCGAGGCAGCCCCACTTGTCGTCGCTTGGTGCCGGATGCACGGCAAGGTCGTCCCCGCCTGGGTATTCGCTGGCCCACGGGCGCTCTCGGTCGCGCTGCAGAGCGCCGGCGTGCTGGACTTCCGAAGGCTCGACTCGGGAACCGTCCTCCGTTGGCTACCGACAGTAGCCGGGACGTGGCCAGCGCCAATGCCCGTCAGCGTCGCCCTGGACGAGCTGGGCCTGACCCGGGATCAGGTGGTGGCAGCGGTCGCTGAGCTCGCGGGCCAGGTGGAGCCAACGAGGACCAAGGCCAAGCGGTCCCTCCCCCTGGACGGACGCGAAGTCTCACTCCTCGACGATGGTGCCGCGGACCTACTGGCCCGCGTGGACGGGTCGCTCGGGAGCCTCCTTGAGGTGCCGCCGGAGATTGCTCAGACCGGACCGCTTCCCGAGGTGCGCGGCCGCGGCGGTGGCCGAAGAGGGCGCGGAGGTGCGGCCAGCGAGACGAGCCTCTCCGACGCCCAGCTCGAGGTCATCGGCTTCATTGGGGAGCTGGTCGCCTACCGATGGCTCTGCCACCACCTTGGCGAGGGACGCGTGACGTGGTGCTCGGGCCTCGCCCTTCACTACGACGCGACGCTCCCGGGCGACGACAGGCTCGGCTACGACCTTCGAGTCGTCGACCCCGGGATCCTCGCCGGAGGCGCCGGGGTGGCGCGCCAACTGTTCATCGAGGTAAAGGCTGTGGGAGAGCCTCGGGCAGGGCATCCCGTCTCGTTCAGCCTCAAGCGCGGCGAGGTCGACTTCGCCCAAGAGCACGCCGATGATGGCAGCTACTACATCCTCGTTGTCGCGAACGCGCTGAAGAGCGAGCACCGGACGATCCACCTGCTTCCGAATCCGTTCTCCACTGCGGGCCGGAAGGTCTTCCGGGACATGTCGGACACGCGGACGATGCTGTTCAATCTGCCCAGCTAGCGAACCCGAGGAGACCAGAAGCCCGAGTGGGAGCGGTCGTCCACACAGTCGACCGCGCAAGCCGCCGCAGCGAACCGGATGTGTTGCCGGAAGAGTCATCATTGGACTCGGCCCGGGCACATCGCGGCGTAGTCGCAGTACCGGCAGGCGCGCTCGGACGGCGTCGCCGCGAAGTCGCCCGAGCGGATGAGTGCGGCACGGGCCAGGATGTCGGCGCGCGCGGCGTCGAGCTGCTCGTCCGTCCGGGTCGTGGACATCCGCGTCGCGGACTCCGTGTAGTAGAGGGTGACCAGCTCGGGCGTGCCAAGTCCGAGGAGGTCCCGACAGGCGAGGGCGTAGATCGAGAGCTGGAGGCTCTCGTCGACGCTCTTCTGGGTGCCCTGCCGGCCGGTCTTGTAGTCGACGACCTCCACGCCGCCGGTAGGAAGGCGATCGATGCGGTCGATCGAGCCCGAGACCACGACGGGCGGGCTGCCGTCGCCCGGATCGAGGGTCAGGTCGAACCACAGCTCCTCGTGCATCGCCGTGGCCACCGTCCTGACCTCGCCGTCCCAGAAGTTGTCGAGCAGGGTGTCCACACGGCGGGCGTACCGCTCAGCGGTGGCCCCGTCACCGAAGCCGCTCGGCGTCCAGCGGTCCCGGAACAGGCGCTCGAGGTCGTCCCGGGTTGGGGCCGGGTCGCCCCGGGCGAGCCGCTCGCGACGCTCCTTCGTGAACGCCTCGAACGTCTCGTGGGCCGTGGTCCCGAAGGTGAACGCCCCGACCGTCCGGTCGGTCGGGATCCCGTAGACGTTGCTGAACGCGTACTGCAGCGGGCACCGCTCGTAGGTGCTGAACTGGGTGTAGCTGAAGGACCGCGGGAGCGGCGCGACCTGGAGCAGGCTCGAGCCCGCGCCGCTGTCGAGGGCCAGGCCCCGGAGGGAGAGCGGGTCGAGGCCCTGCGCCCGCGCCGTGTCGGCGGCGTCGGAGGCGGCGAGGCCGGTGCGTGCGAGGTCGGCCGCGAGCCGCTCGCGTGCGGAGGCGGCCTCCGGATCATCGGGACTGGTGCCCTCGAGCAGGCCGACGAGCTCCGTGGCCCGGAGGCGGATGGCCAGGCGACGTTCGCGCCGGGTCGGGAGGGGCATCACCCGGCGGACCAGCGTCGAGGTCCGCAGCAGCGGGTCGTCGGCCTCGTCGAGCGCGCCATCTCCGTCCTCGGGGACGCCGTTTCTGGCGGCTGCCGGCGTCGACCCTGCCGCACCGTCGGATGTCCGGTCGGTGACGCGAAGCTCGTCGCCGGCGCCGTCGACCAGCTCGGCGACGAACGGCGAGGGCGACCGCTTCGCGCTCGGGCCGGCATGGGTCGTCAGGGTCAGCCGGTCCCGGGCCCGGGTCATCGCGACGTACAGGAGCCGCCGCTCCTCGTCGGTGTGGAGGTCCCCGCCGGGGATCGCCTCGCGCAGCAGCTCCTGCGGGAAGAGGCCCCCTCCCCACTCTCGCGCCGGCCACTCGCCCTCGAGGAGCCCGGGGACGAAGACGGCCGGGAACTCGAGGCCCTTGGCCTGGTAGAGGGTCATCAGGCGCACGCCGTCCACGTCCTCGGTGAGCTCGACGCTGGTCGGCAGCTCGCCGCCGGCGTCGCGGTACGCGTCGAGGTAGGCGACGAACCCGGCGAGGGTCCCGCTCGGGCTGCCGCCCTGCCAGTCGCTGGCGAACCGCAGGAAGCTCGCGATGTTCGCGACCATCCGGTGCGCCTCGAGCGTGTCCACCGCGATCAGGTCCAGGAGCTGCCCGGAGCGCTCGAGGAACCGCTGCGCGATCGTGAACGGCCCCTCGCGCCAGGTCAGCGGGGCGAGCTCCTCGAGGACCCCGACCATGCGGCGCAGCCGCGCCCGGGTCTCCGGGGCGACCGGGACGGTGCCCCTCGGCAGCGGCGCCGCCCCGCCGTCGGCGGAGGGCGACGGGCGGTCGACGGCGAGCTCGCCCGACGCGACGACGTCGCGGACGACGTCGACGAGGTGCCGCTTGGCGAACGAGGCCGTGCGGCTGACGTCGAGGATCTCGAGCGCGTCGAGCCGCCAGGGGCCCGCGGTCATCATCCGCGTGAACGCGACGTCGTCGTGCGGGTCGGCGATTGCCCGCAGCGACTGCTCGAGGTCGCGGATCTCGGGCGCCTCGAACAGCGAGAGGCCCCCGACGACGGTGTGCGGGATGTCCTCGTCCCGGAGTCGCGCCACGATCGCGTCGCGGTGCCGGTGCATCCGGTACAGGATCGCCACCTCCGACCACGCGGGCCTGCGGTGCTCCGCCCGCGCGCGCTCGGGGTCCACGAGGGCGCGGACGGCGTCGACGACCGCGACGGCCTCGTCCTCCGGGCCGGCGCAGATGAGGAGGTCGACCGGCTCGCCCGGCACCCGCTCGGTGCGCAGGCGCTTGTCGGGCTCGAAGCGGGTCCCGTTGCGGGCGATCAGCCGGTTGGCGGCGGTGAGGATGCGGTCGACGGACCGGAAGTTCTGCTCGATCCGCAGCCGCGCGGGCGGGCCGGGCGCCACGGCGGACGGGTCGTGGGCCGGCGCCCCCGAGAAGCGCGCGTCGAACTCGGCGAAGGCGGCGAAGCTCGCGCCCCGGAACCGGTAGATCGACTGGTCGTCGTCGCCGACCACCATCACGTTGTCCGGGCGGTCCGGCGTCCGGCCGATGAGCTCGACGAGCTCGATCTGGGCGACGTTGGCGTCCTGGAACTCGTCCACCAGGATGTACCGGAACTGGCGCTGCCAGCGCCGGAGGACGTTCGGGCGGGCCTTGAACAGCGTCGTGACCGCGGCGATCTGCTCGCCGAAGTCGAGCGCGCCTCGCCGCGCCAGCTCCGCCTGGTAGGCGCGGTACACGGCGGCGAGCTCGCCCAGGCGCATGACCTCGAGCGCGGCGCCGTCGCGGACGTACGTGGCCGCGAGCTCGTCCACCTGGTCGTGGAGCTCGGCGGGGATCTGGCCCCGCGACACGGCGTAGCCGGTCCCGCCCACCACGCGCCGGGCCTCCCGGTCGGCCGCCTTCCGGTCGGCCTCCGCGTCGTACGGCCCCGCGTCGCGGCCCGCCGCCTCGGCCCGCTCGTGGCGCCGGCGGCTCGCGTACGCGGCGCGGACGTCCCTCTGGCCGCGGACCAGGGCCCGCGCCTCGAGCTCGGCCGCGACCGGCTCGTACGGCCCGTGCGCCGCCTCGAAGGCCAGCCTCTCCCCTGACACGAACGCCTCGAACCGGGCCGGCGTGACGAGCTCGTCCTTGGCCCGGTTGATGAACCCCACGAACTGGCCGAGCCACCAGTCCGAGTGGTAGACGAGCGGGAGCTGATCGCGAATGTCCCGCAGGAGGAGGACCTGGTCCACCCCGTCGAGTACGTCCGGGCGGGCAGGCAGCCCGGCGTCGCCGGCCGACTCCGTCAGGATCCGGTGGCAGAAGCTGTGGAAGTTCGACACGCTCATGCGCGCGCGGATCGCGGGCCCGACAGCGTCGTTGAGCCGCTCGCTCAGCTCGCGCGCAGCCTTCACGTTGTAGGTGAGGACGAGGACCTGCTCGGGCAGCAGCGGACCATTGAACAGCGCGGCCAGGTTGGCAGGCCCCGGACCGCTCCGGCCATCACGATTGCCAGCGCCCTTGGACTCCATGAGCCAGCGGATGCGTTCGATGATCACGCGGGTCTTGCCGGTCCCGGCGCCCGCGATGACGACGAGCGGCCCGTCACCCCACTCGACGATCCGCTGCTGCTCGACGGTCATCGCCATCGCTCGCGGGCGCCTGCCTGTGGATCGATCGTCCGTCACGGGCCGATCCTTCCGAATCGCTGTGCCAGCTCTGGTGTCGTAATCACGATGAGGTGGTGCTTGGCGCGACTCGATCCCCGCGGGGCAATGACGCTCGGGCGCGCACCTCCACGCGACGCACACCGGGCGTTCGAGGTTCGACCTCGGGAATAGGATCGAGCATCCCAAGCAGGGTAGCCCGCGGCAAGACCGCCCGCGTGACCAAGGAGCTGTCACAGAGGCATAGGAGACTGCGGACATGGGAGCACGTACTGGGCGCCGAACGTGACGCGGAGGTCGCATCTGAGCTCGAGCGCGTCTCTGCGGAGCGGCCCGACCCGGTGAAGCTCCGTCTCGCCACCTGGAACCTCAACCACTGGCGCCAGCCGCTGCTCCCCACCGACACGCGCCGCGCGGCATGGGACTACCTGTTCACGGGGATCGGCGCCGAGGTCGCGCTCGTCCAGGAGGCCGTGCCGCCGTTCGGTCTCGGTCGCGACCGCGCCGCATACGGGGAGATCGCCGGCCACCGGAACTGGGGCTCTGCCGTGGTCGCGCTCGATCCCGCGATCTCGATCGAGCCGCTGCGCTCGGTGCGCAACCCGTGGTCCCGCCGGCGCTTCCTCCTGGCGAACACGCACCCGGGATCCGTCGCGATCGCCACGCTGACCGCGCCCGGGATCCAGCCGATCACGCTCGTCTCGGTGTACGGCGTCATGGACGGATCCGCCCTGTCGACGATGTATCGCGTCATCGCGGACCTCGTGCCGCTGTTCGACTCGCCGCAGGGATCGCGTGTCATCCTTGGCGGAGACCTCAACGTGTCGGGCGCGACAGCGGACCGGAAGTACCTCGCGCGGGCGGAGGCCGTGCTCGGCGCGATCCGCTCGCTCGGCCTAGTCGAGGCGAAGACCCTCGTCGCCGCGCCGCCGGCGTCCGCGGCCGATTGCGCCTGCGGGGATGGCGGGATCTGTGGCCACCTCGCGACCTGGGGCAAGGCCGAGCTCGACCACCTGTTCGTGTCG
>JBBIIL010000093.1:0-10241 GCA_037446495.1 Chloroflexota bacterium | reverse complement strand
CGCGAAGTCCTTGACGGGAACAGACGGCGCCACGACCTCGCCGACCCCGACGTACCCCTCCTGGGGAATGCAGGCGAAGACGCGGTGCCCCGGCTGGAGAGCCTCGAGCGTCTTGGAGTACCAGCGACCGCCGCCGCCCGAGACGAAGCCGAACTTCCGGGCGTCCTCCCACGACCGATGGTCCCCATCCCCGAACGAGACGTAGAAGTCGGTCCCGTTCCAGGCTTCCTTGCCACCCTTGCCGCCGACCTTCGCGTTCGACTCGGCCTCGCTCGGCTCGATGAGCCACATGCGAGCGAGGTAGGCCCGGTCTTCATCGACGAAGTAGCGGAAGAACAGGACGTTGATCGGCACGCCGTACTCGGCCGAGAGGTAGCCCACGATGCGCTCGGTGCTCGCGTCGAGCGCCGACGCGACGATCACGAGGTGGTGCTCCTGGTTGAGAGCCTCCGGGATCGCGACGCCGAAGCGGTCGGCGAACACCTCCTCGATACGCTTCCCGTCGTGGTGCTGCGCGCTGATCCCGGCGATCTGCTCGTATGTCAGCCCCTTGACCCATGAGCCGTAGTCGAGTGCCTGGGCGACGACCTCCCGGGGTGTCCGGTCGCGCTTCAGCTCGATGACATGCAGGGCGCCGTCCCGGTCGATCGCCAGCAGGTCGACCTTCTTGCCGTACGCGGTGGCAACCTGCGATCCGATCACGAGGAGGTCGAGCCCAAGGATGGAGATGTCGGAGACGAGCAGCTTCTCGAGCTGGGACTCGCTCGGCAGCTTCGCCGGCTCCACCTTCGTCGCCGATCCGTCAAGCCTCCAGATCGCGAACTCGACTGGCATCGTCGCTCCCGGTTGGATCTGTTCGGACGCGAAGGCGCCCCCGCTGCGTAGCCTACCCTTCACGGCGGCCCGCACGATGCCTCCGAACTCGCGGCCGGCCCCTCGAACCGTCAACGCGACGTCGGTCGGCCGCGGCTCAAGTCCTGGGCGATCTTCTCGGTCCGACCTGAGGTGACCCGACGCGGCATCAGGCGGGGAAGCGCCCCGCGGCTGCACGATAACCCCCATTATCGTCCGGTCGCCAGCGGCGTACGCTCGGGTCCACGGGTGCGGCTCGCACCAACCCGATCACGGAGCGGACTGATGAAGGACGGGCGCCTGGTGTTGGTCGAGTGGGAGGGACGCCGCCGCCCCCGACGCGACGTCATCCTCGAGCTCGCGGCCGCCGGGGTGCCCGTCGCCGAGATCGCCCGCCGGCTCGACGTGCGATACCAGATCGTCTACATGACGCTCCACCCGCAGCCGGCCGTTCGGCCCATTCCGGCCGTACCGTCGCCGGCGCGGCAGGTGCCAGGACCGGCCGGCTCGCCTGACGCCATCCTCCTTGGCTGCGTCTCGCAGAAGAACGCGTCCCCGATGGCCGCGAAGGACCTGTACCGCTCGGAGCTGTTCCGCCGTCGGCGTCGGTTCGCGGAGGCGTCGGGGCGCCCGTGGTGGATCGTCAGCGCCGAGTACGGGCTCGTGGACCCGGAGCGGGTGATCGCCCCGTACGACACGCGGATCGCCCGGCTGCTGCTCGGGGCACGGCACGAGCTGGCGGACCACGTCGCTGCCGACCTCGAGGGCGCCCTCGGGAGCCTCGCCGGCAAGCTCCTCGAGGTCCACGCCGGCGACGAGTACGTCCTCGCGATCGGCCCCGCGCTCCGCGGTCGGGGGGCGCGGCTCACCCGGCCGCTCGAGGGGCTCCGGATCGGCGAGCAGCTCGCCTGGTACGGCGAGCGGCTCGGACTGCCGGGCGGGGCCGTCACGATCCCCCGGGCCCCCGCGGCGGCCCGCCCGGGCCCGACGGCGGTCGGTGACGGGCGCGGGCTGGGGCGGCGGCTGAGCGAGCTGTTCATGGCCGGGCGCCTCGACATCTCGGACCGTCCGGGGGCCCCCGCATCGGGCTGGGAGGGGATGCCGGAGGTGGTCGCCGTCCACAGGCTGCAGGCGAGCGGCGCCTCCGCTGAGGCCGTCCGGCGGTTCCTCACGTTCTGCGCGGCGATGGACCGCGCCCGCGATGCGGACCGCCTGGCCGAGGCCGCCGTGCGGCTCCATCGCGACGAGCCCTGGGCGTTCGAGCCGCAGGCGGTCGCCGCGCGCCCGCTCCGGGAGCTCGCCGACGCACTCCGCCGATACGGCGTGAGCCAGCGGCACGTGATCGACGCGTTCGGGTGGCGGATCCTCGCCGAGACCCTCGTTGACCCGGGGCTGGCCCCCGGCGTCCACACCGTCGTGTTCGAAGGTCGCGGCGACGCGGCGGCCCTGCTCGCCGAGCTGGCCCTCGCATCGGAGGACGGCACGCCGCTGTTCCCCCTGCTCGGGGGCCCGAAGGTCGGCCCGCTGTGGGTGCGGCTGCTCGCCTACCCGGGCGGCGCCGCGATCAGCTCGCTCGACCGGGTCCCGGTCGCCGTCGACGTGCAGGTCCGCAAGGTCACCGAGTACCTCGGCGTGACCGAGACCGTCGGGCTGGACCTCGAGGATGTGCGCGACACTATCCAGGTGACCTGGGCTCGGGATGTGGCGGCGCATGGAGCTGCCGGTCCCGACGGGCTCGCGGACACGCCCGGGGCCCTCGATCCCGCGCTCTGGTTTTACGGTAAGTGGGGCTGCACCTTCTGCCAGCGGGCGGGTCGGCGGATGCCGATCTCGCCGCTCTGCTCGGAGTGCCGGTTCGGCGGGGGCGCTGGCTGAGCGGCGCTAACGCGTAGGAGGTGGTGTCGGAGGATCGGACCGCCTCCACATCCCTGCGGCCAGGCTTTCAAGGTCGGCCTGCAGCCGCGGTCCTCCGCCGTGGGCCGGGTGCCGCACGACCGGGGTTCCGTGCGGGAGGGCTCGGCGGGCGGTCTGACCGACTGCGGCAACGCGACGCGGCTGCATGAGCTCGAGGAACCGAAGGAGCCAGGCTGACCCGAGGGCGCGTTCCTCGACACGCGGGGTGCGGTTCCGCAGCGGGTCGTCGGCCCGTGCCGGGTGGAACGGCACAGCATTCCACAGGACCACGTCGGTCGCGTCGATACCAGCGGCGACGAGCGCCTGCCGCAGGACGGTCGCTGAGTGCTCAGTGAACCCGTCGGGCCGTAGGCCAGCGGCGCTTGTTCGCTGCTCGGGCGCCAGAGAACACTCGGCGGTGAAGGCGATCCCGGAGAAGCGCGCGCCGTGCGCTGACGGCGCCTCGCCGATGAGGGCCAGGGAGGCGCCGATCCGCGCCTTCAGGTAGGCGCGGAGGTTCGCGCACCGGATGGCCGCAGCGCCCGGCCGGTCCAGACCCGCGACCTCGTCGGCATACGGGTTCACGAGCGTGGCGGGTCTCGCCATCGCGAGGTCTGCGACGAACGCGTCGATGCTGTCCCGGTCGCGCACGCTAGGCGTCCGTGTCGAGTCGGACGGCGGGCTCGGTCGCCGCGGCCCCAGGTAGGCGGGGCACCTTCGTATGGTTCGGGCCGGGCGGACGGCCGGGCCGGCGTCGGGCCTGACCGGACGAAGTGCCGTCCTCGGCGGTCATCCCGAGGATGACTTCGGCATCGCGCGGGTCGATCCGGTAACCCCCGGCGGCCGCATCCCAGGTGATCAGGTCACGGCCCGCGATCCGCCGCGAGAGCTTGTTTGGCCCACCCACCATCCCTGCGAACGCGGTGTAGTTCGTCTTCTTGAACCGCTTGAGCAGCCTCGCATCGCGAGGCAGGGCTGCGCCGCGCGACGCGGCCGCGGCCACCTCGATCACGAGGCTGCGGCTGTCCTCGCCCCGGATGCGGTGCATCACCTCCCGCACATCGCTCTCGCGTTCCGCGGGCGACGGCTCGACGACAGGTGCAGCCTCGATGGTGAGCCCCGTGACCCACCGCCTGACCATCTCGATGAGCTCGTCCTGGGTGTCAGCCTGGAACGAGATCTGCGGCATCTGTATTCTCCTTGTGTGCGACTTGTAATATCCTATCATCCTGTTGACATAAGTCAAGCACAAGCCTATACTTCACTTATGGAAACCCTCCACCCAACCCCGCCCTCAGGACTCACCCGGACGGACGCCCACGTCTATTCCTGGAACGACGGCACGACCGCCGTCACCGGGCTGCCGAGCGTGACGACGGTGATCAAGGTCCTCGACAAGTCGGGCCCGCTCGTGGGGTGGGCGAAGCGCGAGACCGCCGCCTGCGCGGTTCGCAACCTCGACATGCTCGTGCGGATGCGCGAGGCGGGCGGGGACGCCGCGGCCGTCAACTGGCTGAAGGAGATCCCCGACTACCAACGCGACAGCGCCGCCGACATGGGGAGCCGCGTCCACCGCCTCGCCGAGCAGCTCGCGCATGGCATCGAGCCCGAGGTGACCGACGCCGAGGCGCCGTTCGTCGCCTCCTACCGCGCGTTCCTTGCCGCCTACCGGCCGCGGTTCCTCGCCGTCGAGGAGATGGTCGTAAGCCTCCGCCACGGGTACGGCGGGACGCTCGATGCGATCGCGGTCATCGACGGTGCGCGCTGGATGCTCGACGTGAAGACCGGGAACGGCGTCTACCCGGAGACAGCACTCCAGCTCGCCGCCTACGCCGCCGCCGACTTCATCGGCCGCCCTGGGGTGCCTCGGCGGTTCCGCCTCCCGCGGGCCACACGCTTCGGCGTCATCCACGTCCGCCCGGAGGGCGCGCGCCTGGTCGAGTTCCACGTCGACAGGCGGACGCTGGCGGCGTTCCTGGAGGCGCGTCGGCTGTACGGCTGGCAGCAGGGCCCCGGCCGCTCCGTCGTGGGCGACACGGTGCCCGTCAGCGAAGGGAGCGCCGCGGCGTGACCCGCGTGATCACGATCCGGCTCGAGATCCCGGAGGGGATCGAGGTTCGCATCGGAGGTGGCGCGCCCGACGACGCGGACGACGAGCCCCTCCCGCCTGCCACGTGGACCTCACCCGAGCCGGCGTTCCGAACCATCGCGGCCGGCCGGAATGGGTCGGCGGCGGCCTGTCCGGTCCATCGGGTCCCGTGGCGGACGGTGCCGGCCGGGGTGTCCAAGAAGACGGGCCGATCGTACTCGGCCTTCCAGGTGTGCCCGGAGTCCGGCTGCGACGAGCGGCCGGCGGACAGCGCGCGGCGACCAGCCGTGTGAGACGAAGCGGCCGAGCAGGTGTGTCACCACCCGCTCGGCCAGAGCGACAGGAGGAGCACATGCCTCACCCCCGTCACCTTTCAAGCGTACCCCTGCTCGACGACCCCGAGACGCCACTGGCCGACCGGCCACCGGACGTCCGCCGGCCACGGGTCGTCCGCGAGGGTCCCGTCGGCGCGCTGGAGTGCCCTGGCTGCGGCGAGCGCCTGCGCTTCGGGCCTGAGCCCGGCGAGACGATCCGGCGCCCCGACGACGTCGCCTTGCTGCTCATGTCGGAGATGGGCGCGCTCGAACGCGAGGAGCTGCGCGTCGTCCTTCTCACCGCGAAGAACTCGGTGATGAAGGTCGTGACCGTCTACCAGGGCAACGTGAGCGCGTCGCTCGTCCGTGTCGGCGAGCTGTTCCGGGACGCCGTCCGCGAGTCGGCGTCTGGCGTCGTCGTCGTGCACAACCACCCGAGCGGCGACCCCACCCCGAGTTCCGATGACCTGCACCTGACGGCGGAGGCTCTCGCCGCCGGACGCCTCCTCGATATCGACCTGCTCGACCACCTGATCGTCGGTCGCGACACCTACATCTCGCTCCGGGACCGCGGAGTCGCCTTCGACCGGGTCGGTCACAACCACGAACCGCGGCCCGCGAGCGCGGCCGAGGGAGGCCCCCGATGACTCACCGCTTCGATCCTCGGCTTGCCCTGGCTAGGTCCGCGTTGTCCAAGTTCGTCAGGAGGGGCATGGTCGACGAGGCCGTGGCGGCGGCCCGCGAGCTCGGGGCGCTCAACGACTTCAGCCTGAGCCAACGTGTCGGCGCGATCGCCGCCGAGGACGTCGGCTGGCGGTTCATGCCCGACGTCCGGGCGGCCGTCGTCGACGGACGGCGCGCGGACGGGCAGCCGTTCGACCGGCTGGACCTCGTTGCCGCCCTCGCCGCCGCGCCGAAGGACAAGTCTGCCTCCTGGCTCGCCGCGCAGGTCTGGGAGGGGCGCCACGTCGCCACCGAGACGAGCCCCGAGGCATACCGGGCGGCGATCGAGGCGGGCGACCATCGGGGGGCGCTCGCCATCGCCTATGCGGCACTCGACAACCGCTCCTGGCCTGGCGAATGGTCCCGCGTTTTCGCGACGCCTGAGATCGGTCCCGCGGCGAGCGAGATCCGGGACGCCTGCCTGTGGCGCGTCCGGCTGACCCGCTCGAGCGCCGGTGAGGCGATCGCCGGCATCGTGCTGGCGGCCATCGAGCAGCCGACCGTCGTCCCGCACCTCCGGGCGGTCGAGTGGCACGAGATCCCGCTCCCTGACCCTCTGCCGTTCTGGGTCTACGACCAACATGTAGAGGGAGGACGTGCGGCCACCTCGCAGGTCGCAAGCCGGCACGGGTTGCCCGTCGAGACGGTGCAGGCGCTGATGTTCGACTTCGAGAGCCTGGTCCTTGGCCCGGAGACGGTCCCCTGTCCTTGGGAGGATGTCGTCATCCGACTCGACGGCGCGGCCTACGGCTGGGGCTCCCCGGAGGATGGGCGGCGCATGTGGAACCAGCTTCGCGACGACGTCCGGTGCGCGGTCGAGCGGCTGCGAGACGGCGCCCACGCACCGTCGTGAGCGTCGACACGGACCCGCCCGCCTCGCCGGCGTCGACATGCGAGATGTCAGCCCGGAAGGGTCTCGCGTCGACCGGGTGCTGCGCTCGCGGGCCTGACGCCGGGCAGCGCGTCATTCCGCGCGGAATACGGCCGCACCGGCGGCGCCCGAGAAGGATGCGGCGCACGGCGTGGTGCGCACCCGGCGGCTGAACCCCGATGGGTCGCGGGTGGGGACCGTGGCGACCCTGCAGTCCGAACCGGGCTGGCGCACCAGCCTGCGGGGGACAGCCCGCAGCGACATGGCGGCTGGCGTCCGAGCCGACTTCTCCGGGTAGCGCAGCTTGCGCGCATGGGCCGCTCCGCTGGCCCCTCTCGGCCTGGTTCGGGGTCACGTGCCGCCATCGGCTGGGCGCTCCGACCATTCTTGCGCCCGCCCTTGACAGGCCATGTTTGCAGGTGGGAACTTACGGGTGACGCGAGGCGCGGGATCGGCGCGAGACGTCACAAGTAGATGGCAGACCCCGGGGGAGGGCGTTCCCCGTAGAAGGGGCTTGCCATCATGAGATCAACGACTTCGACGCCCGGCCAGACTGAGGGCAGTCCTGCCGGGCGTGCTGCTGCCTGGCCGGCCGGTGGGACGCTGATGTCCTACCGATCGGTCGCAAGTCGGAAGCGGGCGGCGGCCGCCCGGCTCCAGGACAGAGCCAGCGCGCTCCTCGCCGAGGCCGCCGACTTCGACGCCCGCGCCGACCGACTGCTGACTGAGGACGAGCGGCCTTGACGGCCGGCCAGCGGGATGCTGGCGACCAGGCGATGACCGTGAGGCGCCGACCGGCCCGTGCGTTCATGGTGCCCGCCGACTTCTTCGAGTCGAACGAGCACGACGACATGGTGGCGGGCCTGAAGGTCGAGTCCGCGAACTCCGCTGTCGTCGGGTGGTTCCGGTTGCTCGCAGCCGCGAAACGGCGCAACGAAGGGACGTTCGCCTCGGAGGCCCAGCTCAGGCAGGTCCTCGGACACTCCGCGAGGTGGCTCACGCGCTTCCGGGACATCGGCGTCCTCAACGACCTCACAGTCCGTGACTGGGATCTCTGGCAGGAGGATCAGGACTCGGAGGCGACTCGGAGGCTCAAGGAGCGCCAGCACCGAGATAGGGAGCGGAAGGCGCGGAAGCGGGCCGGTGACCGGCCCGCTCCAGTAGAGACTACCGGCCCAGTGGGTGATGCCTTGCCGGCGAGTGGGTCGGCCGGCAGACCGCCCGAACCCCCCGCGTCGGACCGGCCATCCGCAGTCGTCCCCGCTCAGGAGTCCGCGGACAGTCCGCGGACTTCTGAGCGGGGAGACGATCGGAGCGGAGACGAGACGAAGGTACCTTCTCCTGTAGAGAGTGACGCGTGGGCCGGCTTCGGTGAGGTGTGGGCTTCGTTCCGGGAGGCATGGTCACGCCGCGGCCTCACCCGTCCACCCACCCGGGGGCAGCGCGCTGTTCTCTGGGGCGAGGGCGAGCGGGGCGGGGCGATCCGCGACTGGCCGACCGCCTGTGGTCGATGGGTGACCGATGCGCCGGCCCAAGCTTCCGCGCGTGAAGTCGTGGCCTACGTTCTCGCCCGATATCACGACGTGCGCGGGCAAGCCGAGCCAGCTGAGCGGGTCGACACGGACCCGAGCCCGCCGGAAGCAGCGGCCGCGCTTCAACGGCTCGGCGAGATCCTCACCGCTGCTGGAGCGCCTTCTCCCAACCGCAGTGGCGGGTCGACGCGGTGAGCGACGAGGTCGCGGGCCGGTACCGCGGAGTCCGCCCTCGTGGTGCCCGCCATCGGGGCACTCTGCTCCAGGCCCGGCCTGTCCAGGGCGCCGGAGCAGGCAGCGCCTCGCGGGTGTCCGCGACTCCGCCGCGAGCGCCGGCGGCCACGACCAGCCTTGCGAGCGAGGACCGGTGGATTCAGACCTATGTCAGCATCGTTTGGGCCATCATGGAGCGCATGCAGCAGCGAGGAGAAGGGCCGGGTCCGACAGCATGAGGAGTGCGACCCTGCGAACCCTCGACGACCTTCGCGGCTTGCGGGCGGCGCGTTGGGTCCGCGAGTCGTCGAGGGGGCAGTTCGACCGATACGGCCCGGCGAGCCAGCAGGAGAACATGGACCACTTCGCGGAGCGGTACGGGCTGGTGGACACGGGCCTGGTGTTCACGGTCGCCCACTCCGGGCGCACCGTCTGGCGCTCCGAGACCATGACGTCCATGCTCCGGGCGGCCGAGGCAGGCGAGTTCGACGTCCTCCTGACGGGGTACTTCGACCGCTGGCAGCGCAACCTCCGCCGCACGCTCGAGATCGTCGAGGACGTGCTGCACCCGTCCGGGGTTTCGTGGGCGATGTGCGACCGGAAGCTGATCTCCACGGACCCTTCCGACTGGGACCAGATGGTCCGCGAGGCGCATGACGCGGAGCGGTTCAGCCGCAACCTGAGCGAGAAGATCACCGACGGGTACGCGGCCAAGTTCAAGGGTCAGGCCGACCAGGGCGGCCGCGCAGGGCTCGGCTTCCGGCGGGCCGGCGACCCGCCGGTGCTGGAGATCGACCCATCGACGATCCACATCGCGGTGGCGGTGTTCGAGCGGTATGCAACGGGAACCGTCTCGATGGAGGAGCTCGCGGACGAGTTCTCGATGACCGAGGGCGCCGTCGCGATGATCCTCCGGAACCCGATCTACAACGGCTGGGTCCATCGGTACAGGGGGTCTGACCAGGCCGAGCGACGTCCCGCGGCCTGGAAGGGGCAGCCGCCGGTCTCCGACCTGCTCTGGAAACGCGTGGAGGAGGTCCGCGAGCGCCGCCGCTCGCTCCACGGCGGCCCGTGGACTCCCGACCCGGCCGACATGCTGCGGGGCATCCTGTACTGCCCCTGCGGGACGCGGATCAAGAGCGACGGCACGATGGGTACGCCCCCGCGCAGGCGGAAGGCGCACCCGCGACATCAGCAGTGCCCCGAGTGGGGAAGCCAGAAGGGATACAGCGCGCCGACCTACGAGCGTCTCATCGGTCGCCAGTTGAGCGGCGTCAGGTTCGATGCGGGAACCAAGGCCAAGCTCACCCGAGCCCTCCTCGCGCGACAGGCCCCTGTCGTGGATGTGACGGATCGACGGATCGAGCGGATGATGAAGGATCTGGCCCTCGAGCACGTGGCCGGCCGCATCGGCGATGCCGCCTACCTCGAGCAGATGGCTCGGCTGCGGGCCGAGTCGAGCACGAAACCGAGCGTCCAGCCGGCCCCGGTCGACCCCCAGGAAGCCGTCACCTTCATCGAGGGCATCGCCGCGACCTGGAAGCTCGCCACTCCAGAGGAGCGGGCTCGACTCGTGCAGGCGACCTATGAGCGCATCACGGTCAAGGGGCCGAGCGTGGTCAAGGTGAAGCTCACGCCGATGGCGGAGCGCACCGGGCTGCCAGCGCTGTTGCCCGAGAACGTGCCCACCGAGTCGGCTGTGGCGCGCCCGACAGGATTCGAACCTGCGACCTTCGGCTCCGGAGGCCGACGCT
>JBBIIL010000092.1:0-10315 GCA_037446495.1 Chloroflexota bacterium | reverse complement strand
GTGCCGGGCGCTGATCCGGCGCGCGCTCGGCTCGCGCAGGTCGCCCGTCGCCCGCAGCCGCCCGAGGATCCGCCCGACGGTGGAGGCCGAGAGCCGGAGGCCCTCGCGGCGGAGCAGGACCGCGAGCTTGTCCTTGCCCCAGCGCGGATAGGCGGCCCGCAGGCGCCGCACGGCGACGAGCTCCGCGAGCGTCCAGCTCGGGCGCCGCCGCCGGGCCGGGCGGCTGGACCGGTCCTCCAGCGTCTCGAGCCGCAGCCGGTCGTAGCGGCCGCGCCGGCGGTACACGGTCGGGCGGGAGTAGCCGAAGTGGCGGGCGGTGCGGCTGACGCTGCGGCCGTGGCGCTCGTGCCAGTCGAGCATGGCGAGCCGGGCTGCGGCGCGGCGCGACAGGGAGGGAGCCGCCTCGCGGGCGAGTCGGTGCGGCAGGCCGATGGCGCGGTTGCGGGCGCTCGTCCCCTGGGGATGGGCGCGCTGGCGTCTAGACTTGGGCATCGAGAGTCCTCGTGCTGCTGGCTGCTGACACTCCCAGCGTAGGGAGGGCTCTCGCTGTGTCACCCGAGCCGGTCGCGCCTCACCCCGCGCCCAGCCCCGGTGTCACGGACCTAACTGGACGCGCTCACGGCCTCGACACGGCCGCGTACTGGGCCGTGATCGAGTCACTCCTGGTCGCCGCCGTGGCGCGTCCTCCCCGTCGCATCTCACGCCTCGGGCTCCCGATCTCGGCTTTCCGACGAGGTGTGCGTCGTCAGCGTGACGCGGAGCAGTTCGTCTCGTCGCCGCTGCGATCCGCGAGGAAGCTGTCGTCCCGGTAGAAACCGCTATGGGTGCAGATCGCTGACACCTGCTGGTTGGCGTCGGTGATGGCGTCTGGAGTGGACATACCTGCCGGCGGTCGCGTTGCGCACGCCAAGCCGGGCCGGCCGCCTCCCGCCAGTCAGCTGGCGGCCCGCAACGTGCCTGGAAGTGAGGGTTCCACCCCATTCAATAACGGCCAGGACCGGCGCAGACTCCGCGCGTCGGGGGAGGCCCCCCAGACAGCACGCGGCGACCCGAGGTGCCGCACGCAGGGCGTCTCTTGGGGGACTCATCGAGTTGCGCTGGGATGGCGGAGTGGGTCGACTCATCCCACTGTGGGGGCGTCTCGAGGCGCTCAACACGCAGGATTCGCGCTCCGTTCGCGTCCACGGTCATGCTCCTCGCCGCCACCGCCGTCCCGGCATCCGCCCCACGGGCCCAGACGACTGGGCCACGATCTCGGCCTCAACAGCGTCCGCGGCGACGCACCAGCCGGCGCCAGGGGAGGGGGGACGAATGGCCATCGCCTGAGAGTTGAGCTCGACCCACATCGCCAACCCAAAGGGGGACAAGATGCGCATACGGAAGTACCTGGGACCGATCGCAGGTCTTGGGCTTTCGCTGCTGATGGCGGCGACGGTTCTGGCCACGACCACCTCTGGCACGTGGTACAGCCAGCCGCCCGGCACCAACACGCCGCTCATGCAGAACATCAACTCGACGACCTTCAGTTTCTGGTCCTGCACCAACACCAACTCGGATCTGGAGGCGTACTGGGATTGGATGCACCACTGGCCGATCATCCCCGCCACGGGCACCTATCAGCAGAACGCCCCCTGCAGGAACAACACCACGAAGCACTACCTCTACTGGTCCACGGGACCTCTCGCCGACTACAGCGTCGAGTACACCCACTACAACAACTCCAATGTCTCGACCAGCTGGTCAGAGCAATACTGAGTCGACCTGCCTGAGGGCTTAGTCCTCGCAGTCCTCCCGGACCTCCGGCACACCGAGGTCCGGGAGCCTCCTCCGCCAATGTCAGGAGCTTGGGGGGCACGTGGCGCTGTCGTTTGAGCAGGTCTCGTTCCACTACCGGTCGGTCTGGTTCCGCCGACCGGGCGACTGGGTGTTCCGGGACTTCAGTTGGCGACTCCCGACAGGGAAGACGGTCCTGCTCGGGCCGAACGGTGCGGGAAAGACGACCCTGCTGGCCCTCGGCGTAGGCGCGATGAGACCGACCGCCGGTGCTATCCACCCCGACGGCGTGCGGCAGGAGTCGGGCCTCGGGCCGCTCCGGCGCGCAGCGGCGATGATGCCGCAGAGGATCGTGGCCATCCCGGGCTTCACGGCTCGGGAGCAGGTGGCCTACGCGGCGTGGCTCCGCGGGGCGGATCCGGGGCTCGCCGCGCTTGCAGCCTCGTCCGCCCTGGAGCGAGTCGGTCTCGAGGACCATGCCGCGTCGTTGGTGTCGACGCTCTCCGGAGGCCAGCTGCGTCGCGTGGGTCTGGCGCAGGCGCTGGTCCTCCCCTCGCGCGTGCTGCTGCTCGACGAGCCGACCGCGGGACTCGACCCGGCGCAGCGCAGCACGTTCCGGGCTCTCGTGGCCGCGTTGCCCGAAGAGGAGACGGTTCTCGTGTCGACCCACCAGGTAGACGACCTCTCCGAGGTGTACGACACCGTCGTCGTGCTCGCTCGAGGGGAGATCCGGTTTGAGGGCAGCCCGTCGGACTTCCTGGCCGCGGCGCCGGCGGGAAGCGCCCGGCCCGCTGAAGCGGCCTACATCCAGATACTCGGCTCCGAAGCATGATCCCCGTTCGCACGGCCCTCCGCGTGATGCCGGCGGCCTGGCTCGCCGTCGCCATCGCGGCCTTCTCCGCGTGGTACGCCACGCTCATCTGGTCGCCGCCGGGCTACGGCACTGCTGCCACCGCGGCGGCCTCGGGCGCCATGCCGTTCATCGCTTCGTTCGTCGCGGGCACTGCCGCCTGGGAGGGGTCGCGCCTGCGCCGGGGCGACGTCTGGGGCGGGCCGTGGGTTCGCCCCGGCTGGCGCATCGCAGGCGCGGCAGCCCTCTGGCCGGTCGTCGCCGGCCTCGTCGCAGTGGCCGCGGCCACGGTGACGAAGCAGCTGACTGCGGCCGCCGGCCCCCCGGACGGCCTCATCGTGGTCGTCATGGCGCTCGACGTCGTGACGTACGCCGCGGTCGGGCTCGCGATCGGCGTGCTGACGCCGCCGGCCCTGGCCATCCCCCTCGCGTCCTGCCTCGCCCTCCTCTGGCTGGCATTTGTCCCCGCGATGTACCCGGTGTGGCTGCGCCACCTGACGGGCATGTACCGCGACTGCTGCGGCTTGGGCGAGGCGGTCGCGCCCGCGGCCCTGGTCTCGTCGGCGGCAGTCGACCTTGCGCTGATCGCCGCGGCAGCGGTCTGCTGCGCGGTCAGCACACCGCGCCTCGCGAGGGCCGGGGCTGCCCTGGGCATCCTCGCGCTCGGCGCCCTGATCGGCACTCGGTTCGCATCGGGCCTCACGTTCGCGCCGGTTCAGCCGAGAGACGGCTCACAGCTGACGTGCGCGACGGAGCGCGGCGTCCAAGTCTGCCTGTGGCCGGAGCACGCTTCGGCCTCCGCGCAGATCACGGAGGCGATTGCCGGTGTCCGGTCCCGGTGGTTGGCGGCCGGGATCGACGCGCCGACGCTGATCACCGAGGGACAGGGCGTGCCGACGCCTGGAACGCTTCGGGTTCGGATCAACAGCACCTCGCAGGACGGCGTCGTGCTGGCCATGGCGACAGCGATGCTGCCGCCGTTCCCCGATTGCGGCCACGGCACCACCGGCGGACTCGCGTTTCCGTATCTCCGGGCATGGTTCGCCGCCGCCGGCGGCGCGTCTGATGCGGCCCTGCAGTCGCTCCAAGCGCCGGGTGACGACCTCAATCCCGATGTCCTGACGGTCGTCGGCCAGCTCGAGAAGGCGCCGCCCGCTGTCAGCCGAACGTGGGTGGAGCAAGCGGAAGCCACCGCCGTGCGGTGTGATGAGTTCCAGCCCGACGTTCGCGTACGCCCATGAGATGGTGGCGCAAGACGCGCGCGATTGACCTGCTGGTCCTCGTCTCGATGCTGACGATCCTGCTCCTGGTCCTCCCCATGTCTGCGCTCACGGCCACTCCCAGCCCCGGCGGCGCGACGCTCGCCTTGGCGGCGATGACTGCGCTTGCGCTGCCCGTGTCGCTCGGCTGGGCGATATCTCGGGGCGACGCAGAGCTCGAGCACCGGGCCGCCCGACCCGTCGCGTTGCGGGATCTCGGCCTCGTCCTGGCGTTGGTCCTGGGGGTCGTCACCATCGAAGTCGTGCTCCAGGAGGCAGGACTCGCGCTCGCGGGCATCGTGGCTGCGCGGGCGGCCGTCACCTACACGGGGATGATGCTCGCAGCGGCGCCGGCCGTGGGGTGGAGGAACGCCGCGATCGTGCCGGCGGTGTACCTCACGCTCGTTCTCGTCGTCGGTGGCGGTAGCGATGTCGAGAACCCTGCGGGATGGGCATGGATCGCTGCGAGGTACTCGGACTCTCCGGCATTGGGGGCGGCCGTGGGCTGCTTCGTGATCGGCATCATCGCGCATCTCCGGTCACGGAGATGAGCGCACGCTCGGTCATCGCCGGGCGTCGTGTGGGCCGCAGGGCCGCTCGGCTCAGGTGAACCCTCGAAGGCCGAAGGCCGCCGCCCTGACCCCGGGCGCCGACTCGCTGCCGTCGCTAACCAGCAAGAGTCAGCACGCGTCGCGCCAGTTTGGCTGCCGGGGCTTGCGCGGCCCGACCTGAGAGGGCGCAGCACCGCCTTCTGGGCCCACTCACGCGGGGCCTGAGCCGGCCACAGCCGTGGCCCACGCGCAGCGCGGCCACACCGCTCGGGCGGAGGAGGCGGGCGGAAGCCCTCGGCGCTGAGCGCCGTCCCCCTTGGGCCTCGGCCCGTGCACCTCGCATCGAGCGTGGCACGTGCCGCGGCCGCGCGCCATGGGGTGAATCCCTCGGCATCGGGCGTGCGGCAGGCCTGCCGCACGTCAGCGGACCGCCATCGCGTCCCTGGCCGGCGCCTCGGGGTGGGTTGCATGTGCGCCGAGTTCGTGCGACTGCTCAAGGACGCGTCGAGGCAGGCTCGGCGCCGTGGCACGTCCTCGCCACCGCAGCCGCGCGTCACGGTTGATCCCCGCTGGGCGCCCTCGTGTCGCCATGGGCTGCGGCTCGTCGCCCGGCGTCACCCGGTCAGCTGCGGCCGCAGCAGATCGACAGTGAATGAGGCCACGTCGGTGGAGCGCGGCAGCGTTAGCACGGCGGCGAAGATCACCCGCCCGAGATCGCATCCGGGACGGGCAGCTGGGGCGATCGTCGCGACGTTACGGGCAGAGACAGTGATCGAGTAGCCCCGCTCGCAGACTGTGCCGACCCACGTCAGGAGGAGTTCGCCGGGAGCGAGCTTGACGATGGCCGAGTCGGCATCAGGAGCGAGACTCCTCTCGCCGCGTGACAGCTCGGACTCGGTGGCGGGCCGAAGGGCTGCACGAAGGCCGGACGCGTCATCGACCACGAGCGGGATCGCCGTGCCGTCCGGGAGCAAGAGCCTTCCCGCCGGCATCCCCGAGGATGCTGTGGTCGGCAGCGGTCTTGACAGCGGCTTCGTTAGCTGCCCTGTTGCCCCGGCGGCTGACGGCGAGGACGAGTGTGCAGCAACGTCACCCGCGGTGCTGGGCGGAGCCGAGCCGCACCCCACGACCGTGGCGACGACGATCAGGCCAGCCAGGACCAGTCGCATCTCCGACCCCTCCCAACGCCGCCTGTGGCGGCCAGTCGGGGCCCCCTGACGCACTGCGGGAGGGGGCCCTCAAGATGTCGGCGATCAGCGGTAGGCAGTGACGTTGAGCACCCACTCGGCCGCGCTGACGAGTGCGAAGTACCCATTCTCGTGATCGACGATCCCGATGGGGGTGTTGAGCCAATAGGGGGTCCCCCCGGTGATGTAGACCCGCGCGTACAGCGGGGACCCGCTGTCGCCGGGGATCGGCGCGAGGTTCGTGTCACCGCCCCACACGTTGCATCCGCAGGTCTGGCTCACCCGAGTGGCGGTCGCTGCGGTGACTGTGCCGCACACGATGGCGTTGGTCTTGGCCCCGGAGAAGCAGACGCCCTCGTTCTGGATGGGGCTGCGTGACGCGGTGAGCTGCTGGCTCCCAGAGACGCCGTAGATGAGCGCGCTCTTCTGTGCGTCGGGGAACTGGACCTTCATCACATCGTAGCCGTCCTCGCCGTACGCCGTGCCGTCCTCCGCCCCCAGGTACCCGTACGCCTGGTGGTACCAGGTGTTGCCGACACCGTCCCACGCGCAATGGCCGGCGGTGAGGAACTCGACATCCGAGGTACCGTTCTTGACCACCAGGAAGCCCTGCGTGCACCAGTTGGCGCCGGAGGTCGAACCGTCCCGGACCTTGTTCCCCGCCTTCATCGGGGAGTAGCAGCTGTCGCGGCTCGTGCAGGTCGCGTCGCCCCCGGCCACGACCTCACGCACCGATACCCCTACCCCTGCCGTGGCGGACAAGTCGTGAGAGAGAGCCGACAAATCCGTGCCGGACCCGGAGCCGATCTCGACGCTGAGGCCGTTCGCCTCCTCGTCGATGGCGGCACCAACCAGGTGGATGGCCCCGTATCGTGCTTCCCAGCTCCGCGAGAGGCCTCGGAGCGCATCCAGCAGCTGTGCCTCGGTGTGCTGCACGACCTGGACCCGAACGGCATGCCTGCCTGCGGGCGCCAGTGCCATGATCGTGTTCACCGTCGAGGCGTCACTCTGCGTGAGCTGCACGACGATGTCGCCGCCCGTCATCTGATCGACCCAGACTCCGCCGAGGGTCGTCAGCGTCCTCACGTACGGGATGAGGCGCTCCTGGGCTGCGCTCACGAAGGCGCTCCGGTCCTCGAGGCCGAGGCTCACGAGCTCGCCAGCGGTGGCTGGGATGCCCCAGGCTGCGCTGCCCACGTCTGACGCCGAGCCGGCCAGGGCGGCGACAGCGGCAGGGTCAGCCGAGAGCCCGTACGCGCTCCGCACCGCGGCCCATTCCGCGACCTGGGATGGCCGCGGAGGAGACGAAGGCTGAGAGACTGCCCCCGCCGGGCCCGACACGAAGGCGGCCAAGAGGACGCCGACCAGCGTCGCGCACATGCCTCGTCGGCGCGATTCGAACGTGGATGCCATGTCCTCTCCCCTCGATCCGGGGGATGATGGCCTCCCCCGGCCTCGACACTGCTTTCGATTTCGTGCGTGGAATCTGGTGAAGGGTGGGGCGGCCTGCGCGGCGGTGAACGGGAGACGGCGCCTTCGCTCAGGCCTCGGGCCGCTCCGCATGTCGGGCTACATCCGGTAGGCGGAGCTGATCGTATTGTTGAAGGTGGGCGACAGCGACGACACGTACGCGTTGCAGCAGAACGTCAGCCGGTAGCCGCCGGCATACCAGTCGGTGTAGAACTCGCCCGACGTGCCGTTGAGGCCTGTGAACGACTGGATGCGGTCGTTCCACCCGATGAATGCGAGGGCGTCGTAGTTCTGCGACAGGACCGTGTACGATCCGGCGTGGCCCGGCAGCGCGTAGACGATCACGTAGTCCCAGGTCGCAGAGGCCGTAAGCGGGGCGAGGCCGTCGGTCGCCAGCGGAATGACAGCGGTACGGGCGCGCTCGAGGGCCTCGGCCGATCGGAAGCAGTGGATTCGTGGGTAGTCCCGGTCGTGGCAGTAGAAGTCGGGGATCTGCGTGACGGCGATGGGCCGGCCCTCGAGATCCGCGACGATGATGGTCGGCGCGGCTGACGCGGCCGCGGGCGCGGCTGCGGAGATGAGCCCCGCGATTGCGAGGACGACAGCGGCTGCGCGGCGCATGGGCACTCCCTCGACTCACCATTGCGGACGCGAGTCGAACGTAGGCGCGCCGCACGGCCGAACCGATGGGGTGCTCCCCTTGCCCGGGATGAGGGTTCCACCCCATCCCGCGCCGGAGCGGCCGGTGGGAAGATGAGGCCGTCACGGACGGCAGCCCTCGCGGTCGTCGCGCTCGCGTGCGGCATCTACTCGCTCTCCGTGGCCGCCTCGGCGGTTCTCGATCTGGGAGTCACGGTCGATGAGGCAGCCGGCGTCGTCGGAGCAGTCGACCCGCAGGGGCTCGCCTGGGAATACGGCGTGCGTGCCGGCGACCGCGTCGTCTCGACCAGGACCTCGGACCAGCCTGGCGGTTACGCAGTCACCGTCGTCGACGCGAACGGCGAGCTCGTGGCGAGCGAGCGCGGACCGGAGATTCGGCTCCGGCTCACGACGCCGCTGGCACTTGCGGCCATCGTGGCTGCCCTGTCCGGGTTCCACCTCTCGGCACGGCGCGGCCGTCCAGCCGGGGCGGTCCTCGCGGTCGCGTTCGCGCTCGCGGCGTTGCCCCTGTACCTCGCCAACCCGTCAGGACCCTCGGCGGCAGTCGTCATGCTCGGCGTGGTCGCGCCACCGATGGCCGCCCTCCACGCAGGCCCGCGCCGCCGGGCCCTGGTCGGCGTCTGGCTGGGCTTGGCAGGCATCGTCGCCGCCGCTTGGACGACCCTCCGCGTCGCGCACGCGTGGAGTCCCCTGCCGGTGGGCGCAGTTGCGGCGGCGCTTACCGTCGGAGGCGGGGTCGCCCTGGCCTCGGTGGCAGCGGGCGTGACGCGCCAGCGCTTGCTGCGGCTGGTCTCGAGGACCCAGGTCCTCGACGTCGCCATGGTCACCGTCGCCGCCGTGCTGGGCGTCTCGCTCACGACCCTCCAGGCGCCCCTCCCGGCCACGGCGGTGGTGTCACTGCTCCCGCTCGCGATCTACGCGCCCGCGCGACGCGGCATCGCTGCCCTTGCCGACCGGCTGGTGCTCGCGGACATGAGGGAGCGCGAGTCGATCCGCGCTACCGAGGAGGAGCGAGCGAGGATCGCCCGCGAGATCCACGACGACCCGCTCCAGGCGATAGCCGGCGTGATCCGGTCGCTCGACGACCCAGCCGCGAACCGGGCCGAGGCCCGCGAGTCGCTCCGAGAGGTCGCGTCGAGGCTCCGGACTGTCGCGACCGACCTGCGCCCCCCGGTCCTCGACGACTTGGGCCTCGTGCCGGCGATTGAGGACGCCTGCCGCCGGGCCGCCGGGATCGGGGCGGACGCCGCCATCGCGAACGCGTCCGGCTACGGCGCCGAGGAGCGGCCGCCCGCCGAGGTGGAGCTGGCGGCCTTCCGCATCGTCCAGGAGGCGCTGGCGAACGCCGCGACGCACGCGCCCGGAAGCCGCGTGGTCGTCAGCGGCTCGGTAGCCCCGGACGCCATCACCCTCGCCGTCGCGGACGACGGGCCGGGAATGCCGCAGTCGAGGGCGGGCGAGGCACTCGCCGAGGGGCGGCTCGGCCTCCCGTCCATGCGCCGCCGCGCCGAGGCGATCGGCGGCGAGATCTCGGTCGAGTCAACTCCCGCCGGGACGACCGTCCGGCTGAGGTGGCGCGCATGACGATCAGGGTAGCCATCGTCGAGGACCACCCGGTGGTCACGCGCGGGCTCGCTGCGGCGCTGGGCGCGCGCGAGGGGCTCGAGCTGGTCGGCGCCGCGAAATCGCTCGCCGAGGCGCGGGCGCTGCTGGCGTCGACGCCCTGCGACGTCGTCCTGCTCGACCTGCGCCTGCCCGACGGGTCAGGGGTCGAGCTGCTGCGCGCGCCGGGCGAGGATGGTCCCGCGTTCGTCGTGCTCTCGAGCTTCATGACTGCGGCGTACGTCTCCGCCGCGATCGCGATGGGCGCCTCGGGCTTTCTCCTCAAGACCTCGGAGACCGAGGAGATCGAGGCGGTCGTGACGACCGCCGCCTCGGGGGCCCTCGCCTTCTCCGCCGAGCAGCTCCGCGATGCCCGCCGGGCAGCGTGGCAACCGCTGACCGCGACCGAGCGAGCGGTCCTCGCAGGGGTCCTGGCCGGACGGTCGAACGACGAGCTCACCGGCGACCTCGGCCTGTCCAGGAAGACGGTCGAGGGCTACATCACGCGCCTGCTCGCGCGTTTCGGCCTGGCAACGAGGACGGAGCTGGCGGTGAAGACCGAGCGCGACCTGCTGCTCGAGCTCCCGACCGCCGAACGGCGCCGAGGCTCGAATCGAGGATGGCCCTGACTCGGCGGTCGGTCGCCAGGCTGCGTGCGGCAGCACGTGGAGATCCAGTCCGGCAGCGGGGAGAGATGCGGGTTGGCTGCGCCCCCCGCTCCGAGGACGGCCGCTGACCCTCGCGATCAAACAAGCGCCATCTCTCTCCTTCCTGCCGGACGGGGTGGAGACGGTCCTGGTGGCCCCCTCGATGATCGGGCCGGTCAGGAACGGAGCCCGAGGACGCGAACGACACCGGCCCGCGTTGTTGACGGCCGGGACCCAGAGGTCGCGCTGTCGCCGATCACGGAAACTCCCCACCCTCGATCACCGGAACTCCCCAGGTGAGCACCCGGGTGGGGCA
>JBBIIL010000091.1:0-10352 GCA_037446495.1 Chloroflexota bacterium | reverse complement strand
CCCGCTCCCGCGCCCCGCTCCCGCGCCCCGCTCCCGCGCCCGGGACGCCCCGCTCCCGCGCCCCGCGACAAGTGAGGGGCCGCCCAGGCGGCAGGCGCCCGGGACGCCCCGCCGCGACCCGTTCCCGCTCCCGCGAACCGCGACTCGCGGTGCGACCTTCGGCAGAGTCCGGGATGCCACGATCGCACGCGGCCCATGCCCCCCGGCCCCCGCTGACGGTCCATCGGCCTACCCGACCGGGACATTGGGCACTTATGCGCACTTTCGAATATGTAGATGCTTGCGTCCATGGACGAGATCACGATGCTGCAGGCAGAGGTCCTCAGGACCCTGGCCAGTCCCCGGCGGCTGGAGATCATCCATCGCCTGGCGGAGGGGCCGTGCGAGGTTCGCCGCCTCGCCGAGGACCTCGGCGCGTCCCAGCCGAACATCTCGCAGCACCTGTCCGTGCTCAAGTCCGCGGGTCTCGTGGACGCGGAGCGCGACGGGCGGGAGGTCCGGTACCGCCTGAGCGACCCAGACGTGGTTGTCGCGTGCGGGGTGATGCGCAGTGTCCTCCAGCGTCGGCTGGTGCGTCTCGGCCGCCTGTCCGCGATGGATGAGGCCCGCGCCGACCTTGTTGAGATCCAGTAGCCAGCCGCCCACCAACGAAGGGAAGTTCATGGACGAGAGCCTCAACATCGTTGTCTTCTCGGGCACCGACGACAAGCTGCAGGCGGTCGCGGTTCTCTCCGCCGGCGCCGCGGCGCTGGGCAAGAAAGTCAACCTCTTCCTCCAGTACTGGGCCCTCGACGCGTTCACGAAGGCCAAGATCGACCGCGATCACGGGCTCGCCCCCGAGGCGGGTGAGGAGGGCCGGGCTGCGGTCTACGCCCTCGCAAAGGCGGGCCAGGCCAGCTGGGCCGAGACCCTGCGCCAGGCGAAGGAGCTGGGCGAGGTGGACATCCAGGCCTGCTCGCTGTCGATGGACCTCCTCCATCTCGAGGAGGAGGACCTTGATCCGCTCGTCGACGGCGTCGAGGGCGTGACCGCGTTCCACCTCAATGCTGGCGACGGCCAGATCGTCTTCATCTAGGGATCGTGCGCGGCCCCTGCGCCGCGGGAAGGAGTACACGCACATGGCGAACACTCAGGTTGACGCCAGGGGCCTCAACTGCCCGATGCCGATCGTCAAGACGGCGCAGGCGATGAAGACCGCTGCGTCGGGCGATACGGTCGAGGTACTTGCCACCGACGCCGGGTCCATCAAGGACTTCGCGGCGTGGTCCAAGACCACCGGCAATGTGATGGTTGAGCAGACGACGGACGGCAGCGTCTTCCGCTTCGTCCTCCGCAAGAAGTAGGAACGCGACCGATGACTGTTGCCGAAGCCCCCATCCCCGTGACCGCCCCCGAGCCGGCCGCCGAAGCCGAGCCCGAGACCCGTCAGCAGGGCATTGCGATCATCTGCTACAGCGGCGAGCTCGAGAAGACTTGGGCCGCCATGATCCTCGCCTCCACCTCGGCCTCGCTGGGCATGACCACCAAGGTGTTCGTCACGTTCTGGGGCCTCCAGACCTTCGTCAAGGACAGCAGGCGCGTCACAGGCCACAACTGGATGCAGAAGATGCTGTCGATGATGTCCCGGCCGGGCATCAACCATCGCAAGCTGTCCAAGATGAACTTCCTGGGCATGGGCCCGTGGATGATGTTCAAGCTGGCCAAGCAGTACGGCGTGTCGTCTCCCGCCGAGCTGCTCGAAGTCGCCGAGATGATGGGCGTCGAGTTCGTGCCCTGCCAGATGACGATGGACATGTTCGGCCTGACGCGGGAGGACCTGCTCCCCGGCATGGGCGAGCCCGTCGGCGCTGCCTCCTACCTCGCCGACGTCGCGGCCGGCCTCTCGCCGATCTTCATCTAGGCCCGCCAGCTCCTTTGGCCGTTCCGGCGCGGGCCGTCCCGCCCGCGTCTTGACCGGCTGTGCCCGTGGAAAGGACACTGCAATGACCGCCGAACCCGTCGTCACCACCACCATCGACGCCCGTGGCAGCTTCTGCCCAGGACCGCTGATGGAGCTCATCCGAGGCATGAAGGAAGCGGAGGTCGGCGACGTCCTGGCCGTGCTGTCGACCGACAAGGGCAGCAAGACCGACATCCCCAAGTGGGTGGGCAAGGCCGGCCACAACCTGCTTGGCGCCTTCACCCGCGACGGCTACGACGAGATCGTGGTCGAGAAGGTCCGGTAGGCGACCGATGCAGCGCGTCGTCGTTCTCGGCGGCGGCGTTGGCGGCACCCTCGCCGCCAACCTTATCGCCCGCAAGCTCAAGCGCGAGATCTCGGCTGGCAAAGCCAAGGTCACGGTGGTGGACGCCACCGGCAGTCACGCCTATCAGCCGGGCTACATGTACATCGCCATGGGCAATGAGAAGCCCGAGAAGCTGATCAGGCCCGAGAAGTCGCTGCTCGATGGGAACGTCGAGCTCGTGATCGACGCCGTCACCAGGATCGACGCGCCGGTCGGCACGATCTCCCTGGCTTCCGGCGTCACGATGGCGTTCGACCAGCTGGTGATCGCGACTGGCTCGCGGATCCTCCCAGAGGAGATGGCGAACTTCGAGTCCGAGGCGCACCACTTCTACACGGCCGAAGCCGCGGCCAAGTTGCGCACGGCACTGGACGGGTTCAAGGGCGGCAGGATCGTCATCGGCATCGCCGGCATCCCGTACAAATGCCCGCCGGCGCCGCTTGAGGTGGCCTTCCTCATCGAGTCCGAGCTGCGTGAGCGCGGTCTGCGCGACACGACCGATCTGACCTTCCTCAGTCCGATCAACCGCGCGTTCACCATTGAGAGCGTGTCTGAGATGGCGACCCCAATCTTCGAGGCGAAGGGGATCAGGCTCGAGCTGCTCGCGGGCGTGGGCGAGATCGACGCTGAGCGCAAGGTGGTCATCACGGATGCGTTCGAGGAGCATCCGTACGACCTGCTGATCTGCGTGCCGCCCCACAGGGGCGCGCAGGTGGTGATCGACAGTGGGCTCGCGCCGAGGTCGGGCTGGCTCCCGACGGACCGCGGCACGCTCCAGGTCAAGACTGTCGCCAAGCCGGCCCCGGGCCAGGCCGACGAGGACATCCCTCGCTACCCGAACGTCTTCGCGCTGGGCGACGCGACGGACCTGCCGCTCTCCAAGGCAGGCTCGACCGCTCACTTCGAGGCGCCGATCGTCGCCGAGCGGGTGTCCGCCGCCGTTCAGGGTCGCGAGCCCGAGGGCAAGGAGGCCGTGTACACCGGCAAGGTGATGTGCTTCTTCGAGGTGGGCGACGGCAAGGGCACGGTCCTGCAGTTCGACTACAACCACCCGCCGAAGCCGCCCAAGCCGAGCCAGCTCTGGCACATCGGCAAGATCATGTTCAACAAGGCGTACTGGCGGACCGTCCCCCGCGGTCGCGTCTAGCGTTCGGCTCATTTTTCCGGGCCCACGCGCCCCCGGGTGTCGCGTCCTCGCGGCCCCGCCGACTTGCGCCGCCGCGCCTCGCGTCCGCCGACCCGCGCCGCCCGCTTCCCCATGCCCCGGGCCTGCGACGGCGACGCGGCCGCGATCGACCCGGGCGCGCGGTACCGCCGAACCTACAATCAAGGCCATGAGCCGAACCGACCCCCCGCGCCGCCCGGGCACCCGATGAGCGGCTGCGTCTTCTCCCGCGCGTCCTCGGCCAACCCGCCTGTGGCAGCGTCGGCGCACGGCTGCACCATCGTGGACGCCGAGGGCCGCGAGTACCTCGACGCCGCTGGCGGGGCGATTGTCGTGGGCGTCGGCCACGGCCGCGCGGAGGTTGCCGCCGTGATGGCCGACCAGGCGGCCCGGCTCTCGTACGCGCACGGGTCGGCGTTCACCACCGAGGCCCTCGAGCGGTATGCGACTGCGGTGGGCGGTCACCTGCCGATGGACGAACCCGCCATCTACCCGGTGAGCGGGGGATCAGAGGCGATCGAGACCGCGCTCAAGATGGCGCGTGCCGCCCAGCTCGCCCGCGGCGAGGCGGACCGGACGGTCGTCCTCGCACGCTGGAGCTCGTACCACGGCAACACTCTGGGCGCGCTGGACCTGTCGGGCCGGCAGCCGCTCCGCAGGCCGTACGAGGCGTGGCTGGGTCGGTTCCGCCACCTCTCCGCGGCCTACCCGTACCGAGGCGGCGAGCCGGGCTCAAACGCCCTGGGCACGGCCGAGGAGCTGGTGGCGGAGCTGGACGCGGCGATCGTCGAGGCTGGGCAGCACAACGTGGCCGCGTTCGTGGCGGAGCCGATCGTCGGCGCCTCGCTTGGTGCGGTGGAGCCCCCTGAGGGCTACTGGCCGGCCGTCGCCGAGGTCTGTCGTCGCCATGGCGTGCTGCTCATCGCCGACGAGGTGATGACCGGCTTCGGACGCACTGGCGCCTGGTTCGCCGTGGACCACTGGGGCGTGCGCCCGGACATCCTGGTCGCGGCCAAGGGCGCCACGAGCGGCTACTGGCCGTTCGGCTTCGCGGCGGCCTCGGGCGATGTGCACGACACCATCCGCTCGGGCGGCGGCTTCACGCACGGCTTCACATACTCGCACCAGCCCGTGGCGGCCGCGGTGGCGGGCGAGGTCCTGCGGATCCTCGAGGCAGAGTCGCTGGTCGGCGCCTCGCTCATCAAAGGCGCTCAGCTCCAGGCGCTGCTCCACGAGCGCCTCGACGACCACCCGGCCGTCGGCGACGTCCGCGGGCGGGGCCTGATGGTTGGCGTGGAGCTGGTCCGCGACCGGGCCACGAAAGCGCCGTTCGCGCGTTCGGCGAAGGTCGTCGAGAACGTCGTGCGGATCGCGCGGGAGCGCGGGCTGCTGCTCTACTCGGGCACGGGCAACGCGAACGGCACCGATGGCGACATCGTCCTCCTGGGCCCGCCCTTCGTGATCAGCGGAAGCGAGTTGGTCCGCCTCGCGGACGGGCTCCGCGACGCGCTGGACGCCGCAGTCGCCAGCCTCCGGTAGGGCTGGGTTCGCGACGGGCTGGCTTCGCGCGTGCGCGGACTGCCTTCGCCCGTGGGGGGACTGCCTTCGCCCGCGCTCGGACTGCCTTCGCCCGTGGGGGGACTGCCGCAACCCGTGCTGGCCTGCGTTGCGTTTCGGTCAGCGCCGTCCGCCTGTCGAGCGGAGCAGCACGACCACGCCGAGGATCACCAGCAGCACCGGCCAGACGAGATCGCTGAAGCTCGGGATCGCGAGCGCAGACGCGCCGATCGCAACGAGAAGTGCGCCGAGGACCGCCTGCCAGCCCCAGCCCGCGCCGCTGGCGGCCCTGACGAGTGCGATGAACAGGAACGCGACGCCCAGGCTGAGCGTGCCAACGCCGGCCCCCTTGAGGACGCCCGCCGCCTCGAGCAGGCCGGGAGCCGCCAGCGCCGTGATGATCGAGCCCAGGTAGAGCGAGCCCATCCCGCGGTTGACGACCCACGACACGAGGAACGCCACGCCGACCGCGAGGAACAGGATCGAACCCGCCTCCTTGAAGGTCGGGAGCGCCTGCTGGAGCAGGAGCAGCGCGCCGAACACGATCAGGAAGATGGCGAACCATGGCACTCGGCTGCGGCCGCGCGGGCCGCCGATATCGCTCCACTCCCAGCTGTAGGTGTGGAAGCCGGGCGATCCTTCGATCACCTCGCCTCGCAGGGGCTCGCCGGGTTGCTGGGCCATCACGCTGTCCTCCTCGTGTCCGCTGAGCGTAGCGCCTCCGGGGGCGGGACAGGGCTGGCGCCAAGGGCTACGATCGGGCCATGCCGCACGTCATGACTGTCCTCGGGCCCGTGGACCCGTCGGTCCTCGGGTTCACGCTCCCGCACGAGCACACGCAGATCGCGCTGTGGCAGATCCCGGGGCGCTACGACTACTGGGAGCTGACGCGCGACGAGCCGCTGATCCTCGAGGAGCTCGCGCTCTTCCGCGCAGCCGGCGGCGCGACCCTGTGCGACCTGACGCTGCCCGGCGTGGGGCGGGACCCGCGCTGGCTGGCAGGGTTGGCGCGGCAGAGCGGGCTCAACATCGTCATGGGCGGCGGCTGGTACCGGAACCCGTATTACCCGCCAGAGGCGCGTCTCGACCGGCGCATGACCGACGAGATTGCCGAGGAGTTGGTGGCCGAGGCGACGGTCGGGGTGGGGGACACGGGCGTGCGCATCGGCATTCTGGGCGAGGTCGGCACGGACAAACCCTGGGTCGCGCCGGTGGAAGAACGGGTGTTCCGAGCGGTGGCGCGGACGTCACGGCGGACGGGGCTCGCGATCTCGACGCACGCGGCGCAGTCCGCAGTGGGGGCGCTGCAGCTCCAGATCCTCGAAGAGGAGGGCGTGGACCCCGGACGCGTCGTCATCGGCCACGCCGACAGCTACCCGCATCTCGACCACTACCTCGGGCTGCTCGAGCGCGGCGTCTCGATCGAGTTCGACTTTCTGGGCATGGCGTTCGAGCCCACCGAGAAGCACGGCGAGGCGCGCGTGGTGGACCTGCTGCTCGAGCTGTTCTCGCGGGGGTACGGCGACCGCGTCCTGCTCAGTCAGGACGTCTGCCACAACAGCCAGTTGCGCCGGTACGAGGGGAACGGCTACACGTACCTCCAGACGACGTTCCTGCCGCGGCTCCGGGAGCGGGGCGTGGGTGCGGTGGAGATCGACCAGATGACGGTGGTGAACCCGCGGCGCGTGCTGACGGTGGCGTAGCCGCTTCAAGGTTGTCGTCCGGCGCCGGGCGCCGGCGCCTCAGATGCCGCTGCCGCCGGGACTCGCGCTGTGCGGCGTCGGTGGCCGCCGTCTGGCACCCGAGATCGCTCCCCCCCGCTGGGCGCCGGTCTCGGGTACGGACGCAGCGCCAGACTCAGACACCGCTGCGGCCGGTATTCGCGCGGTCTCCTGCGTCGTCCGAGCACGGCCCGGTTCCCAGCCACCGTCGGGGCCGGTGCCTGATCGGCACTCGCGCTCGGACACCGCCGACGGCGGTGGCTGAGGCTGCGGGCGGGGGACCCGCGGGGGCCGGTGCCTCATCGGCACTCGCGCTCGGACACCGCCGACGGCGGTGGCTGGGGCTGCGGGCGGGAGCGCCGCGACGGCCGGACGCCGCAGGACACCGCCGACGGCGGTGGCTGAGGCTGCGGGCGGGAGACCCGCGGGGGCCGGACGCCGCAGGACGCCGCTCGGGTGCCGCCGACGGTGCCATGCACCCCAGACATGACGAAGCCCCGGCGCGGGGCCGGGGCTTCGAGCGCAGGACGCCGCCGCGCCGTCAGGCCAGCGTCGCCTCCACGGAGAGGGCGACGTTGCCCTTCAGGGCCTGCGAGACCGGGCAGCCGTCCTTGGCGGCCTCGGCCAGCTCGGCGAATTTCGCCTGGTCGAGGCCCGGGACCTCGCCCCGTACGGTGATGGCGGACGAGGAGATCCCCCAGCCGGCATCAGTCTTGCCGAAGGTCACCGTCGCCTTCACGGAGAGCTTCGTCGCCGGGGTGCCGTTCTTGGCGAGGCCATTCGAGAACGCCATCGAGAAGCACGACGCGTGGGCGGCGGCGATCAGCTCCTCGGGGCTGGTCCTTCCATTGTGGTCCTCGGTGCGCGACGCCCAGGTGACCGGCTGGCGGCTGAACGCGCCGGACGAGACGTAGTCGATCGTGCCGGCACCCTCGATGAGGCTTCCGGACCAGGTGACGTCGGCGGAGCGGGTGATCGCCATGAGTTCCTCCTTGGGCAGGTCGGCCGGACGCGTGATGAACGGCGGGTCGCGACGGCCCTAGCGTGCCACGGGTCGGCGCAGAGCGGGTCCGCGCCGAGCCCGCGACAAATCAGACCTCGGCCGGGTGCGCCTGCGCGATGGACTCGGTGCCCGTCGCCTCGCCGTCGCCGGCACCGCGCCGCGCAACCCGCGAGCGCAGCCCGTCAACGAGCGAGTACACGACCGGCACCACGAGCAACGTCAGGAACGTCGAGCTGAACAGACCGCCGATGACGACCGTGCCGAGCTCCGCGGCGATGATCGACCCCTGGCTGAACCCTGCGGCGAGCGGGATGAGCGCGAGGATCGTGGCGATGGCGGTCATCAGGATCGGCCGCACGCGGGTGCGCCCGCCCTCGATCAGCGCATCGTGCGTGGACATGCCCTGCGCACGCAGCCGCTCGACGAGGTCGAGGAGCACGATCGCGTTGGTGACCACGATGCCGATCAGCATCAGGAAGCCGATGAGGGCGCTGATGCCGAGCGGCCTGCCCGTGAGGAGCAGCGCCGGGAAGGCGCCGATCGTCGCGAGCGGGAGGGTGAACAGGATGACGAACGGCGTGATGAGCGAGTTGAAGGTCAGCACCATGGCGAGGTAGACGATCAGCACCGCGACGCCCATCGAGACGTAGAGCCCGGAGAACGCGTTCCGCTGCTCCTGGGTCACGCCCGCGAGCTTGACGCTGATGCCATCGGGGATCGCCCCGGAGGCCGTCATGGCGTCGATCTGCTTCTGGACGTCGGCGCTGACCTTGCCGGTGTCAACGCTGGTGATCTCGGCGGACACAGTTGCTGCGGGTGCCTGGTCCACGCGCGTGATCGTGCCCTGGGCGTTGACCTGTTCCACCGTGGCGATGTCGCCCAGCGGCTTCTTGACGGCAGTGCCGACAAGGATCTTCTTGAGGTCGTCCACGGACGCCACCGCCGCCGGGTCAACTTGGACCACGACCGGGGTCGAGGCCGTCTGGTCGGGGAGCGTGACCGAGGTTGCCGTGGCCGGGACGAGCATCGCGCGGACCGCCTGTGCGACCTGCGCCGCCGTCATGCCGACCGAGATCGCCTTGTTCGGGTCGGGCGTGATCTGGATCTCGGGGGTGCCCTTCGAGAGGTCGCTCTTGAGGTTGAGGAGGTCCGCGCTGCCGGCCAGGGCCTTGAGCACCGCGTCGTTGGCGGTGGCGACCTTGGCCGTGTCCTCGCCCGAGATCACCACGGTCAGGTTGTTCGAGGTGAAGCCTGAGGACTGGGCGACTGCAACATCCCAGCCGTCGGTCTTCACCGGGGCCAGCTCGTCGGACAGCTTCTTGCTGTAGTCGTTGAGGTCCACCGACTGGTCCAGGCGGATCGTCAGCCGCGCGCTGTTGGCTGGCAGGCCGCTCTGCGCCGCGACGACCGTCTGGAAGCCCGTGTCGCTCTCGCCGGGGATGGACGTGGCGACGTGCTGAACCTTCGGGTCGGCGAGCAGGATCTTCTCCGCCTGGGTGGCCCGGATGAGGACGGCCTGGGAGCTCGTCCCGGACGGCGGCGCCACGGTCGCCTGGAGGATCTTCTCGCCGCCCGCGTCGATGAACGCCGTCGGCAGCAGCGGCGCGATGACGCCGGTAATGACGAACAGGCCCGCCGCGATGCCCACCACGCCGAGCTTGGTCCAGCGATTCCGGAGCACGGCCGTGATGGTCGGGGTGTAGAAGCGGATCCAGATCGAGTTCTTCGGCTCCCCGTCCTCGTCCACGTTCGACGGCACCTTGCCGATGAGCAGGTAGGCGAGCACCGGCACGACCGTCAGGGCGCAGACCAGCGACGCGATCAGCGCGAAGCTCACGGTGAGTGCGAACGGCAGGAAGAACTGCGACACGATGCCGCCGACGAAGCCGAGCGGTAGGAACACCCCGACCGTGGTGACGGTGGCCGCGGTGATGGCGCCGGCAACCTCGCGCGGGCCGTTGATCGAGGCCGTCAGCCGGTCCTCGCCCTTGGCTCGGTGGCGGTAGATGTTCTCGAGGACGACGATCGCGTCGTCCACAACCCGGCCCACGGCGACCGCGAGGCCGCCGAGGGTCATGATGTTGAGGGTGATCCCGGCGATCTGCATGATCACTAGCGCCGTCAACAGTGAGAGCGGGATGCTCACCGCCGCCACGAGGGTGGAGCGGAGGCTGAACAGGAACAGGAAGATCGTCAGGACCGCGAAGATCGCGCCCGTCAGGCCCTCGTGGAGCAAACCGTCGGTGGACTGCTTGATGAACGTCGAGAGGTCGTTGACGACGGTGACCTGGATCTGGTCCGGGTGCTTGGCGCCGATCTCGGCGAGCTTGGCGGTGACCGCGTCCGCGACGGTCACCGTGTTGGCTGTGGACGTCTTGCTCACCGAGATGGACAGCGCCTGGTTGCCGTCGAAGCGGGCGTAGCCGGTGGTCGGCACGCCGGCGAGCTCGACTGCGGCGATGTCGCTGATGTGGATCGGCGTCGGGCCGGTGGGCGAGCCGGACGACGCTGGGCCCGAAGGACTGGGCGTGGGGGAGGCTGCCGGGGCGGATGCGCCCGGAGCGGCTGTCGCTGCCGGGGCGGATGCGCCCGGCGCCGCTGAGCCCGCCGGGGCCGATGCG
>JBBIIL010000090.1:0-10359 GCA_037446495.1 Chloroflexota bacterium | reverse complement strand
AGGCGGTCGCGGGTCACGGTGACTCCCGGGGAACGTCACGTTTGGCCGATGGATCGAACGATAGAGCCCTCAGCGCCGTGAGTCCGCGCCGCCCCCACGCGGAGTTCCGCCCCTCCAGCCAATCCTCAGGCGACGGCGACGGCCTCGCGTGCTGGCCGGCGCACCACGGCCACCCCCTCGTCGTAGAGGTCCTCGATCGCCGAGACCATCAACTCCACACAGAAGCGTTCGTGGACCAGGTCGTGACCTGCCCGAGCCAGCATGTCGGCCAGCGGGTGGTTCGTGAGGAGTCGGGTAAGCGCGGCCGCGAGCGCCGGGGCGTCGTGGGGCGGGACGAGAAGGCCTGTTCGCCCGTCCTCGATCATCTCGGGGATCCCGCCCACGTTCGAGGCGACGACCGGCCGCGAGAGCGCCATCGCCTCCAGGATCGTGAGGCCCTGCGCCTCGCGGTAGGAGGGCAGAACGGCGACGTCCAGCGCGGCGGTCACCTCCGGGACGTCGTCCCGGCGGCCGGCGAAGATCACCTGCCGTGCGATTCCGAGCCCCGCGACCTGCTGCTCCAGCGCCTCGCGCCGGCTCCCCTCGCCGACGATGAGCAGGATGGCGTTCGGGACGACCCGCAGGACGAGCGGCCACGCGTCGATCAGGGTCGGATGGCCCTTCTCCGGCTCCAGGCGGCCGATAACGCCGACGATCTGGGAACCTGGCGGCAACCCGTATTCCTCCGGGAGCGTGCAGCACGCCTCCGTGCGGTTGTAGCGGTCCAGGTCCACGCCGTTATAGACGAGCGACACCGGCGTGCGGCTCGGCCGCTCGTCGGCGATCTTGTGGACGATCGCGCGGCTCACCGCGACGAGATGGTCCATGTGCGGGGTGAGGCGGCGCAGCTCGTCGCGGTCCTCCGGGCTGCGGATCCGGCTCGAATGCACGGTCCCGATCACGTACGGACGCGGGTGGCCGGCCTCGCCGAGCGCGATGGCGGCGCGTGTCCCGACCAGCTCGGCCCGGTACATGTGGTTGTGGACGACCTCCGCGCCTGCATCGGCGAGCAAGGTCGAGAGGGCGCCCACCGCGATCGCGTCATCGGGCTCGTCGAGCTCGTGGACAGGAATGCCGAGGCGCTGGATCCGGCGGATGGCGCTCCCGCCCGACAGGGAGACGACGCTCGCGTCGTAGCGCGACCGATCGAGCCGGGAGAGGAGCGAGTAGACGTGCTCCTGTGCGCCGCCGTTCGTGCCGGTCGCCAACACCTCGACGATGCGCACGCGGGCGCCGCCGGGGAGGGACGGGCGCTCCTTGGGTTCGAGGCACGGGTCGCCGGGGGCTGGCGCGGTCATCTCAACCCCCGGTTCGCACGACGAGCAGGCGCTGGATTGGCACGTCCCGTGCGCCCCATCCGTACTTGTACGGCTCGTCGCCGCGCAGGAAGTCGAAGCGCGAGCGGCCGGCCTCCAGCGCCATCTGGATCGAGCGGGCGACCAGGAGCACGCCCGGTGAAAGCTCGCGCGCATCAGGGTCCACGCCGGCGTTGTAGAAGTAGAGCGTCTCGCCGTCATCGAACCAGATGCCGGCCGCGATTCGTCGCCCGCCCACGGTCAGGAAGTGCAGGGCGATGAGGCCGTGCGGGCCGCAGTGCTGGAAGAGCCCACGGAAGAAGGCACGGCTCTGCGCGCCGCCGGGCGTATCGGGGAAGAGTCCCTCCGCGCCCCAGCGCTTCTGGTGGAGGTCCACGAACGCGTCGAGGTCGCCGACCGGGTCGGCCGACCGCTCGAGGCTGACCTCGCCGGCGTCCTCCGCACGGCGGATCTTGCGGCGGACCTCGTGGCGGTCCTTCTTACCCAGGGTGCCCAGGTAGCCATCGAAACCCATGCCGGGCGCCAGGTCGAGGATCGGGCAGACTTCCTCGCGCTCGCGGACCACCGTCCAGCCGTCCGATGCGGACCGCGCCCCGAACGCGGCCGCGAGCTCGTCGGCAGCCGGGTCACCGCAGCGGAGCCGCCGTAGGTCGATGACGGCCCACGGGTCGGGGTGCGGATCTTCCGGGTCCGCGTCTGCGGCCAGCGCCTCGGCGACCGCGCGCGCGACCGCGGGCATGTCGGCCGGCCGCGCAAGGACCGTCGCGTAGTCGGCGTGGTAGCTCGCCCCGAAGAAGACCGCCTTGCGGTCCGGCGCCACGGGCGTCAGCGGGGCGGCGTGCCCGGCCCCGCGCATCCGCGTCCGGAGGATGGCGTCGTCCGGCTCCACCTCGTGGCGGTGCATGAGCGGCACGATCGCGAGCGGCAGCGCATCGTCGGGCGCTCCGTCATCCATCACGACCAGGGTCTGGTCGTGCGCGTTCGCGCCGTAGGCGTCCCACCAGGCCCGCTGGACGGCCCAGCGCGAGAACGGGGTGGCCCATGGGCTGGCGGCGGCGAGCGCATTCCAGGTCGACGAAGGGATGGCGTCGAACGGCCGGCGGACGGCGCGGAATCGGCCGGGGTCTGGCTGCGTGGATGCGTCCGGCTGCTCGCCGGGCGCGATGGGACAGGGAGGGTCGAGGTCCATGGAGGTCGCGGCAGTCACTTTCTCGAGGATAGCACCGGTTGCTGCGGCGTCATCGAATTGAAGCCACCGTGCGCCAGCAACCCTCGCCGCCGGCAGCCTGCAGCGGACGACGGACCCCTGACGCCGCGACGACCATGAGTCCGACAGCGATGGGCCACTCGCCAAGGACATATACAACCCCCCGATTCGACTGGGTGTTCAACAAGACCCTGAGGTAGTCCGTCCAGAGCGCGCCGAAGGGGAGGGCGAGCGCGATCGTAGCGACTCCGGCGACTAGCCAGGCCCGCCGTGAGCGGAGTCCGACCAGCGCCAACGGGGCGAACGTGAGCTTGAGCGTGGCTCCCCACGCCGGCCATCCCCACCGAACGCCGGCGACGGCGAGGGCGATCGCCCACAGCGCAGGGTTGCCGAGCACGATGACCGTGTACGTGCGCGGGTAGACGAGCACGGCGCCGAGGATCGGCCAGGCCCACCATGCGGGAGGATACCGCCAGTACGTGAGTGCCACGATCGCCATCGGCACCGCGTACCACAGCACCATCGGCAGGCCGAGCGCGAACGGCACGGTGCGGTACAGGAGCGTCGGGGGATAGACGTTGCCCTCGATTGACTCGACGACGTACGGTCCGGCGAGCTGCGCGGGCAGGTACCAGGAGCCCCCGTGGAGCCACCTTTGCGTGTGTGCCAGGTATTGATTGACGTCGATGCCAACCGCCGTCGTGACGCCGTGGCGGATGCCGTCGGTGACCAGCCAGATCTCCGCCGCCGCAAGCACCAAGAGAACGACCGTGATCATGAACGCGGCGAAACGGGCCAATCGGAACCTGCGCCCGTCTCGTCGTCTGCTCATTCGCCCTCCAGGCTCGCGTCTCGTTGGGCTGGCTCGCAAATCTGCCCGGGGGCGATACCCAAGGCGGACCATTTCCGATCTCGATGTGGCGGCGCCTGACCCGTCACGTAGGAGTTGCCGGCTGCTCTCGGGCAGTGATTGGACCAAGGAGGCTCGCCGCGAACACCGTCGGGTAGATCAGGTCTGTCGGCAGCCACGTCACGAGCGGGATCAGGGCTGCCCACCACTGGCGCCGCTCCAGGAGCAGCGCGACGGGCAGGAGAAGCAGCATCGCGTAGTGGTCCCAGAGGAGCGGGCTGACGAGCTGCGAGGCGACGGCGCCGACGATGAAACCGGTCGCTGCATCACGACGAAGCCAGGCGAACGCAGCGATCGCGAGGGTCGCGACCACCGACGCCCATTGGATTGCGGTCGCCGCCGCGAGGCTGGCACCCGCCCGCCAGGCCACGGCGCCGGGGGTCATGTTCTTCGGCGTCGTCACCGGCTGGCTGACCCGGCCAAGCAGAGCGATGTAGTCCGTCCACGTCGCGGCGCCCGTGATGAGCGTGGCGATGAGCGCCGCCGCCCCGCATGCCGCAAGCCCGACGAGGACCGCCCGCCAGCGACGCGTGAACAGCATCCACGCGAACAGGAGTGCCGGCTGGACCTTCGTCAGTGCTCCGGCGGCAACCCCCAGGCCGAGTCCGAGCGGCCGGTCCAGCGACCGCCAGCCGACCGCGAAGCAGAGGTACAGGAGCGGCCCAACCTGCCCGAGCTTGACCGAGTAGAGGAATGGGAAGCTGAGCGCGGCGAGGAGAACGATCGCCCAGCGCACGCCGGGTCGCACGGGCAGGATCGCGGTCCCGACGAGAAACGCCAGCACGAGGCCGCCGAGCCAGGCCCACGTACCAAGGGAACCGGGCAGGAGCGAGAAAGGAACGACCGCGAGCGCGAACGGTGGCGGGTACAGGTAGATCGCGAAGCCGCCCGCGACGTCCACGATCGGATCGTAGAGGGGTCGGCCGTCGAGGACGCGCTGTGCCGCGTGCGCGTACGCCTGATAGTCGTACCCGAGGGTCGCGCCGGCGCTCGCGGTGACGGCTCCTGTCGTGAGAAGCAGGAGCCCGATCGCCAGATAGGGGGCGAGTCGGCGGGCAGCGAGGCAAAGCGCACCCGGATCGACTTCCCTAGATACCGGCATCGACCCGACTCGGGGCTGCGCCGGCCCAGCTGGAACGCGCCAGCGGCACGATCGCGATCGGGATGCAAAGTGCGGTCACGAACAGGGACGGGTTGGCGATCGTGATCGCCAGGACGAGCAGGGGCTCACCGAGCCGGGGACGAACGCGCCCGGCGACGATCGCCAGCGCGACTCCGACCATCGCGCGCAGCGCATAGGGGACGGGCACAAGCCCAGACGAGCCGGCGGCGGCTCCTTGCGCGAGCGAGATGAAATCGCGCCAAGCCCCAGGCGCCAGCACAAAGCTGAGCGCGAGGATGCCGGCACCTGTTCCGCCCGCAACCAACGCGTCGCGCCACCTTTGCGCAGAGACAAAGTAGACGACTCCGAGCGCGGGCGAGATCTTGATCGCGGCACCCAACGCAAACGCCCAGGGCCGTCCTCGGAGGCCGAGCACGATGAGCACCGCGATGAGCAGGTGCACGTTGCGGAACCACAACTCGACGGCAACGGGGAACCAGACGACCAGGGCAAGCGCGCGAAGCGGACTCCAGTCGCCCAGGTACAGGAGCGCGATCAACAACAACATGGTCCACGCTGCCACGAAGACCGGGTTCGGCACGACGTGGCTGAACGGTGCCAGCACCTGGGCCAGCGGGGGCGGGTAGAGATACGCGTACGGGGTGACCAGCGTCGCGGTCTGATCGTAGAGTGGCTGGCCTGCGGCGAGCCGCTGGGCGCCCAACCAATAGGCGAACTCGTCGCTGGGCGCACCCCAACGAGAAACGCCGACCACGACGAGCAGGGCGCCCCCGATCGCTGCGAGCGCCAACAGGATCGGTCGGGTCTTGTTGGCGCCGGACCGGTCGAGCCGTTGGCGCTGTCCAGGGCCCCCGGCGATCGATGTCACATCGGGTCGCGCTCCGCGCGGATGGTGATGACTCGTCGCGTGCTCATGGCTGCGGTTCCCGGCGCGGCACCCGCCGATGGAGGACCGGCGTCCGGAGGAGATCCCAGGCGACCCGGAACGCAAGTCTCGGTCCCGGGTGCATCCGCGACCCCCGCTTGTCCGCCCACCGGATCGGCACGACCGAGATCCGGTATCCCCGCCGCCGAGCGAGATAGATCAGCTCCACGTCGAACACGATGCTCGTGATCGCCTGACGGTCGAACAGGTCGCGCGCCGCCTCGCGGGTGAACCCCTTGAACCCGCACTGCGTGTCCAAAACCGGGCCGACCGCCCAGGCCGAGGCGAGGAGATGGAATACCCGGCCAAGCAGTCGGCGATGAAGCGGCTGGCTCGCTCGCATGTCCGAGCCGTCGGGCTGGATCCGGCTGCCGAGGGCCACGTCGTGGTCGGTGAGCGCACCCACCAAGAGCGGGATCTGGTCGGGCGGGGTCGCCAGGTCCGCGTCGGCGAAGAGGACGAGGTCGGTGCCCGCCGCGAGCATGCCGGCCCGCACGGCCGCGCCCTTCCCGCCATGCGGCACGGAGAGAAGCGCGAGCACGGGGTTGAGCGTGCCGTCCGGCGCGACCATCTCAGGACGCGCCCGGACCAGCCGCGCTGTCCCGTCCGTGCTCCCGTCATCGACGACCAGGACGCGGACGTCCCCAGGCAACGCCGCCGAGCCCGGGGCGCCGTCCCGGCCCTGCTCGCCGTGCCGCTTCAGGTAGCCGAACAGCTCGTCGAGGGCCGGCCCGAGACGAGTCTCCTCGTTGTATGCGGGCATGACGATCGTGAGCGACGGGGAAGTCATTAGCGTCAGTCTAGGATCAGCATCGCGTCAACGATCCCATCGCCTCGGACCACCGGCCGCCGCGAGCCAGGGTCGAGCCGGCCCGGAGTTCGCGCCGCTGCGTTCGCAGGCCGGGCGCTCACGGAACGTCACCTCTCTGCGCGGTGACGTTCGCCCGAACCTGTACGAGAGACGAGCCGGGGGCCGGCCACGCCCCAGTAGATCGAAATGCCGCGATTGCGAGCACGATGCCCACCCACGCCTGGAACGCCAGCACCAGGGCAATGGGTGCAATGATCGCCAGCCCGAGCACGGTCCGCGGCCGTGCCCTGGCGGCTGCCGGAGCCACAACCAGCATGAGACCGGCGCCGTAGATGAGCGTGTAGGGCGCCGTCAGAAGGCCCACACACGTCGCGGCAAGCAGTCCCGGCCAGTAGCCACGCCGCAGGGCGAGCCCGAACGCACCGACCGCAGCGAGGGCGCACGGGATCGCAACGATCGGTGGCAACGACCAGAGCGCCAGGTTGATCACATCGGCGCTGTTGAGATAGGCGGGCGCTCGGAGGGCCGCAATCCAGGCCGCGTAGGCCGCAGTACCCGCAAACCCGATGCCAACCAGCGTGGCCACCCCGGCCGTGGCGACCGCTCCAACCAACGCCTTGCGATGCGCGATCAGCATCCAGATCAGAAGTGGGATCAACTGCGGCTTGGGCGCGGTCGCAAGGATGATGCCGAGCGGGACGCCTGTAGCGAAGCGGTCCGGGCTCCACGCGACAAGTGCCACGGCCGCGAGGATCAGCACGGTGACGTTCCCGAGTTCCAGATCGTAGAGGATCGGCAGGAAGCCGACGAGAGCGACGCCCACCAGGACGCGATCTACCCGGGTCAGGCCCCGCGTCGCGACGGCAGCGCCGAGAGCAAGTACGGCGAGCTTGAAGAGCAGCCACGCTACGACGGCAACGTCCGTGGACACCAGCAGGGCCGGCATTGTGAGCGCGGCCGCCAGCGGCGAGTAGAGATAGTCCGGCACCGTGCCAAACACACCGTTGCGCAGAGCGGCTGCAGCAGCCAGGTTCCGGTGCGCATCCGCCGCCCAGACGTTCTGCGCGGCCCTCACGACGGCGAAGCCGCCGACAACGACCGAGAGTCCCGCGAGGCCGACCAAGGCGGGTCGCAGCTCGATGGTCCATCGCCTAGCACTTGGGGCGGCCGACATGCGACCCATCGTCAGCCTCGTCGTCCGGGCCGAAGGTCGGGCCAGCCACCCTGGGAGACGGCCGCCTTGACCGCTTCGTCGTCGCTCGGCCGGCCGAGAGTGGCCAGGAGCGTCGAGAAGACGTAGAGGAAGAGCCGCGGAGGAGCGAGAACGCTCAGGGCGACGGCGGCGGCCCACCCCCAGCGTGTCCGCGCGAGGAGGAGTGCGGCGAACACCCCGATGACCAACAGGCCGGTCCACAGGACGGGCGAGTTCGCGTACGGCGAGAGGTTGTTGATGGAGCCCACAAGATCGAGGTTCGTCTGGCGGAGGAACCCGAGCGAATTGGAGGGTTCGAGGAGAAACTGCGCAACCGCGAGTGCAAGGCACCACTCGATGAAGCGAAGGAGACGGTGCCAGTCGCGTCTCCCGATCCAGAAGATCGCGGCCAGCGCCGGGTAGAGCTTGAGGTTCGTCGCCAGGGCGAGTGACCAGGGAGTGGCGATCGTAATGAGGAGCGTGACGATCGCCTGCGCTTGGCCGATGCTCATCGTCCAGGCGAGTGGCGCGCCCAGGAGGCCCGCCGCGATCCACGTGCTTGGCCTGCGGATTCCGAGGATCCACAGCGTCGCGAGCATGGCCACGAGGAGGATCGCTTCCCAGACCAGTGCAGCCTGGTCGAACGTCAGTAGCGCAAGCGGCCGCAAGACGATCGCGAGGAGCGGCGGATACCGATAGAACTCCGCTGCGTCGATGTTGGCGCCTGCTGGGTACAGGGGCTGGCCCGCGTTCAGTCGGCTCGCTGCGTCGTAGTAGGCGTGGACGTCCGTCAGCGGGTCCAGGCGCAGATGCACAGCCGCCGTCCCGACGCCCAGCAGAACCCCGACGAACACGGCCGTCCAGACCGCGACCCAGCGAAGCGGCGGTCTGGCGGGCCGGCGACGCGGGGCGCCGGTCACCGCGGCGCCTTCGCTTCGACGGATGCAGCAGCGCCCAGGAAGGGAAGCCACGTAGCGGGCTCGACGCGGTGCCGCAGCCGGATTGTCGCCAGCAGGATCACCCACGAGTTGACCCACACGATCGGAATCGCCATCCAGACGGCCACAGGGACGAGCCAGCGTCGGCCAGTGGCAGCCCCGAAGGCGACCAGGACGGTGGCGACAAGCGTGCGCGGGACCAGGAGCTGGCTTCGGTCGGGCGACGCGAGGAGGAAGGTGATCCAGTCGGACCAGGCCGACGACGCGAGAGCGACGGACCCGATGGCGACCACGGCCGTGACACCGAGGGCGATCGCGAGCGCCCGCCACTCACGACGGACTGCGAACCACAGCACGCCAACACCGGGGGTGACCTTCGTGAGGAGCGGGAAGGCCCACACCGATGGGGCATCAAACCCGAAGACGATCGCCGCGGCGATGAGGAAGTGGACGTTGCCCACGAGAAGCTCGTAGCTGAGCGGGAGGAACAGGATCAGTGCCGCCCACGGCCAGGGCCGCACGAGCCATATGGCGACGACGAGGATGACTGCCGTCCAAAGCGCGTCGAAGACCGGGAACGGCAGAAGTGAGAGCGGTGCTGTCACCTGCGCGAACGCCGGCGAGTAGAGGTACGTGGAGATGTCGCCCACTCCGGACCCGATGTACGGGTGGGCGAGGTTCACCTGCCAGTAGGCCCGCGCATCGACGCCGATGAACGTCCACGGCTGGATCCCCTGGACGAAGAAGTAGTAGGCGGCACGGCCAAGCCCGACGAGGATCAGGCCGTCCCGAACCGGCCGGGAGAACCGTGCCAGCACCTGCCCGGCGCGGTCCATCGCGCGGTCGATCGCACGAAGGGCGCCCATCGCGCGCGAGCCACCTCTGGCCACCCGGGACGTCCGGGTCCGCGTGGAGTGTACGGTTGTGCCACGTCATAGGAACTGGGACGGAGGTACCGTCGGGTCCATGTCACCGTCTCCGCGCCGGCGCCTCGCCTGGTTCGCCGCGATCGTCTTCGTCGCGATCTTCGGCCTTGGCTCGCTGGCGATCTGGATCGGGGAATCGCTCCGCGGTCCCAGTTGGTGGGCCCAGGACCTGGTCACCTACGACGCTGCCCGCCGCGTTGTCGATGGAGCCGCGCTCTATGCGGATCCGAAGTACCTGTACACGCCGCTCGCAGCGCTCCTGGGCATGCCGTTCCTGGCGCTCGACCGCTTCTCTGCGTCGCTCGTGCTCGCGGTGGCCAAGATCCTGCTCGCAGGTGGCTGCGTGGTGTGGCTGACCCCCGACTGGAGTGTTCGGAATCGCGTCCTCGCGATCATCGGGGTCGTGACCTCGTTGCCATTCCTGCACGACCTCATGCTCGGGAACACGAACGTCCTGGTCGTGGCGGCCATGGTGCCGGCGATCTTCGGCCGCTCGCGCCCACGGAATGGCGTCTTGCTGGGTATCGCTGCGGCCGCGCTCGGGAAACCCCTGATGATCCCGGTGCTGCTGTGGCTGGCGATCTGGCGACGGGCGAGCTTCGTCGGGGCACTGGTCGCCGGCGTCATCGGGTCGGCGGTCGCGTTGGCGCTCTTTGGGCCCAGCGCCTACGCCGACTGGGTCGCGGCCGTGCGGGCGGGGTCGACGTGGCTGGACCTGCCGTTCGCCGGGAACCACGGCGTGACGGCGCTGGCGCCCGCGCTCTGGCCGCCCGTTGCCGCCGCCACGGCCGCGTTGCTGGTCCTCGTCCTGGCCAGGCGGGGGCCGCGGACAAGTCTCGCCTGGGCGGTGGGGTCGGGGATCCTGCTCGTGCCGTATGCAGGTACGTACAGCGCACTCCCGCTGGCGCTGGCCCTGCCGGCCCTCGGACCGCTTGCGCCGACCGCGGCGCTCGCCGTCGTCGCGATCTCCCC
>JBBIIL010000089.1:0-10378 GCA_037446495.1 Chloroflexota bacterium | reverse complement strand
CGACGGGCGCCAAGGCGAAGGCCACGACGGGCGCGCGCTACGTGCGAACCACCGTCTACGCGAACCTCCGAACGGGCGCCTCGACGTCCGCGCGCGTCGGCGCTGTCGTCCGGCCCGGCGTGAGGCTGCGCGTGACCGGAACCGTTCTGGCCACGGCCAAGCGGTGGGACCGCGTCGAGTACTTGGGCCACGTCTACTGGGTGCGAGCCGACTTGGTGCGCGCCGCCTGACCCGCCGCCTGGGCCCGGATCACCGGCGGGGCCGATCCGGCGGGGCAATCCGGCCCGGGTCACCGGCGGAGGCCAATCCGGCGGGGCCAACCCGTTGCTCAACGGCGGGGCAATCCAGCCCGGGTCACCGGCGGGGGCCAATCCGGCGCGGGTCGCCCAGTCCGCTCGACCGGCGGCGGGGCTGATAGCGCCGCGCGGCGCGCGCCTGAGCGGTTGCTGGCGCGCCGTCGGCGTCCGCCTCGAGCCGCCTAGGCCAGCCCACCCGGCGTTCCGCCCGTTGGGGACGGTCCCCCCGCCGACGGCCGCCCGTCCGGTGCGACGGCGGCCGCCTGTCCCTCCACCTGACCGCGGCGACCGGATCCCCGGATGAGGCTGGTCACGATTCCGATGGCGCAGACCCCCGCGGCCACCCAGAACGCGTCGTGGATGGCGCCCGCCAGCGCATCGCCCTGCGATGCTCCCCCGGCGAGGTGGACCGGCAGTCGCGTGGCGACGATGGCCGCCGAGAGCGCGATGCCCAGCGCCTGGCCGGTGACTCGCATCTGCGCGAGCGTTCCCGATGCGGTCCCGACGCGCCGCCCGGGCACCGAGCCCAGCACGGCCGCGCTGTTGGGGCTCATGAACAGGCCCTGCCCGACGCCCATGATGACCAGCCTCCAGATCAGGTCCGGAAGGGCGAAGTCCACAGGAAGCTGGGTGAGGCTGAGCAGCGCGAGGACCATCAGCAGCATGCCGGCGCTGGCCAGGATCCCTGGCCCGAAGCGGTCGGACGCCGAACCCGAGAACGGCGCCACGATCGCCATCGAGATGGGCACCGGCGTGAGCAGCAGCCCCGCCTCGATCGGGGAGAAGCCGCGGCCCTGCTCGAGCAGGAACGGCAGCAGGAACGTCGCGGTGAACAGCCCCGAGAACGCCACGACCACACTCGCGAGGCCGAAGCTGAACGGCCGGATGCGGAACAGCGAGAGGTCGAGGAGCGGCTGGGCGGTGGCGCGCTCGGCGAGGAGGAACGCCGTGCCCAGCACGAGGAAGACGGCCAGCAGCCCGAGGGTCTGCAGCGAGCCCCAGCCCCAGCTCTGGCCCTCCGAAAGCGCGAGCAAGAGGCTGAACAGGGCCACGCCGGACAGCACGGCACCCCGCAGGTCGAACGACTGGCCGCGGCCGCGACCCTCGGTTGGCAGGACTCGCGACGCCCAGAGAATCGCGATCACGCCGATCGGCGCGTTGATCAGGAAGATCGACCGCCACGAGGCCACCTGCGTCAGGACACCGCCAAGCACGGGCCCGAGGCTCAGGCCCAGGGACACGCTGATGCCGTTGAGGCCCAGCGCCCGTCCCCGCTCGGTGGCGTCGAACGTGCGCGCGATGACGGCGGGGCCCATCGCCATGATGGCCGCGGCGCCGCACGCCTGCAGCGCCCGGAAAGCGATCAGCCAGCCGATGCTGGGCGCGAGTCCGCACAGGACGCTCGCGGCGGTGAAGAGCGCGAATCCCACGAGGTAGACGCGCTTGAACGTGCGCACCTCGCCCATGCGCCCAACGGGGAGCAGCAGGCTGCCCACCACCAAGAGGTAAGCGACGACCACCCACTCCACGGTGGTGAGGTCGATGCGGAAGTCGTCCTGGAGGGCCGGCAGCGCGATGTTGACGATGCTGCCGTCCAGCGTTGACATGAGCGAGCCGAGCGAGACAGTCGAGAGGATCAGCCACTTGCGCTGCACGGGTGGAGGCTACCGGATCGGTTCGGGATCCGAAGGCTACGGCGTCGGTGCGAGACCGATCGGCGTCGGTGCCACGCAGCACCACTCCCGTGCTCAGGCGGTTGAGTGGGTACTAGGACGGTAGTACCCTCCCTCGCACGCGCCGCGGGATTGTGCGCAGGGGCCAACCTCTGGCCAGCCCCTCCCCGCCGGCACGCACAGGGGCGACCGGGATGCTAGGCAGAATTCGCGGCAAACCCAAGGAGGACGCCGAGGCCCTCGAGGCGCTCCGGCGTCGCACTGCCGTGCGCCTGGCCGCGATCGTCGGGCTGAGCGAGGACGCGGACTTTGACGACGACCTGGCTGCGACGCCCGACGCGACGCCACGAGCGACAACAGCGATGGCGCCCGACGCGATTCTGCATCTGCCGGCCGCGAGCCAGAGCGCGAACCACGGTCCCGTGGTGGACGAGGGCGCGGAGCCGCACGCGGGCCCGGACCGCCATGGCGCTGGCGATGCGAACGCGATTGCCGAGCCCGGCCCCGAGACCGCCCCCGCGTCGGCTGGGATGCCCATCGCGATCGACGAGGACGCGCCGCTGTCGTCGGCGGACGAGGCGGGGGAGACTGACACAGGGCTCGAGCGGTCTGTGAACCCGCAGGCCACGACGGAGGAATGGGCAATGCCGCTGGCGGCGGCGGCCGTCGCGACGACCCCGGTGCTCCTGCCCGCCAACGCGGTCGGCGTCATGGCCGAGCCGGCACGAGACCTCGTGGCGACGGCGGCCGCGCCGACTCTGCGAATCGCCCAGGCGCGGCCCGTGGATCCCCCGCCGGCGGACGCGCCCAAACCCGCTCGGCGGGCTGGTGCCACCGTTCCGGCAGCTGGGGATCCGCCCCGGCTCATTGCGCTGGCCAGCCCCGAGGCCAAGCCCCCGAAACCCGAGGCCAAGCCCCCGAAACCCGGGGCCAAGCCCCCGAAACCCGGGGCCAAGCCCCCGCATCCCGCTGGGGCGCGGCGCTCCCGCGTCTCCACGCTGCTGCCCGCGGCGTGCCCCACGTGCGGGCGGCTGCTCGACGAGGTTCCCACCGCCACCCGGCGCTGCACGGAGTGCCGCCAGCGCATCGTCGTGAAGCGCGTTGACGGCCGGATCGTGCTCCTGGCCGAGGTGGCGGCGCCGCTGTTCGACGCGGAGCGGCGCCGGTTGCAGGATGGCGCGCGGCTCAAGCGCGAGTGCGGGCGGTGGCTCCAGCTTGCCGCCCTCGCCGGCGCCGCCCCGGACGTGCTCGAGGCACGGGCTGTCGCCGTTGCCGCGCGCCCCACCCCCGAGGCGGTGACGTCGGCGAGGGCGCTGTACGCGACGACCGTGGACCGCGCGTGCCGCGCTGCGCGACGCGCTCGTGACTGGAGCACGATCTCAGGCCTGCGCTGGCGCCAGGCACGCGCCTACCATCGCGCCGCGGGCGCGCCCCTGCCGGCCGATCCCTTCGTCATCGCCGTCCATCGGGACGGGATCGGGGCGTCGCTGCGCTACATCGCAGAGTTTGCCCGTGAGGCGGAGCTGTCCGGTGGCCGGTGCTGCGACGCCTGCGCTGCCCAGGACGGGCGCGTCGTGCGGATCGCGGCCGAGCTGAAGGCGTCGAGTCTGCCCCATGCCGACTGTCCGGCGGGCCTGTGCGGCTGCCGCTGGGACGTTCCGGCCAAACGCCGCGAGGCGGTGACCAAGCTCGCGCGCCGCCGGGCGATCCCCAAGGCGGCAGGGGCGAAGGTGAAGCACGCCGGCTGACGGCTCACCGGACGCCGATCCGGCTCAACGTTGTCCGACGGCGTCTACGGAGCCGGTGCGGGCTCGCAGACCCACGCCAGCTGGCCGGTCACCAGGGCGCCCTGTCCGGGGTCGAGGGTGATCGTGCCCTTCGAGCGGTCGCCTTCACCCACGCCGCCAGACCCGAGGCGGAGGGGCACGGTTGGGCCCGGGCTCTGCAGCTGAAGCGCGCTCGGATCGATGAAGACCGCGCCACTTGGGAGCTGGATGGTCAGCTGGCCCACCGGCACGAGGGCGGTGAGCGGCGCGCCCAGGATCTTGTACGTGACCTCGGTCACCGAGGTCCGTCCGGGGCCCCAGGTGCAGCGGGTGGCCGCGGTGTCGTCGATCTGGGCGCCGTCGAGGGTGCCGGTCAGGTGCCCGCCGACCTCGATCGAGGGGGACAGCCCTGGCGTGACGAGATTCCCGACCAGCGCGGCGACCACCGCGACGGCGGCCCCGTACCCGGTGATCCGGAGCTCGAAGGCGCCGGTCGCGATGCGGAGCGCCAGGTAGGCGACCAGCAGGCCCGGGCCGATGACGACCAGCAGCGCCGGCGCGAGGGACGCGATCTCGGTGAGGGCCGCGCTCCGCTGCCAGGCGGCACCCCAGAGGGCGCCCAGGACGGCGACGGCGACGAGCTGGACCACCTCGCTGCGCTCGATGGGACGCGGCGGTCGATCGCGTCGGTCGTGCCTGGTGCTGCTCACGGTTGTCCCCCTGGGGGTGCCGGGTTCGGCAGCGCGAGCCTAGCACCGGGGCGCCCAGCGGCGCGGGTCAGCCCCTTGGAGGGGCGGTGGCGGCGCACCACGCGGCCAAGGTGCAGGTTGCGGCGTCGGCCGTGCCGAGGACCGGGACGCCCGCCTGGGCCAGGCGATCGCGGAGCGGGTCGTAGAGCGGCCCCGCGTCGACGACGGCCACCCACGGTTTCGTCGTCGTGCGCCACAGGTCAGCGACCACCTCGACGAGCCCGCCGCGCCGGTCGACGTCCTCGCCGTGGCCTGGTCCGGCGACCAGCGTGTCGAGCGTGTCGGTCATCGGCACGAGCCCCAGGATCCCCACGTCCACCTCGTCCGCCTCGAGGATGGTCCGCGCCGTGGCCCCCACCATTCGCGCGTCCGCGATGGGCGTGAGGTCCAGCGGGTTGCGCACGTCCACGACAGCGGTGATGCCCGCGGGGCCGAGCAGCTCGCCCAGTGCCCGCCCGGTCACCTCGCCGAATGGCGCGAGGGACAGCGAGCCGGCGTGGTCGGCGATGGTCACGCACTCGGACCCGGCGTTGGTCACGGCCCCCAGTCGATGGCCCGACGCCGGCCGCCCGTCGAGCAGCGCGAAGGTGCGCAGCAGGTCGTCGAACTCGGCCGGGGTCTCGGCCCAGGCCACCCCGACTGACCGGGCGAGCGCCCGCGTCACCGCCGCGTCGCCCGCGATGGCCGCGGTGTGGCTCGCTGACGCGCCAGCCCCGGCCGCGGTCCGCCCGGCGCGGTACAGCACCACCTGCCGCCCGTCCGAGCGGATGCGCGACGCCGCCTCGAGGAATCGCAGTCCGTCGAGGCGCACGAACCCCTCGACGTAGACGCCCACCACGCGGACCCCGGGATCGTCGGCGAAGTGGGCGAGGTAGTCGCCGGCGGTGAGGTCCGTCTGGTTGCCGATCGTGATGACGTAGCGAGGGTCCAGCGGAGCGAGGCGCGAGAGCCGGGTGATGGCGAAGGCACCGCTGCCCGTCACGAGCGCGATCGGCGCGGGGCGCGACCCGGGCGGCAGCTTCGCCCGTGGGATGAACAGCGTGTCGTAGTGCCCGGGACGCGACCGGATCCCGAGGCAGTTGCCGCCGTTGATCACCGGCCCGCCGTCCGGGCGCCAGCGGGAGGCCGCCAGGATCTCGTGCATCCGGTCGGCGTAGGCGCCGCCCCCCTGCTTCTCCTCGAGGCCGCCCGGGATCACGATCAGCGACGCGGCGAGGTCGCGCTCCACCGCCTCGGCGACGAAGCCGGGCGTGGCCGCCGCCGGGAGCACCACCACCAAGAGGTCCACGCGGCCGGGCAGCGAGGCCAGGTCGGGCGCGCAGCGCACGCCGTCCAGCTCGATGGTGCCGGGCTTGATGACCGTGATCGACGCCGGGTCGAAGCCCTCGCGAAGGACGTTCTGGAGGATCACCCGCCCCGGGTTCATGCCCGCCGACACGCCGACGATGGCGATCGACCGCGGAGCGAGGAGTCGCGCAACAGCGGCGGCCGGCCGGGCCGGGCGGGCCTCCCGCGGCCCGTCGCCGAGGCGGACCAGGACGTCGAGCGCCACGAGTCCGTCTGGCGTGACCGCGGCCGGGTTCACCTCAAGCTCGAGCAGCTCATCGGGCGCCAGCGGCGCGAGCGCAAGCAGCCGGCGGACCACCTCGGCGAGGCGCTCGGGCGCGAGGCGGGGCGGCTGACCGCGCACCGATCCCGTGGCGAGCCTGGTGGCAGTGGAGGCCGCGAGTGTGTCGTTGAGGCGGTCAGGCGGGGTGAGCGTCGGCGAGACGATCGCCAGCTCGCGCCCCGGGCGCAGGTCGGCCGCGAGGATCTCGGTTGCGACCCCGCCCGCGCCCACCGCCGCGATGGGCCCCATGTCGTCGGTCCAGCGGAACGCGAGCAGCAGCTCTCCCCCGGGATCGCGGTCGTGGGCCACGAGGTCCGCGACGGTGAACCCGATGGCGGGGGAGGGGAGCCGGGCGCGCATCGCCGCGATGGCCGCCCGCACCGGCCCGACGGCACGGTCCACGAACGCAACGCCGCCCACCTCGGTCTTGTGGGCCAAGCGCGGCGCCACGGCCTTGACCACGACGCGGCTCCCGGGCAGAGCGCGGAGCACCGCCTCGTCCACCTCCGGCTCATCGCGCACCATCCGCCAGGCCGGCACCGCCATGCCCAGCGCCTCGAGCAGCGCCAGGCCCTCGGGCTCCAGCAGCGAATCCCGGCCAGCAGCGCGGGCGCGAGCCAGGATGCGGCGGATCGCGTCGAGATCGGGCTCGGTCACGGGTGTAGGGTGCGCCGCGGGGCTGCCCCGCGCAAGGTCGTCCGGCACCGGAGCCGCGGTGGTGGCGGCCGTCCGTCGCGACGGTCGTGCGGCGCTACCGGCGGCGGGCGACGACCTCGACTAGGTGGATGTGGTGCGGGTCGCCGAGCGCCATCTTGCCGTCCTCCTCGCGCTCGAACCAGGACTCGATCTCGAAGGCGGCGAGGTAACTGCGGATGGCGTCCGGCGACGGGCAGGTCACGTCCGGATCGCCGGCGGCCTCGTCGTGGTCCCCGTACAGCAGGCCGGCGAAGCGGCCGCCTGGGCGCATGGCGGCGGTGATTCGCTCGAAGGCCGCAGCGTAGTCCGCCTCCCCGAGGAACTGCAGGCTCACGCTTGCCACCACGAGGTCGCACGGCGGGATGTCCGCGGCTGCGAGGTCCGCCACGACACACGTGAGGCGCTCGCGGTCGGCCTCGGGCGTGGCGGCATCGAGGGCCTCGATCGCCGCGGCCTCCCGGTCCACCGCCAGCACGCGCCAGCCGCGCCGGAGCAGCTCGCGCGTGTCGCGGCCCGCGCCGCAGCCCAGGTCCACCGCGAGGCGCGGCGCGGCGCCGGGGCCGTCCTCGGCGGCGAAGCGCTCGGCCGCGTCGACCGTCGTGCCCCAGGCGGGCCGGTCCACGGTCACCGCGTAGTAGTCGGGCCAGTGGGTGTCGGCCATCACGTGCGCCTGCTCGAGCCGATCAGCCGGCAAGGAGGGCCCGGACGTCGGGCAGCCGGTCGATGGTCTCGTCGTCGTAGGGTCGGCGCATGTCCACGAGGAAGTGGGCGAAGCCCGCCGCGGCGTAGGGCCGGAGCCGGTCCGCAACCGCGGCGGGCGATCCGACGAGGGCATCGTCGTCCCCCTCGGCCGGCGGCTCGGAGCCGTTCGCCGCCCGCTGCGACGCGAGCACCCGCCGCGCCTCGTCCGCGTCGTCACGCAGCACCACGTCCACCAGCAAGGTCCGCTCGATCGCGTCCGGGTCGCGCCCCACGTCGGCGCAGTGTCGCCGCAGGATCTCGTCGCTGGCGGTGACCTCGGCCAGCGTGCCGCCCGTGTTCCACATGTCCGCGTAGAGCGCGGTGGTGCGGAGCGTCTTCTTCGGTCCCGACCCGCCGATCATGATCGGCAGGCGAGCCTGCACCGGGCGGGGCTCGCAGAGCGCGTCCACCAGCTGGTAGAAGCGGCCCGCGTGGCGCTCGATCCGCTCGCCGTCGAGCAGTCGCCGGCTGAGCATGGCCGCCTCGTCGAGCGCGTCGAGCCGCTCGCCGAAGCCGGACCGGAAGTCGATGCCGAACGCCTCGTGCTCGCGCTCGAACCACGCGCCGCCCAGGCCGAGTACCGCCCGTCCGCCCGAGAGGTGGTCGAGGGTCGTCGCCATCTTGACCGTCAGCCCGGGGTTGCGGAACGTGTTGGCGCCAACCATCAGGCCCAGCGTGACGTGCGAGGTCACCTGCGACCAGCCGGCGAGCGTCGTCCAGCCCTCGAGGATCGGCTGTTCCCACGGCCCGACGATGGCGTTGAGGTGGTCCCATGTCCACAGGGAGTCGAGGCCGACCCGGTCGGCGCGGATGGCCGCGTCGCGGACCGGCGCCCAGTCGGAGGTCTGGGGCCAGAGCAGGGCGCCAATGCGGACTGGATGGCGGGCGGAGGACATGGACACCTCGTGCGCTGGACGGGACGGACGTTGACCCCGAGCGTATCGTGCTTGTCCTCACCGGGTCCACGGCGGTCGGCGACGTGGGCCGGCATCCATCCTGCCCTCGCTGGTGGCCGCGTCCGTCGGCGAGCCTGCCACGCTGCCCACGTAGGGGATTGCCATGGGACTCGGCTTCGGTCTGCTCTCGGCACAGCTGCGCCCGGGCGAGACGGACTGGACACGGGCGTACGACGAGACGATCACGCTCGCGGTGGAGGCCGAGCGCCTCGGCTTCGAGAGCGTCTGGACCACCGAGCACCACTTCGTGGACGACGGGTACATGCCCTCGCTGCTGGTGGTCTCGGCGGCGATCGCGCAGGCGACCTCTCGGATCGGCATCGGCACGGGCGTCATCCTGGCGCCGCTGCACCACCCGCTGCGACTGGCCGAGGACGCCGCGACCGTTCAGCTGCTCAGCCATGGGCGCCTTCGACTGGGTCTGGGGCTGGGCTGGTCCGAGACGGAGTTCGGCGGGCTGGGGGCAGATGCCCGGCGTCGCGGGGCCGCGATGGAGGAGATCCTCCAGATCCTGCCCAAGGCGTGGTCGGGCGAGCCGTTCACGCACGAAGGGCCGGTCTACTGGATCCCGACCCTGGGCGTCCGACCCACGCCGCCCTCGACGATCCCGGTGCTGATCGGCGGCGGCGCCGAGCCCGCGATCCGCCGGGCCGCCCGCCATGCCGACGGCATCTTCGCCAACGCGCCGGCCGACGCGTTCGTCAGGCAGGTCGGCTGGGCGCTCGACGAGTGCGAGCGGATCGGCCGGGATCCGGCCACGTTCCGATTCGTGCACTACTCGGTGCTGCTGCCCGGCGCCACGCGGGAGGACGCGATGGCCAGCTACCGAGACGCGCTGTGGGCGATGCAGTGGAAGTACAGCGACATGGAGGCCTCCGCAGCGCGCCCGCTGCCCGCGGTGGCGCCCCCGCCGCTCGACGTCACCGACGAGCAGCTGACGCGCGGCCGGGCCACGTTTGCCGGCCCGCCCGAGGAGTTGGTCGGGGCGCTGCTCGACATCCGCCGCCGTGCGGGCGTCGAGGTTGAGCTCGTCGCGCGCAGCCACTTCCCGCTGCTCTCGCTGGACGCCCAGCTGGAGCTCATGGCGCAGCTCGCGGCGGGCGTGGCGCCGCACGTCTGAGGCGGCGAGCGGGCCCTCGCGGGCCGGGGCCGAACGACCGCCCCGACCCTCCAGGCCTCGGCGCGGCACGGGCTGGCCTGTTGCGACGGCAACGGCTAGAGTGAACGCGCCATGCCGACCGGGCTACCGGTCCCGGGAGGCACGCTGCCGAGGCTTAGCGTCCACGATGCGCCGACCTGCCCTCTTCCGCGTCTCGCTCCTCGCCTTGTCAGCAGCCCTGGTCGCGGCTGCCTGCACGTCAGCCTCGGCGCCCGCATGGTCGTTCGGGCCAGCGGCATCCGCCGCCGTCGCCAGCGCCCCCGCGGCCTCGACACAGGCGACCGCGTCGGCCCCGGCGGCCTCCCCGTCAGGCACGGCGGTGGCCTCCCCGTCAGGCACGGCAGCAGCCTCGCCTTCGTCCGCAGCCTCGCCCTCGTCCGCCCCATCCGCCGTGCCCTCGTCCGCAGCGTCCGCCGGCCAGGCGAGCCCGCCGCCCCCGGCCGGCCCTCCTGACCCCGGCCAGCCCGGCTTCGTCGCGGGCACGGCGGCGAAACCGCGGGTGATCGGCATCGAGGTCGACGACATGCTGCTGTTCAACCCCACGGTCGTGTCGGTCCAGCAGGGCGAGACGATCACGTTCCGCCTGACCAACATCGGGCAGGCCACCCACGAGTTCAAGATCGGCCCGATGAAGCAGTCGTTCGGGGATCTTGCAACCCTGCCCGAGGTGGCGCCGATCAATCCCGGCAGCACGGCGACCCTTACCTACACGTTCACCGGCACCGGGCCCTAC
>JBBIIL010000088.1:3785-10434 GCA_037446495.1 Chloroflexota bacterium | reverse complement strand
TCGCCTGGGCGCCTGGGCGCGCTACCGCTCCGCCGAGCGGACGCCTGCCCGGCCGAGCGGACGCCTGCCCGGCCGCGGACGGCTGGTCCGCCATGGAGCGCTGGTCCACCGCAGAGCGCCGACCGGCCGCGGAGCGCTGAGCGGCCGCGGAGCGCTGAGCGGCCGCTCTAGCCTTCGAGCGGCTCCGCGTTGGACGGATCGTCCATCACGGACTGCGTCTGGGCTGCGCGCCGCGCCCGCAGCCGCTCCGCGAGCGCCGGGTCCGAGAGCGCCAGGATGGACGCCGCGAGGAGCGCCGCGTTGTCCGCGTTGCCGATGGCCACGGTGGCCACCGGAACCCCGCGCGGCATCTGCACGATGGACAGCAGCGAGTCCAGCCCGCCGAGGTGCTGCGTGGGGATCGGCACACCGATGACCGGCAGCTGCGTCTTCGCCGCCAGCATGCCCGGCAGGTGGGCCGCCCCGCCGGCGCCCGCGATGATCACCCGGACCCCGCGGGCCTCGGCCGTCTCCGCATAGGTGAACAGGTGGTCCGGCGTCCGGTGGGCCGACACGACGCGCAGCTCGCAGGGCACGCCCAGCTCCTCGAGCACTGCCTGCGCCTTCTCGAGCACGGGGAAGTCCGAGCGGCTGCCGCCGACGATCCCGACCCTCGGTCCCTCGCCCACCGTCACTCCTCCCAGGTCAGCGCCGCGCGCGCCCGGCGAGCCCGCTCCAGCGCCTCGTCGGCGTCCCGGCCGACCACGGTCACGTGACCCATCTTGCGCCGCTCGAACACCCGCCGCTTGCCGTAGACGTGCACGTGGGCGCCGGGGTCCGCGAGCGCGCGGTCGAGGCCGGCCAGGCGCGCAACCCGGTCCGGGCCGGTGCCCAGCAGATTGACCATGGCGGCAGTGCCGTGGGGCTGCACGGAGCCCAGCGGCAGCCCGAGAATGCCCCGCAGGTGCTGCTCGAACTGCGACGTCGCCGCGCCCTCGATGGTCCAGTGGCCGCTGTTGTGGACCCGCGGGGCGAGCTCGTTGACGACCAGCAGGCCGGCTCGGGTGAGGAACAGCTCGACCGTCATGACGCCGACGAGGTCCAGCCTGCGGGCGATCCAGTCCCCCACCTCCCGGGCGACGTGGGGGATGGGCTCCGGGAACGGCGCCGGGGCCACGCTCTCCGCGAGGACGCCCGCATCGTGCACGTTGTGCGAGATGGGGAACGCAAGCGTGCGCCCGTCGCGGCCACGAGCGACCACCACCGAGAGCTCGGCCTCGTAGTCGACCTCGCCCTCCGCCAGCAGCGGCCGGCCGTCGAGCCCGCCCAGCGCGGCCACGGCGGCCTCGAGGCCCCCGTCATCCTCCACCCGGACCTGGCTGCGGCCGTCGTACCCGCCGAGCGGGAGCTTGAGCCGCATCGGCAGGCCGAGCTCGCGGGCCGCGGCCCTCGCCTCCGCCACGCCGCGAACCTCGCGCCAGGGCGCCGTCTGCTCGCCGATGTCGCGCAGGAACCGGCGCTCGGCCAGACGGTCCTGCGTGGCGGCGAGCGCCGCCAGGCCGGGCCGCAGCGGGGCGCCATCGGCAGCTGCCCGTGCCGCTTCGAGGCCCACGTGCTCCAGCTCGTAGGTCACGACGTCGGACATCGCGCCCAGCCGGCGGGCCGCGTCCACGTCGTCATACCGGCCGACGATGATCTCGTCGGCCACCGCCGCCATCGGGCAGTTCGGGTCGGGGTCCAGCGCCACCACCCGATAGCCCATCGCGCGGGCCGAGAACGCCATCATCCGCCCGAGCTGGCCGCCGCCCAGGAAGCCGATGGTTGCGCCGGGCGCGATGGGGCCGCCGAGGTCCGCGGGCGGACGCCGAAGGCCCAGGTCATAGAGGGCCGCCTCGACGAACCCGGCCTTCTGGATCGTGTAGTCGAGCGCGACGGGCCGGGCTCGCGCGCCCTCCGCCTCGGCCACCGCCTCGACGATCCGCCGCTTCTCGGCCGCGTAGGCGTCCCGCAGTGCGGGATCGGCGCGCAGCGCATCGCGGAAGCCCAGCTGCTCGGCCAGCTCGCCGCGCCCCGGCGGCATCACATGGAGGTGCACGGGGAACGTCGCCCCACCGTGGTGGACGGTGCCCAGGAACAGGGGCCGTGCCGGCGGAAAGGCGCCGATGGAGGTCTGCGGCGCGAACCCCAGCGAGCGCACGGCGTCGGCGATGAGCGGGATCTCGTCCGGCGCCGCCTCAACACCGAGGTCGACGCAGTTCTTGCCCGGCATCCCAGGCACCGCGGAGCTGCCCACGTGGTGCGCCACGGTCCCGGGGCGCGCCGTGTCGATCAGCCGCGCCAGCTCGCGCGCCGCCTCGGCCGTGCGCGGATCCCAGGGCTCGAATGCCGCCGGGCGGGGCTCGTCGGGGCGGATGGGCAGCTCGGACATCGGATCGATGAGTGTATCGGCACGCTCCTCCGCCCCGCTCCCTCCGTCTCCGCTCTCGCGGCACCGGCACCCGTCCCGTTATGCTCCGGCCATGCTGCACACGGGACCCGGCTCGATCGGCTCGGCGCCGCGGATCCTCATCGTGGACGACGACCCCAACCTGCTCGTCATCCTCGCCGACCAGCTGCGCGCCGACGGCTACGACGTCTGGACCGCGCGCGACGGCGAGGAGGCGCTTCGGCGGCTGGCGGTGGCCTGGCCTGACCTGCTCATCATCGACATGCTGATGCCGCGCATGGACGGGCTCACGCTGGCCCGCGAGGTGAAGGCCCGCGCGGACCTGCCGATCATCGTGCTCTCGGCCATCGACACCGCCGATTCCAAAGCCGACCTCCTCGAGGAGGTGGCCGAGGACTACGTCACCAAGCCGTACCACTACCCGGAGCTGCGGGCCAGGATCACCCGCGTCCTTCGCCGGGTGGGCGACCGCGTCCCCCGCCAGCGCCTCGTCCTGGGCCCCAACCTCGCGCTCGAGCTGCACCGCCGCGAGGCGATCGTCGGCGGCAGTGCGGTCTCCCTCACGCCCACCGAGTCGCGGCTGCTCTACGCGCTCGCGGCCAACCTCGGCCAGACCGTGACGACCGAGACGCTCCTCGCCCGCGGCTGGGCCGACACCGAGGACGCGGACCCGAGCTACGTCTGGGTCACCATGCGCCGCCTGCGCCAGAAGGTGGAGCTGGACCCGAACAAGCCGGTCCATCTGCTCACGGTCCGCGGCATCGGCTACCGGCTGATGAGCGTCGCCAGCGGCGAGCACGTGTGAGCGGACTGCGCCGCCCCGACCCCTCACCGCCCCCGTACCGGGCCGGCCGCGTCTCGTACCGGGGCCGGCTCACCGTTGCGCTGGTCACCGTGGGTGTCCTGCCCGTCGCGGGGTTCGGCATCGTGACGCTCCTGTTCGTGGACACCGCCGATCCCGGCGCAACCATGGCGCGCGTCCTTCTCCTCGCCGTGGCCGTGGCCGTCGCCTTCGCCCTGCTGCTCGCGCTCCTGCTCGCGTCCGAGCTGTCGTCGCCGCTGCGAGCGATCGCTGATTCCGTCGAGCGCGCAGCCGCGGGCGAGGAGCCCACGAGTCCGGAGCTCGCCGGCGACGACGAGCTCAGCCGCCTGGCCGAGAGCCACAGTCGCCTCGCCCGCGACCTCGGGCGCCGGAGCCGCGAGCTGCGCCGGGTTCTGGACATTCTGGAGAACACCACGCTCGGCGAGCGGCCCGAGCACCTGGCCGTCCGCGCCGCCGGTGCCGCGCGCGACGCCTTCGGCATGATCGACTGCGACGTGCTGCTGATCGATCCTCGCGAGATCCCCTACGAGGAACCCGTGCCCGGCGAGCCCATCCCGGTGCGCGCCGTGCTCATCGCCAACGGCGAGGCGCAGGGCATCGCCGTCGGCCACCTGCCGGCCACCCGCCCCTGGGAGCGCTCCGACCAGGACCTGTTCGAGCTGTTCGCTGTCGAGGTGGCCGCCGCCGTGCGCAACGCGCAGCTCTATGCGCGCGTTGAGCGTCAGAACCGCCAGCTCGTGGATCTCGACGCGGCGAAGGACGACTTCCTCCGCGGCGTGTCGCACAACCTCCAGACGCCGCTCGCGAGTATCCGCGGCTACGCGCAGCAACTCGCGGCCGAGACGCCCGACCGGCGACTCGCGATCATCACCGAGCAGGCCGACCGCCTATCGCGCATGGTCCGCCAGCTCCTCACCGTGACCCGGATCGAGTCGGGAGCGCTCCGGCCCCGCCAGGAGGTGTTCGCTGCGGGACCGCGCGTCAGGCGGACCTGGGAGGCGCTGGGCGCTGCCGACGTCCCCTTCACGCTCGAGGACGGGACTGTCGGCTGGCTGGCCCTCGCCGATCCCGACCAGCTGGACCAAGTGCTCTGGGCGCTCCTCGACAACGCCGTCTCGTACGGCGGGAGGACTGCGGTCGAGGCGCGCCTGACTGCCAACCCGGCGGGCGGCGAGCTCACGATCACCATCGCCGACCAGGGCCCGGGGGTGGAGGAAGAGGATCGCGAGCGCCTGTTCCGGCGCTTCGAGCGCGGCTCCGACCGGCCATCGGGCGAGGGCAGCGGCCTCGGCCTCTACGTCTCGCGGGAGCTCTGCCGGGCGATGGGCGGCGACCTCGTCCTCGAGCCCGGCGAGCCCGGCAGGGGCGGTGCCTCCTTCATGATCTCGCTGCCGGCGGAGGCGGCAGAGGAGTCCTGAGGCGTCAGGATCCCCTGTCGTAGCGGACGGCGACGACCTCGAGCCTGCCCCCGCCACGACGCACGCGCAGCGCTGCGGTTGCGTGGGGGGACGGCGGGCTCGCGGTCCGGCCAACGCTCGTGTCGGCCGGGGGCCACCTGCGTGTCCGGAGCCGCGAAGGTCTGCCGGACCGGTGGTCGGCCGGTTGGAGCGGGCGAACGGTCTGCTCGTACCAGCGGACCGCGAGCCTCGCGTGGACCTACCATCGCACCGACACCCTCGACAACTGCAGTGCCACCCGTCCCATTCCCGCGGGACACCCAGGGAGCGCCACTTCGTGCAGGCCGACACGCAGCCCCATGCGATCCCGAAGGCGGCCACGGGGTTCGAGCAGCTTCGCCGCTACCAGGGCTCGTGGCTGCGATCCGACGTCATGGCGGGCATCACGGTCACGGCCTACCTGGTCCCGCAGTGCCTCGCCTACGCGAGCATCGTCGGGTCGCCGCCGCTGACGTCGCTGTGGGTGGCCGTGGTGGCGATGGTCCTCTACGCGCTGCTGGGAACCTCGCGGCTGCTCTCGGTTGGCCCCGAGGCGGGCGCCAGCGTCATGGTCGCCGCGGCGGTTGGGCCCCTCGCGGGCGCCGACCCGGCAAGGTGGATCGAGCTCTCGGCGGCGCTGGCGGTGCTCGTCGGGCTGGTGTGCGTCGCGGCCTGGATCCTGCGCCTTGGCTTCGTGGCCGACATGCTGTCGCGTCCGATCCTGCTGGGCTACATGGCGGGCCTGGGGGTCGTGATGATCCTGGGTCAGCTGGGCTCCCTCACGGGCGTGAGCCTCGCCGCCACCTCCAACGTGGGCAAGGCCATCGAGCTCGCCTCGCGGCTCGACGAGGTGCTGCCCGTCGTGCTCGGGCTCAGCCTGGCCGTGGTGGTCGGGCTGGTGCTCCTCCGGCGGGTCGCCCCGCTCGCGCCGGGAACGCTGATCGCGGTGATCCTGGCCGGGCTGGCGGCGCTGCTGTTCCACCTCGACCGGAGCGGCGTGTCACTGGTGGGACCGGTGCCCTCGGGCCTGCCGTCGATCGCGCTGCCGTCGGTGAGCATCGCCGACGTCGAGGCCCTGCTGGGCGCCTCGGTGGCAGTCACCTTCGTTGCCTACTCCGAGGTGACGCTCACGGGACGTGCATTCGCGACACGGACCGGCGAGGAGATCGACGCGAACCAGGAGTTCCTCGCGCTCGGCGCCGCGAACCTCGCGGCCGGGCTCACCGGCGGCTTCGCGCTGTCGGCGTCCGGCTCGCGATCCGCCATCCTCGACGCCATGCGGGCGCGCACGCAGCTGGCCGGGCTCGTGGCGGCGGCCTCGGTGGTGGTCATCGTGCTGCTGGCGCCCGGCCTCGTCGCGCTCATCCCCAAGGCCGCCCTGGCCGGCATCGTCGTGTATGCGGGCCTCCACCTCGTGCGCGTGGGAGAGCTGCGACGGCTGGCGAACTTCCGGTCCACCGAGCTTGTGCTCGCGATGGCCGCCCTCGTGGGCGTGCTCCTGTTCGACGTCCTGACCGGCATCCTGATCGCGATCGCGCTGTCCGTGGCGGACGTGTTCGTGCGCGTGGCCCGGCCGCCAGCCGCGGTCCTCGGGCGCGTGCCCGGCCTTGCGGGGCTGCACAACATCGCCGACTACCCCGACGCCGTGCAGATCCCCGGCCTGGTGGTGTTCCGCTACGACGCGCCACTGTGCTTCGCGAATGCCGCCGACTTCCGGTCCCGCGCCCTCGCCGCGGTTGACGGGGAGCCGGTCAAGGTCGAGTGGTTCCTGCTCAACGCGGAGGCGATCGTGGAGCTCGACACCACGGCCGTCGAGGCGCTGGGGCAGCTCGCGCGCGACCTTGCGGTCCGCAACGTGGTCTTCGCGATGGCCCGCGTCAAGCAGGACCTGCGGTCGCAGCTGGTGCGCGGCAACCTGCTCGAGGTGATCGACGAGGACCGCTTCTACCCGACGCTGCCGGTGGC
>JBBIIL010000088.1:0-3685 GCA_037446495.1 Chloroflexota bacterium | reverse complement strand
CGGCGCGGACGGAAGGGGCACTCGATGGGGAACGGCATGCTGGACCTGTGGCCCGACGAGGCGATCGAGGCCATCCACCAGACGTCGCTCGGCGTCCTGGAACGCGTCGGCGTGGAGGTCGAGTCGCCCGCCGCGCGCGAGGTCCTGCTCCGCGCCGGCTGCACCGCGGGGATCCGCGGCCGGATCCGCATGCCGCCGGCCATCGTCGCTGACGCCGTCGCCGCCTGCCGGCCCCAGTTCACGCTGGTCGCCCGCGACGACAAGCGGTCCATCCCCGTGGACGCCGAGGCAGGCCCAACCTTCGTGCACAACATGGGCGGCGCCCGCGACATCGTGGACGCGAAGACCGGCGTTGGCCGCCGCGCCACGATGGCCGACCAGTCGCACCTCACCCGCGTCATGCACCACATGGCGAACCTGCACTCGGTGACCTCGCTCGTCCAGCCCGACGACGTCCCTCACCAGCTCGAGCCGCTGTACTCGTATCTCGTGCTCGCCCACGAGACCGACAAGCCGCTCGGCGGCCCGGGCATCTCGTTCGCGTTCCAGGCCGACTTCCTGCGCCGGATGGCGATGGCGGTGACAGGCGCCGACGGCACTGACGGGCGCTACCCCGTGGACCTCGCGTTCTCGCCGGTGAGCCCGCTCCAGCTGGGCGCCGAGGTGACCGATGCCCTGGTCGCCACGGTCCGGGCCGGGCAGGTGGCGATCGAAATCCTCCCCTGCCCCGCGGCCGGCACCACCGCCCCGGGCTCCATGTCCGCGGCGCTCGCCACGCAGAACGCCGAGGTGCTGGCCGGGGTGGTGCTGGCACAGGTCGTGGCGCCGGGCACGCCTGTCTACTACGGGCCGCGGCTGTCGTCGATCAACCCGCGCACGGGAGTGGTCACCTCGGGGCCGCCCGAGACCGGCGTGGCCTCGATCGCCGCGACCCTCCTCGCGCGCCGGTACGGCCTGGCCTGCGACTGCTACGGCCCCACGTCGGACTCGGTCGTCGTGGACACCCAGTTCGGTTATGAGCACATGGCCAACGCGATCCTGGGCCTGGCCGCCCGGCCTCGGTTCCTGTCCGGCCCGGGCGAGAACCAGAGCGGCGTCGCGGGCTCGGTCGAGGCGCTGGTCATCGACGACGAGGTCCTCAACTACGCCTTCTACGCCCATCGCCAGCCGGCGTGGGACCCCGACGCGCTCAGCCTCGACGCCATCGTCGAGGGTCTTGAGTCCGACTTCGGCTTCCTCGCCACGCCGCACACCCGCACGTACCTGCGCTCGGACTTCGTCAAGCCGCTGCTGTCCTACCGCGGCGGCTTGGGCGACTGGCACGCCTCGGGCCGGACAGGCCTCGTGGACCTCGCGGCCGAGAAGGCGGCGGCCATGATCGCGAAGCCGCCGACGGGCCTGCCCGACGACGTCCGTGAAGCGCTGTGCGGGCTGATCGACGAGGCGGCGGCCTCCATCGGCCTCACCGCCTGGCCGGATCCGAGAACCCTGCTCGAGGCCTGACGCCGCGCCGTTCGGCCGCCGACCCGCGCGACGAACGGCCCTTACCCAGCGCCGTGCCGCGCGGTCTCCTGTAGGGGACGCCACGTCGGCCGGTTCGCCATCGGTCGCCGACTCGTACCCAGCCCGCTGCGCCACTCACGCCCAAGGAGTCGTCCGCATGGTCTCTCGATGGTCGGAACGGCCCGGTGCCACCCGCTGGATCGCGCTCGCGCTGATCGCGTCGGTTGCCGCCTGCGGCGGCGGCCAGTCCGGCTCGCAGAGCGCCATGCCCAGCGCGCCCGCCGCGCAGACGACAAGCGGCGCCACGACGAGCCCGGCCGGTGGCGCGGCCGCGGCGACGTCGCCGGTCGACGCCGGCGCCCCCGTCGGCACGCCAGTGGACGCGCCCACCGTGATCGACGTCCCCAGCACCGTCGCGCTCGACAGCTCGGTGACGACCGATGGCGGCGCACTCGCGGGCGGAGGCGCGACGCTGTATGTCCCCGCGGGCGCCGTGTCAGGTGCGACGAAGGTCGCGATCACGCGCCTCGACGCCCCCTTCTTCCAGAACCCCTACGCGCGCCACGCGGCCGATGCCGTGAAGGCCGTGTCCATCGGGCCGGCGCTCGACTTCGGGCCGGCCGGCTTGACGTTCGCGAAGCCGGTCACGGTGTCGGTGCCGTACGACCCGGCCGCCGTGCCCGACGGGTACTCCACCCTCGCGGTCGCGTACTGGACCGGCAGCCGATGGTCGGTCATCGGCGGCACCGTGGACACGAAGTCCCACACGGTCTCGGTGGCGCAGACCGCGTTCGGCGGCGAGATCCTGACCACGATCGCCGTCGCCACGGCCGTCGGGCTCGTCATCCACGCGGGGATCAAGTGGTGGTATGGGAAGGAGGGCGTGAAGGTCGACCCGATCTCGGAGAAGAAGGCCGCGGGCTGGATCCAGCCCGCGGACGCCACGGTTGCAACGGCAGCCAAGGGCGCGACCGTTGGCGGCGTCCCGATCACCGACAAGCAGGCCCTGACCGCCTGGCTGGACAAGCACCCGAGCGCGGGCCAGAACCTCATCTCGGTCACCGGGCCCGACGGCGTCGCGCGCACCCAGGTGTACTCGTCCGGGGCGAACACCAACTGGCAGCAGCCCGGCGACTACCTCGGCAAGAACGGCCTGAAGGGCGACTGCACCGACGTCACCAATGCGATGGTGTCGGTCTTCCGGGCGGCCGGCTATCCCGCCAAGGCGGTGTTCGGCTACGCCGGCGACAAGGACTCGCCGCACGCCTGGGGCGAGGTGGCGATCGGCGGCAAGGTCTACGCCATCGACGAGGAGGGCCGCCTCCAGCCGCTCGCCGACGCGGTCGCGGCGATGCACCTGATCCGCCCCGACGCGGGCGACCCGCGCGGGTTCATGTGGGATGAGCAGGGCCAGACGCCCTACCAGGCGGACTGGTGGAGCCTCGACCAGCTCAACGGGCACTGGACCGGCACGTTCACGGTCACCGACCTCACCATGGACGACGCAGTGCTGAAGACCGCTGCGGACCAGGGCTGCACCGCGGCCATCCTCGACGCGATGAAGGGCAAGGCGCTGCCGCTCACCATGGACATCAAGCTGGACAAGACGGGCAAGGGCACGGCCACCATCCTCATCGACACCGCGTCGATCAAGGGCAAGGACGGCAAGTCCCTCGGGACGCCGAAGCCGCAGGCGCTCAACGCCACCTTCGACGGGACGGCGCTCAAGTTCCACCTCGACGCCGGCAGCGGGTCCACGGCCTCGATGAGCGGCACCGTCACGGGCGGCACGTCCATCGCCGGATCGATGAAGACCGCAGGCAAGGGCTACTCCATGACGGCCGCCTGGACCGTCAGCCGGTAGGCCTCCGATGCTCCCCGTCCTGGCCCAGCTCTCGCTGCTCGGCACCGACGTGGTCGTCCCCGCCTACGGCACCTTCCTGCTGCTCGCGGCGCTGGTCGGGGGGCTGCTCGCCGCGGCGGGCGTCCGGCGGACGGCACGGACCGGTCAGGGCGGCATCGGCCCGTCGGCCATCTCGCGGCGTCGTGCCGCGCTCGTCGTAGGGGCGTGCGTCGCGGCCGGCCTCGCGGGTGCCCGGGCGCTCGACATCGCGCTCGACTGGGGCGCGTACGCGGGCGATCCGGGCAGCATGGCCGCGATCGCGCCGCGGGGGTTCGCACT
>JBBIIL010000087.1:0-10492 GCA_037446495.1 Chloroflexota bacterium | reverse complement strand
CCGGCTCCGAGAGCTCCAGGCCGCCTGAGTGTCACCAACCTCGCGAGGGACTACAACTAGGGGACCCGGCTGGGCTCGCCGTCGGCTGCCCGGTCGGCGTGGCCGATCCGCACCCCGCGAGGAGGATGGCTGCAGCGACAACGGCCGCACGGTGCGCGATGGACACGATCCCACCCCTCTACGGGCTCAGCTGTCGGTCGAAGTACTTGGGAGCGCCAGCTATAGGATAGGACTCCTTGTCCGTCCCGAGTCAGTCGTCCCGGAACAAAAGCTCGCCCGGTCGGTGGGCACAGATGCCCGCCCAGACGAGGATGCAGGCGACCGGGGTGATCCGCCGGAAGACCGAGTCGCCGACTCGGCGGCCGTAGATACTCGCGGCGATGTGGCCCTCGACTGAGTCCAGGGGGAGGCCCTCGTCGCCCGGCCGGCAGTTCATCGCGTCGCCGCGGCTCGCCCGCCCGCCATTCCGCTCGAGCACGGCGACCGCCTCATCGAAGACTGCCCATGGCAGCAGCGGCTGGCCCGCGAGGTTGCTGACCGCGAACGCAGGGCCTCGAGTCTCTGACGGAGGTCGTGCCCGCATGAGGCGGGCGCCTCTCAACACCCGCGGGCGAACGAAGTCCCTGGTCTCCTTGCCCGGCCGTCCGGCCTCGGTCAACTGACCGATCCCGCTCCGCGTCACCGAGCCCGACAATCGTCGCGTGGCACCCAACACGGCATCCGAAGGCGCGCGCCCGGTTGAAGCCCGGGCACACGGGCCCGCCGTCTCCCCCGCGGCGGGCTCCCGCCCCACTCGACTGCGGCGACCGGCTCTGTCCGTCTGGGTCGCCCCCGACGCCGCCCCGGGCAACGGGCGGCACTTCCTCCCCCGCCACGGCTCGCGATGCGATGGCACCGCCTGACGGGGCGGCCGTGAGCGACGACGCGATGGGCCCCACGCAGCGCGAGCCGCTGATGGAGATGCAGGAGGACATCAAGGGGCTCAATGCCACCGTCGACGCGATCGCGCGGGACCAGGCGGCAGGCGTCGAGCGGCGGGCCCGGCCAGCGGCGGAGCGCCGACCCCATCCTCGACCGCCTCGACGCTACGGCCTCGACCTCGGCCGGATGCAGGCGCGGCGGACCGCGCCGACGGAACGCTGGTCCTGTCGCTCGGCCCTCGGCGCGAGTCGGCGGACACGCCGACACGCGGATCGTCGGCCTAGGCCAGATGGGGAAAGTGCGTAAGACTGGTCGGGGCGAGAGGGGTAGCCCCTCCCTAACTCAGCGATCGCTGCGCTTTCTGATGGTCAACGCTACGCCGCGTGCGCCTGCGTCTCCAGTCGAACTGGTCCGCAGCGCGTGACGCGCCGGCCGTCCCGCCCCGCCGGACGCGCCACCGACCGCGAGGTGCTGGTCGTCGCCGCCGTCCTGGAGGCGGGCTCCGAGAAGGCGGCGGCCCACCGGCTCGGGCTGTCGCACTCGACCGTCAAGCACCACCTAGCGAACGCGCGTTCCAAGTGCGGCGCGGGGACGACGGCGCAGCTGGCGTGGATCCTCGGGCCGCGGCTGCCGGAGCCCGCGCGTGGGGACCACGCGGATGGACCCGAGCCAAGGAGTGTCGACGACCATTCCTCGCTTGCGCGGGCTAAGATCCTTGCTGATCCACTTCGCTGACGTGCAGTCGGCCAGTAGTGAGGTCGAGCTGCCAGACATGACGTTGTGCGCCACATGCGGAAAGCACCTGAGCGTCTTCGCTCGCTCGACCCTTTGTGACGCTTGTGCGCAGGCGAAGCGGCACGCGGAGGACCAGGCGGCCAGAAGCGCGATCTCCGCCTTCGCTGCAGCGCTCGCTCGCTTCCGGGGACACGGCGTGACGTTCACCAAAGGCCCCCCGCCAGAGGCGGCTGAGCTCTTTCGAACGCTCATGATGGCCTCGATAGCCGGTGCTCGCGGGCGTGCGCAGGACGTCGCGAGGACCGCGTTGGCGGAGGAGTTTGCGGTATACCAGGCATTGCCGCGAGCGCCCGGTGGCGACTTGGGGGCTGCAGAGTGGCCGGCGGTCTCGCGCCTGATGGCCATGAACGCGGAGCTTGGCTGGTCGGACGACGCGCTCGCCGGCCGAATCAAGACCACCACCGACACCTGGCGCATCGGGCTCGCTGGCAATCTGCCAAAGCCGATCAGTGGACCCATCCCGGTGCGGCTGATGCCCGGCGAGACCGCTTACTACATCGTGGAGGCGACCCGGTTCGAGCCATACGAGCCAACGGCAGCGCATGGAACGTACGGAGGCGGCGTCCTCTGGGGAGACCGTGGTGCGCTCCGCGCAGGCGGTTGGAGCTCCGAGACTGGCATCGCCGTGGCTCGACGGCGCGAAGCCGACACAGGCTCCCTCGTCGTAACGTCGGGCCGCATCGTCTTCTTGGGCCGAACCTCAAGTCGGGAGACTCGTCTCAGGGCACTCCTATCGGCGGCGGCCGAGGACGAAACGACCTTGGTCGTTCGGGTCGGCGAGCTTTCGCCGGAGATCTACGCACTGAGCGAGCCGCGTGCCCCGTACGTGGAAGGGCTGGTCGCCGCGATCGACCGCGAGCAGCGGCACGCCGAGTTCAACGCAGGACTGCGGGGCCTGTCCGGGGCACAGGCCCGTGACTTCGTCACGGGGACCGCCTCCGTTGATGCGCTCGACCTCATCAGCGTCCTCTCCATCCGCGGAGCGTACGCCTTCCATACGAGTGCCCTGCCCTGGCCGCCCGACCGCAGGCCGCCGTTCCGAACGGACCAGGAACCCGAGCTATCGCAGTTGATCGACGAGGCAAGGCGGCAACGGGCTGATCAAGAGCTGGAATGGATGCTCAACCTCACTAATGAGCTGCATCTCAACGTCGCGGCCGCAAAGGGTCTGATTGACGAGGTCTTGGCTCGTGACGATGGCGCGCAACATCCTGTCACGCCGGACGTGGACGAGGGCCAGAAGGAGGCTGAGACGCCCACCTCGACGGCCTCCGACAGCGAGGGCACGACGGGCGACGGCCGAGCCCCCGCCTCCAAGCCAGATGGCCCCATGGTCGAACTGGCGCTGCTGGAGGGCGAGAGGCGCTCCGCGCAACACACGGCCGAAGTTGAACAGCTCAGGCCGGCGTGGGCAGAGCGCGCATTGCCGCTCGTCAGACGCCTTCAGGCAATGGGGGTCTCGCTCCTATACATCGATGCCCTCGGCGCGGTCGACTTCGCGCCCTGGTACGCTGCCCACCTCGCTGGCGATGACTTTGAGCGCTATTGCGTTGCTCTGGGTCGCGACGCATCAGGAAGCGCCGAGTACAAGGTCTACGGAACCCCCGAGAGGTACGAGAAGTTTCGCGGCGCCCTGCGATCGACACACGGGGCCGCAGGAGACGTCGTCGATGAACTCGCCGCCGTCTGCCTCGACGATCCGTGGTCGCTGGTCTATGACTCTGACAGCGACATCCGAGACGAAGCGACCCGTCTGACTGGGATAGGTTCCAACCTGCAGAGGGTGCGGCTCCGCCTCGGCTTGGCCCCCCTCGCGAGGCGGCAAGCAACTTAGCGCCCCTCCCCTCGCGCCTCCGCGCGTTGCGCACCCGGCGCCGCCGGGCGAACGCATGGCCCAAACGGCCAAGTAGTCATCCGCCCGCCACTGCCCGCACGCTTACGCCATGACGGCGCGCTGGTCCGATCCACACCGGCTCCCGGGCCCCCAGGCCTGTTGCGACCCCGGGTACGCCCGCGCCGTTGACTCGGCGGCCGCGAGGCCGGCTCCGGGCTGAGGACGACGCGAGGGCCGCTCCCGGGCGGGGACGCGGCCCTCGCGGTGCGCCGTGCGGGCTACCTGAGCGTGAAGTACGCGCTGTGCGCGCTGCCGTCGGCGAGCGTGACGGTCAGGACGTACGAGCCCTTCCCGGGGGTCGCCCAGTTGTAGTGGAACTGCTTCGAAGACGCGTCGTAGCGCAGCGACGTGCCGCCCGTGGCGGTCGCGTCCAGCGCGTCGGCCGGGTCGCCGGTGAAGGCGCCCGCCGAGACCGCCGCGTACCTGATGGAGGAGACCGCGGCCAGGCTCGTCACGAGCGCGCCCGACGCGTCTCGGGGGTGGAACTTGAGCGGGTACGTCCTCCCGGCCTTGCCCGTGTTGACGACCGGCGGGTCGTCGACCGGGGCGAAGAAGCCGCTGAAGCTGTACTCGGCCCTGGCGTAGACGCGGAGCTCGTAGACGCCCATCGGAGAGCCATAGCCGTTCGCTTCCTCGAGGGCCACCATGACGTACCGCGTCTGGAACGACTGGTCCGCGACCGCCGCCTGCGCGAGGTAGCCGTCGACCCCGGGGAGCCCGAGGAAGTACGCGATGCGGCCGTTCCAGGTCATGTCGTCCTGGAAGCTCCAGACCGAGACCGGCTCGTCCTGCTGCCCGGCGAGGAGCACCTCGACGCCCGACACGACGTAGTCCTTGCCGAGGTCGACCGTGAGGGTGGCCGAGGCGAAGTTGCCCCCGCCGAAGTCGAGCGGCGCGCCGGCCCACCACGTCGCCGGGTTGCCGTCGACCGCCGCCGTCCCCGGGTGGTTGACCGGGTCGCCGTCCTGGGTCGAGGAGACCCAGGTCACGCCGGTGATCAGGGTGCCCGTCGGGGTGTCCGCCCGCACCCCTGGCGCGGCGAGCCCGCCGACCAGGAACAGGACCGAGACGACACACGCCAGGATGCGGACGCGCATGGCACGCTCCCCTCGGGACGCCGCGCTCGCGGGGCCAAGGCGCCGCCGGTGGCTCGGCGCGGCCCGAGGCGGCTGGTGTGCGGGCCGCGCGTCATCGCTCCCCGCGATCGGGGGTCACGATGGCGGTCGCCGACAGGCCGCGCAAGAGGCCTCCGGCCTGCCGACGCATGGCCCAATCGGCCAGCTAGGAACCGAGGCCCGCCCCGGTCACGATTCGGGGCATGACGGCGCGCTGGTCCGATCCACACCGGCTCCCGGGCCCCCAGGCCTGTTGCGACCCCGGGTACGCCCGCGCCGTCACCGCCCCGTGAGCGGCGACGAGCCCGCGTCCACGGGCATCACGCAGCGCGAGCTGCTGCTCGAGATGCGGGAGGACATCCGGGGGCTCAAGGCAGCGGTCGACGCCATCGCGCGGGACCAGGCGCTCGGCGTCGAGCGCCGGGCGGCCATGCAGCGCAGCGCCGATTCCATCTACGCCCGCCTCGACGGGCACGACCGGGACCTCGACCGGATGCTCGCCTGGCAGAACCGCGCCGACGGCGCGCTCGTCCTCGCCCGCTGGGCGCTCGGCGCGTCGCTCATCAGCCTCATCGCCGTCGCGCTGCAGGTCCTCGCCGCGGTCGGCAGGGCCATGAACCCGAGCCTGCCGTGAAGAGGGTCTGATGATCACCGCGCCGCTGACCAACAGGGCCTACGGCTACCCGACCCGCGGCGCAGCCCGCCGGCGCAAGCCGACTGTCCTCGCCGTCCTCCACCAGACGGCCAACGCCAAGGCGGGGCCGATGGACGAGCGCGACTACGCCAACCGGGCGAGGTCGATGGGCCCGAGCGCCACCGCCTACGTCGGCAAGGACGGCACCGTCGTCCGGGCCGTCGACCCGCTCAAGTACGCCGCGTGGTCGCAGGGCGACGTGGCGCACCCGGACGCCCTGGCGCAGGCGCACATGGTCGCCGGGGTCAACTTCAACGAGCTCGTCTTCGAGTCGGTCGAGGTCTGCGGCGCCGGGCCGCAGCCGTTCACCGCGGCGCAGTTCGAGGCCGTCGCCCAGCTGCTCGCCGCCGCGCACAGAGCCACCGGCATCCCGGTGGACCGGGCGCACGTCCTGGCCCACGCCGACGTCAACAGCGTGAGCAGGGCCTCCGACCCCTGGCCCGCTTCGACGCGCGAGGCGTACATGCGGCGCGTGATCGACCGGGCGAACGCGATTCTGCGCCCGCCGATCACGACCGTGACCGTGAAGGCGGGCGACACCTTGAGTGGCATCGCCTCGATGCACGGGCTGACCCTCGCCGCCCTCCTCGCCTTTCCCGAGAACGCGAGGTACCGCGCCAACCCCGGCCTGATCCACCCCGGCGACGTCGTCCGGGTGAAGTGAGGAGACGCCTGTGATCCTCGGCCGCTCGCTCACCCTCTGGACCGGCGCCGTGGCGGCGGTCCTCAACGCGGTCGTCCTCGCGAACATCGTGTCGCTCACGGGCGACCAGGTGGCGGCGCTCAACGGCGCCGTGTTCGCCGTGCTCGCCCTGGTCGCCGCCAACGACGGCCTTCAGGTCGCGAAGGGCGGCGCCGCAGCGGCGCGCCTTGCAGCGAAGCAGACGAGCGCGTGATCCGCACCTGCGACAACGGGCACCCGCCCGCCCGCGTCCTGTCGGGCACGCCGTGCAAGGCGTGCGAGCGCCGGCGCGGGACGACTGCCAGTCGAGGGTACGGGTACGACCACCAGGCAGCCCGGCGAGTGCTCGTCTCGATGCTGCCCCTGCCCTGCGCATACGGGTGCGGCACCGTCCTCCGGGAGGCGGCCGGGATGGTCGCCGCCCATCGGGTGGACGGCGACTCCTCGGCAGGGTGGGTCGCCTCGTGCCGGTCCTGCAACGAGCGCGCGAAGGACAGGGGGTGGGGAGGCATCCCGGACGGCACGCCAGGGGCGTTGACCCGCGCCCGGCAATCCGGGGTCCGCCCGGGTTTCCGCGTTTTTTCGGAGACCGATGGCGAGTCCCGCGAGGACGGCCCACGGGCGCCCACGATCGCCTACGTGCCGCGGTGAGCCCGCGCGTGGCCACCACGACCACCGCGCCCGCCCCGGCGCGCCCGCTCGGGAGGTGGCGCAACCGCATCCTCGGGTCCGGCGAGGAGGCGCCCGGCGAGCTCGCCGCCAACCCGCGCAACTGGCGCACGCACCCGGCCGCCCAGCGGAAGGCGCTCCGGGGCGCCCTCGACACGGTCGGCTGGGTCCAGCAGGTGATCGTCAACCGCACGACCGGGAACGTCGTGGACGGCCACGCGCGGATCGAGGAGGCGCTCTCCCGCAACGAGCCCTCGGTCCCCGCGCTGTACGTCGACCTCTCGCCCGAGGAGGAGGCCCTGGTCCTCGCGACCCTCGACCCGATCGCGGCCATGGCCGACCAGGACGACGAGCGCCTGCGCGAGCTGCTCGCCGAGGTCGCGGTCGACGACGAGGGGCTGGCGGCACTCCTGGCGGACCTCGCCAGCCAGATCGAGAAGCCCGGGCTGACCGACCCCGACGACGTGCCCGAGCCGCCCGACGAAGCGACGACGAAGCGGGGCGACATCTGGGTGCTCGGGGACCACCGCCTGCTGTGCGGGGACTCGGGCAGCCGCGACGACCTCGACCGCCTGCTCGACGGCGCGGCCATCGCTCTCCTCAACACCGACCCGCCCTACAACGTGAAGGTCGAGCCACGCAGCAACAACGCGATCGCCGCGGGCCTCTCGTCGTTCAGCGCGCCCGCCACCCACCACCAGGCGCTCGACCTCGCCCGGCACCCGGAGAAGGCGGCTCCGACGACCCGCAAGATGCGCCCCAAGGACCGCCCGCTCGAGAACGACTTCGTGTCCGACGAGACCTTCGCGGCGCTGCTCGACGCGTGGTTCGGGAACGCCGCCCGGGTGATGTCGCCGGGCGCCGGCTTCTACGTCTGGGGCGGCTACGCGAACGTCGCGAGCTACCCGCCCGCCTTCCGCGCCCACGGCCTGTACTTCTCCCAGGCGGTCATCTGGGTCAAGGAGCACCCGGTCCTCACGCGCAAGGACTTCATGGGCAACCACGAGTGGTGCTTCTACGGCTGGCGCGAGGGCGCCGCCCACCGCTTCTTCGGCCCGCCCAACGCGCAGGACGTGTGGCCGGTCAAGAAGGTCAGCCCGAACGCCATGGTCCACCTGACCGAGAAGCCGGTCGAGCTCGCGCGGCGCGCGATCGAGTACTCCTCGCGCCCGGGCGAGGCGGTGCTCGACCTGTTCGGCGGTTCCGGCTCCACGCTGATCGCGGCCGAGCAGACCGGGCGCCGCGGCTACCTGATGGAGATCGACCCGCCCTACTGCGACGTCATCGTCGAGCGCTGGGAGGCCTTCACCGGCCGGAAGGCGGAGCGGGCCGGTGGCTAGGGCGGCCGGGCTTGCCGAGGCTGTCCGCGCGGTAGCGCTCGACCTCCCGCTCGGAGACGACCCACGTCTTGCCCACGAGCCGGGCGCGCAGACGGCCGGCCTTGACCTGGTGCCGGAGAGTCGAGGGCGACCGCCCGAGCCGGAGGGCCGCCTCGGCGAGCGTGAGCATGGGTCAGTGCTCGCCGCACTCGCGGCTGCCGTCGTAGCTGACGTACCAGCCGACCTCGGTGCCGGTCACCGCTGCCGTCTCGGCGTTCACGCGCTCGACGAGTGCCCCGACCTCCCGCTCGAGGATCGCGCGCAGCGCCGCGAGCTGCCCCGCCTCCAGGTCGCCCGCGCTGATCGTGATGCCGAGGTCGTGCCGATGGACCGGCTTCTCGGTGATCGTCTCGCTCGTCATCCTGGTGGCTCCTTCCGTGTCGCTCGGTGTGTCCGTAATCTACACGCTATCGGCCATATTGTCAAGCGTGATGTGAGCGCGACCCGTGGGTAGGCGCGGCCCGCTCCCCAAGGACCCCGAGGCGCTGCTCGGCCACCGCGCCAAGGCCCAGCCGAGGCCCGCCGAGCCCGTGGACCCGCGGCCCACGCGCGTCCCGCCGGCGAGCGCCGAGTGGCGGCCGCAGACCCGCGCCGCCTGGCGCGCCTACTGGCGCTCGGAGGTGGCCACCCTCGCGGCCGAGGTCGACGCGCCCGCGATCCGGCGCCTGTTCGGGATGTACGACGAGCACGCGCGCTCGATGGAGGTCGTGGCCAGGGCGCTCGTCGTCAAGGGATCCACCGGCCAGATCCGCGTCAACCCGCTCGCCGACCACGCGCTCCGGCTCGAGGCGTCCATCGGGCGGCTCGAGGGCGAGCTCGGCCTGACGCCCGCCGCGCGCCAGCGCATGGGCATCCGCCTCGTGCAGGCGGTCCGCCAACCCACCGCGGCCCCCGAGACGCGCCCGTCCCGGTACGCGCACCTGCGCGAGGTGGCGTCGTGGGGGCGAGTACCCGACCCTCGGCTGGGGCGTCCTCGAGTGGAAGTCGACGACGATCCGGATCGTCCTCGGCCTCATCCGCGCCAGCGGCGGCCACGCGGAGCTCTTCGGCGGCGACCCGTGGCGCCAGGCCGCGGCGCTCCACGACCGGCTCGCGTACGTCGCGGGCGAGGTCGCGCTCTGGTCGGGCCTGACCGGCGGCCAGTGTCTCGACGTCCTCGGCGCGACACACGGCGGGCTCAATGAGGCACGCCGGGCGGCGCTCATCGAGCGGTTCGACCTCGACCCGACCAAGCGGGTCCGCGACTACTCGAAGGGAAACCGGCAGAAGGTCGCGCTCATCGCCGCCCTCGCCGCCGACGCCGACCTGCTCGTCCTCGACGAGCCCACGTCGGGGCTCGACCCGCTCATGGAGCAGGCCTTCCAGGAGGTCGTCCGCGAGCGGCGCAGGGAAGGCTGCACGATCCTCCTGTCGAGCCACATCCTCGACGAGGTCGAGGCCCTCGCCGACCGGGTGACGATCATCCGCCGGGGCCGCACCGTGACCAGCGGCTCCCTCGCGGACCTGCGGCGCCACACCCGCACCCACGTCCACGCCGTGACGGTCGACGCCCCGGACGGACTGGAGGACGCGGCTGGGGTCGCGGAGTACGCGTCCGAGCGGCTCGACGGCCGTGTCGACAGCCGGTTCACCATCGACGCCGAGCACGTCGACGAGGTCGTCGGCCTGCTGCACGCCGCACTGATCCACACCCTCACGGTCACGCCGCCGAGCCTGGACGCGCTCTTCCTGCGCACCTACGGAGACGCGGCGCCACTCGACGCCACCGAGCTCGGCGAGCCCGTGGAGGCGCCCCGATGAGGGCGGCCGGCCTGCGGGCGATGCTCGGCGTCGAGTGGCGGACCCACCGCCGCGGCACGCTCGTCTGGGTGCTCGCGCTCATCGCGATGATGGTCGGGACGGCCGGGTCCATCGCCGGCCTCTACCCTACCCCCGAGAAGATCCAAAGTTACGCCCATGCCGCCACCGCCGGCGACGCCCTCGTCGCGATCAATGGCCGGGTCGAGGGGATCGACAGCCTCGGCGGCATCATCGCCGACGAGTTCGGGTTCCTCGCGGCCTTCCTCCTCCCCTTGCTCGGGATCAGCCTGGTCGCGCTCGCGACCCGGACCGCGGAGGAGTCCGGGCGGCTCGAGGCACTCCTCGCGGGGCGGGTCGGTCGCGAGGTCCCGGTGCTCGCGGGGCTCACGCTCGCGTCCGCCGCCATCGCCGTCACCACGGCCGCGTTCGCGCTCGGGCTCACCGCCTTCGGCGTCCCGGCCACCCGGTCGGTCCTCTACGCGGCCTCCCTCGGCGCGCTCGCGTTCGTCTTCGCCGGGCTCGCTGCCCTCCTCGCCCAGGTCG